>CAYJMY010000026.1:0-35382 GCA_964371125.1 uncultured Mesorhizobium sp. | reverse complement strand
AGCGAAGCTCGTCGTCGCCGGCGTTGCGATCGAGCGGGTCAATGGCCATGATCATGAAACTGGGGTTGATGTCGGGGTTGGCAACTTCGTTGACATCGCGATTGAAGGCCTTTGCATCCGCGAGGATCTCGCCTGTATCGACCGTGTAGATGTACCCGCGGTTGGTTGCCACCAGCTCTCCGTCAACCGTGGCGAACTCGATGAGGCATGAGTAGTACCCGGCGCCCTCGCCATCTTGGGTCATCGGCAGGACCGCGCGCTTTGCCTTCATCACGTCGCCGAACATGCCGGACTCGATGTTGACCGTCGTACCTTCTCGCCACGCGAGGTCCTTCCACAACGCCGCCATCGTCTCCTCGGCCTCCGTCCAGGTGGTGCCGGACAGTTCGTCGCTCACCCAGCCGTTGAGGCACAGATTCTTAGCCATTGAAGGCGTCAGGGTCGTCGCCTTCCCTATGGAATGTATTTGAGCGCCAACCCGTCGCAGGTCGCGAACGGTGCGCACGTAGAACAGATCCGAGCGCTGCGGCGTCATCATGTCGGCGGCGACTTCGGCGGACACGCCGTAGCCGCCGGACACGCGTATGAAGTCAGTCACGGTGCCGATGGCGTGATCGTAGGCTTCTTCGACAGCCCGGAGCGTCAGGTCACCGCCGCCGGTCTCGATAAAGGGCGCGTGGAAGCCGAGACGCGCGCCGACTGCAATCGACCTTGCCGAAGGTTGAGTGCCTTCCTCCCCCTCGGCCGAACCGCCGAGAAACGCAATCGCACACGCTGAGAGGCAACTCGACCCGGCCGGGACGAAAGTCCGGACCAGCCTTTCCTTGAAGAGCGCGGCGAGAGCCAAACCCTCGCGGTAATCCCCTCCGGTACTATTGAGGAAGACCAGGGTGGAGTCGTCTTCTCCGAGCAGTCGCGAGACGCGCTTGGCATCGCCGGCCGATATCTTGCCGGTCAATGTCAGCTTCTTCAGGTCGCCCCAACCATCGTTGACCGTGCCCGCAGTCCTTACCTCGGCGGCGGTTGCGGCGGCACACGACCAGACGAGCAAGAGACCGCCGAGAAACTTGCGCATGATGCATCCTCCCCATTCGTCTGCGGATGATGCCCGGCGCCAAACCTTGCCGCAACTCGGCAGCGCCTGACGCCAGCTGCATCCTCGGAACCATGTGCAATCTCTGCAACGTCACGACCACCCACTAGGCGATCCTCGAGGGGTCGCAAACTGTCGTCAGAGGTTTTAAGCCGACCCGAAGCGTCGATGCTGAACCGCCCCTGACGCAGTCGAGAATGCGAAAATCTGACACGATCTCAGACTTATCTCGCGTCGTGAGGCCTGGAAGCTTGCGAACCGTCCGACATCGCGAAGTTAGTTGCACTGCCTCTCTGGACTGAACCGGCGCAGGGTCATGTCGTCGATCGGCCGCCGGCGCAGCGGGCGGATGGGCGCACCTCGCCGTGATCGAAACCATCGAGTGCGCCTTCGAACACTCGGACGCCGCAACGCGAACAGGGCCGGGGATGTGACCCGGCCCTGTGCGATCGAATTCGCAGGCGCTTTGCGGTGCTTTGACGGGGATCAGTCGTCGCGATCGTCCTTGAAGGTCCGGTGTCCGGAGATCATCGTCGAAACGATGGACTGCCGGCTCATGATGTCCTCTCGGATCGCCACGTAGATGTGGATGATCATGAAGATCAGGATCCACCACATGCCGAGATGGTGCAGCGTGTGCAGCCTCTGGCTGTTCCAGGTGAAACCGTGCACCCAGCCGAAAAGGTCGTGCGCGAGACTGCCCTCCTGCGCACCCTCGCCATAGAGCGCCATGCCGGTGACGATCATGAAGCTCACGCCAAGCGTGATGAAGAAAAACATGGCAAGCTGCGCCAGCGGGTTGTGGCCGACATACTTCTTCGGTTCCCTCTCGAGGAACAGGTACCAGCGGATTTCGACAAGCACCTCCTTCCAGTAAGCGGCCCGCCAGAACGGCACGTAGAACAGCTGCCTGGCGTGATGGTTGCCGAAGAAAGCCCAATAGATGCGGCCGAGGAAGCCGATCGCCAGCACCCAGCCTGCCGCGAAATGGGCGAAGCGGATGTAACCGAACACGAACTGCTGCGCGGCCTCGCCGATCTGCATCGACGGCGGGGGCGAGCCGATGAAGTAGCCGGTCACGCAGAGGACGACGATCGCCAGTGCGTTGACCCAGTGCCAGATGCGCATCGGCGCTTCATAAACGTAGACCGAAGTCTGGCGGCTGACGTTCGCCAGGTCTTCCGGCGCGACGCCGTGGGCGTGAACGTCCGAAGTCGCGGTCGCCATGACTTCACCCCACCATCAGATAGAGGCCGGAGGCCGCAATGCCGGCGCCGAGCGCGCGCTGGACGATCAGCTTCTCGGCGATGGCCCGCGCGATCAGGATTCCGACGACATGGAGCGCCCCGGTCGAGATCAGGAAGCCGACCAGATAGGCCAAGTCATGGCCCGAGGCCTCGGTCGCATGGGCATGGCCGTGGCACAGGGCAAAGAGCGCTATCGCCGCGAGCGAGGCCTGGGTCAGCCCTTCCGGCTGGCCGCGGCGGCTGACCAGGGTCAGGACGCCGAAGACGACGACCGAGAGCACGATCCAGGTCTCGACCATCGGGATAGCGATGCCGGACCAGCTGATCCCGGCGCCGACGGCCATCGCGCCCATGAAGGTGGCCGCCCCCATCCAGAAGCGTTTCGGTAGCACGAAGCCCGACCACATGCCCACGGCCAACATCGCCAGGAGGTGGTCCGGTCCAAAGATCGGATGCTCCAGACCGTGAACGAAACCATTGGCTTCGCCGACGCCGGTATGGGCTAGCGCAGGCGTGGCGGCCAAGGCCAGCAGGAAGGCGAGAATTGCTCTTTTCATCGCTGTCGTTCCTTTCTCAGCGGACCTTGACCCGGGCCAGTTCCTGGCCGTCGGGCGACATGACATGGGTGGAGCAGGCCAGGCAGGGGTCGAAGCTGTGGATGGTCCGCAGGATTTCGACCGGCTCTTCGGGGCGTTCCACCTTGGTGTCCATGAGGCTCGCCTCGAAGGCGCCGATATTGCCCGCGAGGTCGCGTGGGGAACCGTTCCAGGTGGTCGGCACGACGCATTGATAGTTCTCGATGCGTCCGTCCTTGATCTTGATCCAGTGCCCGAGCGCGCCGCGCGGCGCCTCGGTGGCGCCCACGCCCTTGGCTTCCTTCGGCCAGGTCGAGGGGTCCCACTTGGCGACGTTCGCGGTGCTCTCGTCGCCTGCCTTGATGTTGGCCACCAGCTTGTCGAAGAAGTGCTTCTGCAGCCGCCCGCAGAATTCGCTTTCCAGCGCCCGCGCCGCGGTGCGGCCCAGCGTGGAGAAGATGGCGGTCAGCGGCAAGCCCATGTCGCGCAGCAGGCCGTCGACCTGGTTCTTGATGTCCTCATGCCCCTTGGCGTATCCGACGACATAGCGGGCCAGAGGGCCCACCTCCATCGCATTGCCCTTCCAGCGGGGGGCCTTGATCCAGCTGTACTTGGCGCCCTCGTCCAGCTGCTCGATGTTGGTCCTGCTTCCCTTGGCGTTCGGGCCAAGCTCGTATTTCGGCGACGTGACGCCATCCCAGGGATGCAGGCCCTTGCCCTTTTCGGAGCCGGCATATTCGTACCAGCTGTGGTCTACGAACTCCTGCACCTGTTCGGGATCGCGCTGGTCGACATCATGGACTTCGCCGAGATTGCCGTTGATGACCGCGCCGCGCGGCAGGTGCAGCTGGTCGGCGGCGAAATTGTTGGCGTGTTCGGGAATGTCGCCATAGGCGAGCACCGACTTGCCGGACAGGCCGCCGCCATAGAGCCAGTTCTTGTAGAACCCGCCGATCGCCTTCACGTCGGGGATATAGACGTTGTTGTTGAACTCGATGCACTTGTCGATGATGGAGCTGACGAGGTTCAGCCGCTCCATGTTGATCGCACCGACCGCGCCGGTGGAATGGACGTTGATCGGGCAGGGAACGCCGCCGACCAGCCAGTTCGGATGCGGGTTCTTGCCGCCGAAGATCGTGTGAATCTTGACGATCTCCTTCTGCAGGTCCAGCGCCTCGAGATAATGTGTGGTTGCCATCAGGTCGGCTTCGGGAGGCAGCAGATAGGCCGGATTGTCCCAATAACCGTTCTTGAAGATGCCGAGCTGGCCGGATTCGACAAAGGCCTTCAGCCGGTTCTGCACGTCGCGGAAGTAGCCGGGCGAGGACAGGGGATGCGACGGGCTGACGGCCTGTTGCAGTTCGCTCGTCGCCTTCGGATCCGCCCTCAGTGCGTTTACCGGGTTCACCCAGTCCAGCGCGTGCAGGTGGTAGAAATGCACGATGTGGTCGTGAATCTGCAAGTTCAGCTGCATGATGTTGCGGATCGAGTTCGCGTTCTCGGGGATCGTGATCCCCAACGCATCCTCGACCGCCCGCACCGATGTCAGTGCATGCGTGCCGGTGCAGACTCCGCATATCCGCTCGGTGAAGGCCCAGGCATCGCGCGGATCGCGGCCCTTGAGGATCACCTCCAGCCCGCGCCACATGGTACCGGTGGAAACCGCGTTGCGGATGATGTTGTTCTCATCCACGTTTACCTCGCAGCGCATGTGACCTTCGATCCGGCACACCGGATCGACCACGACGCGCTGGCCGGAAGTGTCGAGGGAAAAGCCGTGCGGCTTATTGATCGCCTGGGCTCAGCCCCCCACTTTCTCTTGCGTCTTCTGCTGCGCGCGTTTCAGCGCGCTGACCGCGGCATGAACGGCTACCGCGCCGCCGACCACGCCCGCCGCCGTCAGTCCCACCCGGTCCGCATTGGCCTCGACTCCGAAGGCGTTGATGTTGGTCAGCCGGTCGTAGAACGAGCCCTGATCCCAGAATCCGTCCTCCGAGCAGCCGATGCAGCCGTGGCCCGACTGGATGGGGAAGGAGGTGCCTTCGTTCCAGCGCACGGTCGAGCAGGCGTTGTAGGTGGTCGGGCCCTTGCAGCCCATCTTGTAGAGGCAATAGCCCTTGCGGGCGTTCTCGTCGTCCCAGGCCTCGACGAACTGGCCGGCGTCGAAATGCGGCCGGCGATAGCATTTGTCGTGGATGCGCTGGCCGTAGAACATTGCCGGGCGCCCCTGGCGGTCGAGTTCCGGCAGGCGGTCGAAGGTCAGCATGTAGGTGATGACGCCGGTCATGACCTCGGCGATGGGCGGGCAACCCGGCACCTTGATGATCGGTTTGTCGGTGATGACCTTGTGGACGGGCGTCGCGCGGGTCGGATTCGGCGCGGCGGCCTGCACGCAGCCATAGGATGCGCAGGCGCCCCAGCTGATGATCGCCTTGGCGTCCTTCGCCGCGTGGCGGAGCTGTTCGACAAAGGGCTTGCCGCCGACGATGCAGAACATGCCGTCCTCGTTGAGGGGCGGATTGCCTTCCACGGCAAGGATGTAGTTGCCCTTGTATTTCTGGATCGTGTCTTCCAGCGCCGCCTCGGCGGCATGGCCCGCCGCCGCCATCAGGGTGTGCGAATAGTCGAGGCTGATCATCGACAGCACGACATCCTTCGCCAGCGGATGCGCGCCGCGGATGAAGGACTCCGAGCAGCACGTGCATTCCAGGCCGTTGACCCAAATCACCGGCGTGCGTGGCTTTGTCTCCATCGCATGGGCGATCTTCGGCACGAAGGCCGGTCCCAGCCCGAGCGCACTCGCGGTGAGCGAGCAATATTTCATGAAGCTGCGCCGGGTGATCCCCTGCTTGCGCATGACTTCATAGAAGGTTTCAATCTGGCTCAACGATGGTCCTCCCTTAGTCCTGCATGCCCTTACCGCGCCGAAGCACAGTTCCTCAGCGCCAAGAAAATCAGGCGCATACGGACGATACAAACAGATTCAGTGGTGGAATCGCCGGAAGTTATTCGTTTGAAAACAGTAGCTTATGGTACCATGCGCGGTAAGCGCTCGGTAGTCTGCTAACCGTCTTTGCAGGATGTTGGTCAGTTGCTTTCCGCCCCGCGCACATGCCGCGCCGCGACAATCGCCGCCTGCCCCAGCGCCAGCCCGCCATCGTTCGCGGGCGTCGAGCGATGGACCAGCACGGGGACATCTTCCAGCGCCTTCAGTGTGAGAATCAGCAACAGGGCGTTCTGGAAACACCCGCCGGACAGCGCAACGGCATGCGCCTTGCCCGACCGGGCCAACTCCCGGGCGCGAAGGGCGAAGGCGTTTGCGAGCCAGGCGTGGAAGCGCCAGGCGATCGTTTCCGCCGAAGACCCGGCGGCGAGGTCGGCAACAATATCGCGGAACATCGGCGATGGGTCGATCTCCGCCCGGTCTCCTGCGCAGCCATACGCTTCCCGACCGAGGCTGGCGCGTTGCGCCAGCGTCTCCAGGCGCAACGCCGCCTCGCCTTCGTAGGTCTGCGCCTGGGCGCAGAGCCCGAGGCAGGCGGCAACCGCGTCAAAAAGCCGGCCCGCGCTCGAGGATTGGGGAGCATTGAAGCCTCGGGCCGCGGCAAGCCGGACCGTTTCGCGCGGGGCCTCCGGGAAAAGCACGTCCGCCCGGTCGGCGAGCCCCGCCTGATCGAGCCGCGCCAGCGCGTTGCGCCACGGCTCGCGTGCGGCGCGGTCTCCGCCGATCAGCGGAGCCTGCCGCAACCATGCCCGGCGCTCGAAGCCGAGATAGTCCCCCAGCAGGAGTTCTCCGCCCCAGATCGTCCCGTCCGGCCCGAGGCCGGTTCCATCCAGTACGATCCCTGCCACCGGCCCGCCGCCAAGCGGCCAAGAATTCTCAACCAGGCAGGACGCCAGATGTGCGTGGTGGTGCCAGACCTCGGCGACCGGCAGTCCCATGCGCCGCCCGGCATTCGTTGCCCGATAGCCGGGATGCGCATCGACGGCCACCTGCGCCGGGCGATGCTCGAACAGGGCCGTGTAGTCCGTCACCGCCTTGTCGAACTCCTCGGCGCACAATGCATCGTCGAGATCGCCCAGATGGTGTCCAAGCAGAGCTTGCCCGTTCTTGACGAGGCAGATTGCACCCTTCATCTGGCCGCCCAGTGCGAGCACTTGCGGGGCCTCGTCGAATCCCGGCGGCAGCGGCAGGGTTCCTGGCGTCCGGCCCCGCGCCCGGCGCAGGATCATCGGCGGATCGCTGCGCTCCACGCTGTCGTCGAGCCGGCGCGCGATATCGCGGTCATTCATCAGGAAGGCGTCGGCGAAGGCGGAGAGCTTTTCGCGCGCCTCGTCATTGCCCACGACCTGGGGCTCGCCGGAAAGATTGCCGCTGGTCATCACCAGCACGCCGCCGAAGGCGTCCAGCAGCAGGTGATGCAGCGGCGTGTATGGCAGCATAACGCCGAGCGTCGACATTCCCGGCGCGAGCCCGTCGGGCAGCACGCCGCGCGAGGCGACGAGCACGATCGGAGCGGCCGCATCGCACAGGATCGCGAGGTCCGATTCGGTCAGGTGCGCCACGCCTTGCAGTGCGCCTTCGTGCCCCATCAGCGCGAACGGCTTGGCCGGCCGGCGCTTGCGTGACCGGAGCATCGCCACGGCCTGCCCATTGGCGGCATCGCAGGCGAGGTGGAAGCCTCCCAGCCCCTTCACCGCGACGATCTCGCCCGCCCTCAGCCGCCGCACGGCCCCGGCGATCGGATCGCCGTGGATTTCCCTACCTCCGGCCTCGAGCCAAAGGCGCGGCCCGCATCGGGGACAGGCGACAGGCTGTGCGTGAAACCGCCGGTCCGCCGGGTTTTCGTATTCGGCCCGGCACTCGTCGCACATCGCGAAAACCGCCATCGTGGTCTTCGCCCGGTCGTAGGGCAGGCCTCTGAGGATGGTGAAACGCGGACCGCAATGGGTGCAATTGGTGAAGGCGTAACCCTTCCGTCTCCCCTCTCCGCGAATCTCCGCCGCGCAATCCGGGCAGGTCGCCGCATCCGGGGTCACCCGCGTCTCGGACCCTGATCCGCGCGACGGGGCAATTTCGAACCCGACCGGAGGATCACCCTCGAGAGGGGTCACCTCGACAGCGTCCACGCGCGCCAGCTTGGGCGCCCTTGCCGAAATCGCAGCGACGAAGCCGTCGAGATTTGCCCCCGCCGCTTCGATCAGGACGCCCTCGGGATCGTTGAGCACGCGCCCGCTCAACCCGAACTCCTGGGCCAGTTGCCAGATGAAGGGCCGGAAGCCGACCCCCTGTACCTGCCCCCGAACGCGGATCGATACAGCCCCGGCCATCGGATGACGTCATCCTTCCGTGGTGTTTCAATGCACCGTGCAGACCATGCAGGGATCGAAGCTGCGAACCACATGTTGCACTGCCAGTGCACCCGGTCCGTCGACCGCGATTCCTTCCAGCGCCGCCTCCAGCGGCCCGGGCATTCCCGAGCCGTCGCGCGGCGAAAAGTTCCAGGTGGTCGGCGCGATGATCTGATAGCCGGCGATCCTCCCGCCCTCGATCCGCAGCCAGTGCCCGAGTGCCCCGCGAGCGGCTTCGACAAGGCCGGCTCCCCGGCCCATGTGCGGCAACTCCCCTCGCGCCATGTAAGGCGCGCCGGGCTCGATTTCCGCCGCCAGCCGCTCCATGACGATCTGCGTGCGCGCCAGTTCGACAAGACGTCCGGCGACGCGCGCCAGAACGCCTCCGCCGGCGAGCGCGACAGCCAACGGGTGGCCGTCCACCACCTGCCTGGCCAGAGCGCCGACCTCGAACGCCTTGCCGTCGAGCCGCGGCGCCTTGCACCAGCTGTAGCCCGGCGGAGCCATGGCTTCGTCCGGCTCCGTCACGCCGTCCCACGGGTGCGCCGCGCCGCCGCGCATCCACGCATGTGTCAGATCCTCGACGATCGCGCGCGTGTCGAGCGGTTTGAGATCACCATCCCAGACGCCGGCGGCAAAGATCGGGCCGCTCTCGAGCCGGTATGCGCCATAGGAGAGGTAGCGTCCGGCTCCGCGGCCGAGCGATTCCAGTCCGAGGTCGTCCGCGATCTCCAGGAAAAGCCCGGCATCGCCGTGCGTCCAGCGCATCAGACCTTCGATCGAGGCGATTGCGGCGAACTCTTCGAGCTTTCCGCCAAAAAGCACGCTTTCCAGGTATCGCCGGAAGGAGCGCAGGGTTGCCTGGAGGCGCGCCTTCTCGCTCAGTCCGGGCGCACGGGTCACGCCGCCCGGCTGGATGGCAAGCGTGTGCGGCCACTTCCCGGCGAGCAGCCCCATGACGTGCAGGAGTTTCGTCCGGGCCTCGACCGCGCTTCGCTGTGCGCTGCCCTCCAGCGCCGTGAACCTTTCGATTGCCCGCGCGTGCCAGGACCTCCCGGCATAGTCGGGCCGAGCGAAATCGGGCATGAAGAACAGGTGGAAATGCGCCACATGATCCGCGACGTTTTCGGTCGCGTGGATCAGCGCCGTCATCGCCGCGCCCTGCCGGGTCGGTGTCAGCCCCATCGCGTCGCCGAGCGCCGCAGCCGCCGCTGCCGACTGGCTGATCGAGCAGATCCCGCAGATACGCGGCGTAATCACCAGGGCATCGCGCGGATCGCGCCCCTCGAGCATTCGCTCGAAACCGCGATAGAGCGGCGAACTCACCTCGGCGCGCGCCACGCGTCCGTCGCTTATGTCGAGCGTGACTTCGAGGTCGCCCTCGACCCGGTTGAATGGGCCGAGGACCAGCCGCGCCGCCTGCGGCTCGCTCATTTCGGCTGCCTCAGCGTGGGCGGCACGACGATCCGGTCCGCCCGCGCATTGCGCCCGATCCGGTCGGGCGTTGCCGCCTTCGACAGCGAAGCGAGCGCCATGAACCAAGCCTTCGGCATGTCGATCGGCAGGCCGACGGGGAATCCCGCGATCTTGGGCGTCTCGACGAAGGCATGCGCCGGGTCCTCGAAACGCGGCGCGGTGCAGTTGATGCACGGATAGCCGCCGCGGGTGCAACTGCCCTCGCCGTTCCACGGACGGATGTTGCAGTCACCGACCGCTTGCGTTCCGATGCAGCCGAGATTCTCCATCATGCAGCCGATCTCGGACAGTTCGCGCGCGCTCGCCTTGTACTCGTAGAACTCGTTCTTCGGGCATCCGTGATGCACCAGGTGATCGGCGTAGAAACGTGGGCGCCCGTAGCCGTCGAGCGCTGGGAATTCGCCGGCAGCCAGCAGCATCAATGTCTCCGTCACCCAGCCCGGATGCGTTGGACAGCCCGCGATGTTGACGACCGGCAGGCCGGACCGCGAGCGCCAGCCACGCGGCAACAGCCCGCCGGCATGTGCGCCGTCGTGCTGCAGCCCGACGGCGTCGCTCGGATTGCCGCCGGCGGCGGTGACGCCGCCAAACGCCGCGCAGGAGCCGACGGCCACGACATGGCGTGCGCGTTCGGCGATCCGCTCGACCCAGTGCATCAGGCTTTCGCCGGTGCCGGACAGCATCTGGAAGCGGCCGGTGCCGGCCGGGCCGCGTGCGACAGCGCCTTCGACGCAGAGAATGTCCAGCTCGATCCGTCCCTGCACAACGTCCTCGAGGATCGCCCTGGCGTCGGCTCCGGTCTCCACCGAAAGCGCCGGGTGCCAAAGCACGCGAATGCCGGCGTCCTCCAGCATTTCGAGCACGCCTGGATCTTCGGCGCACAGCAGCGACATGGTGCACCCGCCGCAGCCGGCCGCCTGCAGCCATAACAGGGAGGTCATGCGCCATCCTCCATCGGCAGGACCAGCCGGAAGCAGGCGCCCCTGGCGGCCTCGCACAGGACGATGCTGCCGCCATGCTCCTCGGCGATCTTCAGGCTTATCGCCAGGCCGAGCCCGGTGCCGCGCCCCACCGCCTTGGTGGTGAAGAACGGATCGAAGATGAGAGTCCGCAGTTCTTCGGACACGCCGGGGCCATTGTCGGCCACGGTCAACACCGCCTTGCCCGGTTCCGTCGTCACCGAAAGGCGGATTTCTGCGCCCTCGCGGCCCTCAAGTGCGTCAAAGGCGTTCTGCACCAGGTTCATCACCACCTGCTGCAGGTGTCCCTGCCGGCCGCGCACCTGGACGGCCTGCATCGGCTCCATGGTGAGCGTCACCGGCTGCTTCATGCCGCGCATGACCCAGCTGGCGGCGATGCGGACCGTCTCCGCCAGGTCGAACATCACCTTCTCGCCAGACCCATCGGACGAAAGCCGGCGAAGGTCTTCGACGATGTCGCGCACCCGCTCGGCCCCGTCATGCGCGCCGCGGATCGCTTCGCGCAAATTGGCGAGTTCCCGGTCGAGGCGCAGGTCGGTCCGCAGCGCGATCAGTTCCTCGCGGCCCGCGCCTTCCTGAACCCTGGCGAAATAGGTCTCGAACTTGGTTGCGTAGCGGCCGAGCGCATGGGCGTTGGCATAGACGAAGCTGATCGGATTGTTCAGTTCGTGAGCCACGCCGGCCAGCAGCCGGCCGAGGCTCGCGAGTTTCTCGTTGCGCACGAGTTGCGCCTGCGCCGTCTTCAGGGCGTCGTGGCTCTCCGACAACTCCGCGTAAGCCTTGCGCAGCGCACCCATGGGCCTGCCCGTCAGGACGAAGCCGTCGACCCTGCCGCGCTCGTCGAGCCGCGGCGCAATCGAGATGTCCAGCGGTTCGGCCCCCGCGGTCGTGGCCAGGTTCGCCTCGAGTTGCGCGCCCTTGCGGCTCTCGCGCAGGCCGGACAGCACCGTTTCCAGCAGCGCCCCATGCGCCGGTTCAAACAGGCCTGACAACGGCCTGCCCAAGACCGAGCGCTCCGGCCCGCCGGTCAGGTCGCCTACCGAGCGGCTCACCTGCACGACGCGGCCCGCCCGATCCGCAACGATCAGCACGTCCGACACCGACGACAGAATCGCGGTGAGGAAAGTGCGCATCTCCTGCAGTTCGGCGTTCTGGCGCTCCAGTTGTTCCTGGTAGCTCACCAGGTCGGCATAGGTGCGGTCCATCGCCGACAACACCTCGACCCAGGCATCGTCGCTGAAATGCTCCAGCCGGCCGGTTGGGGGAAGTGTTGGTTCGGGCAACATGACGTCATGTTAGTGCCGCTCCGGCGGAGCGCAAGACGGAATTAATACTCGGATGGTGTGGCAAAACCGGTCAAACTGGTAATTTGCTTTGCATATTCGCCGGCAATCCGATCATTTTTCTACCACTGAACACGTGGCAACCAATGACCAAAGAATCCCAATTTCCGTTTCTATTCAATATCTTAGGTTACAAGATCAGAAATATCCGGACGAGGTCGAGACTGCATGGTAACCAGCCTGTCATCTGCTTTATAAGATGAAAATCGTTCGACCAGCCACTGGGGAGGAAGCCGGTGTCGAAACGAGTTCTGATTCTGGGCATCGGCAACGTCCTGTGGGCCGATGAGGGGTTTGGCGTACGCTGCGTCGAGGCGATGGCCGAGACGCATGCCTTGCCGCCATACGTCCGTCTCCTCGACGGCGGCACCCAGGGCCTCTACCTGCTGCCGTTTCTCGAGGATTGCGACGCGCTGCTGGTGTTTGACGCCATCGACTATGGTCTATCCCCCGGCGAGATGAAGATCGTGCGCGACGACGAGGTTCCCGCGTTCATGGGGGCCAAGAAGATGAGCCTGCACCAGACCGGCTTTCAGGACGTCATCGCAACCGCCACCCTCATGGGCTACCGCCCAGCGCAGATGGTGCTGATCGGCTGCCAGCCGGTGGAGCTCGACGATTATGGCGGCGGATTGCGCCCCGAGGTGTCCGCCCGCATCCCGCAGGCGCTCGCCATCGCCAGAGGCATCCTGGCCGAATGGGGCGTGGCCGTTTCCGGCGGTCGCTCCGACGCCTCGCTGCTGGCGGATCCGGCGATCCGCCGCGGCGCATACGAATCCGGCCGCCCCTCCGAGGAGGATGCCTGCCGTACGGGCGACGCCCGTTTCTTTCCCGAGGCTGTCTGATGTGTGTCGGTGTGCCCATGCGCCTGGTTGCGATTGACGGCATAGCCGGCCACGCGCTCGACGGCGACCGGCTGGAGACGGTCGATCTGTCCCTGACGCCCGAGGCGAAGCCCGGCGATTGGGTGCTGAACTTTCTCGGCACGGCCCATGCCGTCCTGGAAGAGGACGAGGCGCTGAAGATCCGCGCCGCCCTCGGCGGTCTGGCATCGCTCATGCGCGGCGGCGATCTCGGCGACGCCTTCGCCGACCTCGAAGACCGCGAGCCGGAACTCCCACCGCACCTACAGGCCGCGCTGCAAGCCGGCCGCAGCCATGGATGACCCGATGCACGACCAAGTCCACCCCAAGTCGCCGCCCGCCGCTGAGATCCACCCGCTGATCGTCCGGCTGGAGAACGAACAGGGCTATCCGCGCGTCGCCTCCACGCATGACGTGGCCGAATTCCTGTCGCGGCCGGGGCTCCATTGCCTTTTCGTTCCCGGCGATGCCCGCCGCAACCTGGAAACGGTGGACGCGGCGGTAATCCTCCCGGAACTGCGCCTCGCCTTCCAGAACATCTTCGATTGCGCGGTGGTCGACGACGCGATCGAGGCTTCGCTTCGCGAACAGCATCGGGCGCTGAAGACGCCGGGTCTGCTGTTCTTCCAGAGAACGACGTTCCTCGGATCGATCGAGAAGGTGCGGGACTGGTCCGACTACCTGACGCGCATCACCCACATCCTGTCGCTGAAAGCCGCCTGAGGTCAGTCATGGTTTCCCCCTTCACGCTTCCCCCCGCAGGCTTCGGTCCCGGATCGCAACCCGATCCGGACGGCGAACTGCAGTACATGACCATGCCGTCGGGCATGCGGACCTATTCCCCGCATGTGCCCGAAGCCGATGACAGGGAGGCGGTGGCCGAAGCGCTGGCGATGCTGGCCGAGATGGCGGCGGCATGCGAGATCGTCGCGCAAGGCGCGCCGCCGGTGCAATTCGACCTTTCGACCCTCTCGCCGGGCGCGCGCAAGGTGATGGCCGATGCCCTCGGCCAGGGCGAAGTGTCGATGAAGATCCGCGGCGTGCCCGCCGTGATGGTGCAGGAAAGCGTCTTTGCCGGCGTGTGGATGCTGCTGGCGGCCGGCATGGACACGGTCGAGATCGCCCAGGCGCCCCGCCTTTCGGTCGCGCGCGCCCACGTGGCCCGCCGGCCGGCGATCGGCGTTCTGGCCAGGAAGATTGCCGGGCTCGCCAACGCGCCCTCGATCCTGACCGAGATCCTGGACCAGAGCCTCAACTGGAAGCCTGGGGCCATCGCGCACGTCGTCAACCTCTCGCTCCTGCCTCATACGCCCGAGGACCTCGACTGGCTGGCCGAAGCGCTGGGTGAAGGTTCGGTGACGATCCTTTCGCGCGGCTACGGCAACTGCCGGATCACGGCGACGGCCGAGCCGCAGGTCTGGAAGGTGCAGTTCTACAACTCGATGGACACGCTCATTCTCGACACGTTCGAGGTGACCGAAATGCCCGAAGTGGCGCTGGCCGCCGACGAGGACCTTCGCGACAGTGCGGTCCGCATCCGCGACGTGATCGGAGCCATCCGATGACCAGGCCGGGTTTCGAGGGCAGCTATCTGGGAGCGAACGACAAGATCAGCCCGCTCGCCGTGATGGAGTGCAAGATCTGCTGGACAACCTACGATCCGCAGGAGGGCGACGACACCAGGCAGGTCCTGCCGGGAACCGCGTTTGTCGACCTGCCGGATGACTGGACCTGTCCCGGATGCTCCGCGCCCAGGGCGCAGTTCCTCGTGCGCGAGGACCCGGGCGCACCTTCGGCAGCGACGATGGCGGAGATGGAACGGCGGACAGCCGCGCTGGTGGCGGACTTCACCGAAGTCTTCAATTCGCGAATGCGCGACATGCCGATGGTGAACCACGCACTGCACGTGCAGGCGGTGGACTTTCGGCCGCACGAAGGCGGCTTCCTCGGCGTCCTGATTTCGCCGCTGTCGATGAACCTGGTCTTCCTTCCGCCTGCCGACTATCCCGTGCTGGCGCCCACCAGGAAGGAAATGATCGCCTTTCCGTCCGGAGACTACGAGTTCCTTCACAACAGCCGGGATCTGACCGGTCCGTATCTGGCATGCTCGCTGTTCTCGCCCATGGGCGACTTCAGCAGCCAGTTGCAGGCAGTCGAGATCGCGGGCGCGATCATGGCCGAACTCTTCAAGGCGGAGAACCGCGCCGAAACCGACCGCGCCGCCGAGATCCGCGCCATCCGCGAGGCGGAGCTCATGCCGGAGCAGCCGGCCGCCGAACCCGAGCCGACGCGCCGGCGCGTCATTACCGGTGGACTGGGCGGATGAGCTTGCGCGCGGCGACGGTAACGTTTGGCGAACAGGGTCCGGTCCTCGAGGCGGCGCCCCCGCTGCCGCTCGAAGCCCTGCTCCTGGGTCGTCCCGTCGCCGAGGTCGTCGAGTTCCTGCCGCGCATCTTCAACCTGTGCCGCGCCGCACAGGGCGCCGCCGCGCGCCTTTCGCTGGGCCTCGCCCCCGGCGGCGGCCTCGAAGCGGAGACGATCCGCGACCACGTACTCAAGCTCTGCGTTACGCTTCCCCAGGCCTTCGGCAGCAAGCCGCTCGCGATTCCCGCGGATCCCGCCGCGCTGCTCGGGCCGGCAGGATTGCCTGCGGACATGGCCGGTCTCCCATCCTGGGAAAGCCCCGCCGCAGCCCTGGCCGGCCAGATCGGCGACGCATTTGCGCCCGGCATGGCCTGCTGCGCGGAACTGCCCGCGCCTCCTCATCCTCTGGCCGAAGGCGCTTTCGAGAATTCAGCCGCCGGCCGGCAAGCCATGCACCCGCTACTGCGCTCGGTCGAGGCGAGTCATGGCCGCGGCCCGTTGTGGCGCTATCTCGGTCTGCTGGCCGATCTGGAAGCGGCGCTGCAGAGCCGTTTGCCGTTGCCACGGGTCGAAGACGGCGTTGCCACCGTCCCGGCGGCGCGCGGCAGCTATGCGCTGTGGCTCCGACAGACCGGCGGCCGTGTTACCGGCATCGTTCGTCGGACTCCGACAGACCATATGCTTGCCCCCGGCGGGGCGCTTCTCCAATCGTTACGAACCCTTCCGCCGGCATTGAAAATGAATGCGGGTGTGGTGGCATTGCACGATCCTTGTGTTCCGGTCACGGTCCGGGAGGCGGCACATGCATGAGATGAGCCTCGCCGAGGGCATCCGCACGATCGTCGAGGAGCAAGCCCTCCGGCACGGTTTCGCCCGTGTCAAGCTGCTGCGGCTCGAGATCGGCCGCTTCGCCGGCGTCGAGAAATCGGCGCTCGTCTTCGCCTGGGACGTCGTGATGCGGGGGAGCCCGGCGGAGGGCGCGCGGCTGGAGATGCTCGATCTGCCCGGAAGGGCGTTGTGCTACGATTGCATGGAAACCGTCGAGATCGACGATCGTCTGGCGCCGTGCCCGCGTTGCGGCGGCGGCCGACTGATCCCCGAGTCGGGAGACGAGATGCGGGTCAGGGACATGGAGGTGGAGTGATGTGCACGGTCTGCGGATGCTCGGACAAGGTGACGGTGGGCGGCCGCGAGATGAGCCACGAGGAGGCGCATCGCCTCGGCCTCGCGCATGATCACGACCACCGTCACGCTCACGGCCATAACCATGCGCCTGGAGAGCCGGACGACCACCGTCACGCCCATGGCCATCCGCATCGCCACGGTGACGTCGAGCACGACCATACCCATGAGCACCATCACCGACATGCGCACGACCACGCTCATGGCGCTGGTCACGGGCATGACGACCATGACCATCCGCATTCCCACGGCGGCGGCGACCATGCGCATGGCCATGACCACAGCCACGAGCATACGCACGACAACCGGCACTACGGCCTGGGTCCGGCCGGCGTCTCGGTACCGGGCATGAGCCAGCGAAGGCTGATCGAGGTGGAGACGTCCATCCTTTCCAAGAACGACGCGCTGGCGGCCGGCAACCGGCGGGTCCTGCGGGCGCTGGGCGTGCTGGCGCTCAACCTCGTCTCCTCCCCCGGATCGGGCAAGACGACGCTGCTCTGCAGGGCCATCGAAGCGCTGGGCGACGCGCCGCTGGCGGTGATCGAGGGCGACCAGCAGACCAGCGTCGATGCCGACCGCATCCGCGCCACCGGCGCGCGCGCGATCCAGATCAACACGGGCAAGGGCTGCCACCTCGACGCCGAGATGGTCGGCCGCGCCATCGACGACCTGCGGCCGCGCCCGAACTCCCTCCTGTTCATCGAGAATGTCGGCAACCTCGTCTGCCCGGCCGCCTTCGATCTGGGCGAGGACGCCAAGGTCGCCATCCTGTCGGTGACGGAGGGCGAGGACAAGCCGTTGAAATATCCCGACATGTTCACCGCCGCGCGGCTCGCGGTGCTGAACAAGGTCGATCTGGCGCCCTATTGCGACGCCGACCTCGACGCCTGCGAAGCCAACCTGCGCCGGGTCAACCCGGACATCGAGATCCTCCGCCTGTCGGCTCGTACCGGCGAGGGCATGGAGGCCTGGCTGTCGTGGCTGCGTGCAAGACTCGGGGAGAAGGCGTCATAAACGCGTCCCGACCCACTATCCTGCTCGTCGACGACGAACCGCATTCGCTCTCGGCGATGCGTATGGCGCTGGAGGACGAGTTCGAGTGCGCGACCGCATCCGACGCCGAGGCAGCGCTCCGGCAGATGGAAGAGCACTGGGTCCAGGTCATCGTGTGCGACCAGCGCATGCCCGGCCGCACCGGCGTCGAGCTGCTGACGGATCTGCGCCAGCGCTGGCCCGACACGGTCCGCATCATCGTCACCGGCTACACCGACCCCTCCGCCATGGCGCATGCCATCAACGAGGCCGGCATCCACCAGTTCCTGACCAAGCCCTGGCATCCCGAACAGTTGCTTGTCGCCGTGCGCAACGGCGCGCGTCTTTCGAGCCTGGCGCGCGAGAACGAACGCCTCGCACTGGAGATGCGTTTCCTGGCCTCCACCGCCCAGACGAAGCTCGACATACGCAGGGCGGCGCTGCGCGAGAAGATGGGCTTCGAGACCATCCTGCGCGCGCCGCAAAGTCCGATGAACGCCATCATAAAGGTCGCGCGCCACCATGCGAGCTTCGACATCCCCGTTCTCATCACCGGCGAGAGCGGAGTCGGACGCGCCCGGCTTGCACGCGCCATGCATCTTGCCAGCCTGCGCTCCGACCGGCCGTTCTTCGCGCTCAACCTCGCAGGTCTGACCGACGAGATCGCCGCCGTCGAATTGTTCGGCGTCAAACGCGGGGCAATCGCGGGAGCGCCATACCGCTACGGCCTCGTGAAGAAGGCCGATCGCGGCACGCTCTTCATCAAGGGCGTCGAGCACGCCGGTCCAGCCCTGCAGATGGAACTCTGGCGGCTGATTGCCGAAGGCAGCTATACGCCTGTCGGCGGGCAGGAACTTGCGCTCGCCAATGTCCGGATCATCGCGGCTGCGGGAACCGACCTGCCCCGCCGCATCGCCGAGGGCGCCTTCCGCTCCGATCTGTACTACGCCCTGTCCGTCGCCGAACTCGCGATCCCGCCTTTGCGCAACCGCCGCGGCGACGTCGCGATCCTCGCCCAGGCCTTCCTCGACGACCTGTCCGCCCGCCACGGCAAGGCGGCGCAGGGCTTCACCCAGGCGGCGCTCGACTTCCTGTCGCACTGGGACTGGCCGGGCAATCTCAAGGAACTGCAGAACGAAGTCACCCGTATGCTCGTGTTTGCCCAGTCCCCGGTCCTCGGCGCCGAACTGATATCCCGGCCGATCCTGCAGGCCTCGCCCTCCGCCGCCGGATCCGACCGCTTCGGCGACGGCATCATGACCGCCGACGGGACGCTGAAAGACCGGGTCGAACGCATCGAGATGCGCATCCTGCGCGAAACGCTCACCCGCCATCGCTGGAACAAGTCGCGCGCCGCCGCGGAACTCGGCCTGTCGCGCGTCGGCCTGCGTGCCAAGCTGGACCGGTACGGCATTGCCGATCCATCGGGCCGCATCCTGGAAGAGGAGGAAGACTGACATGTGCCTCGGCATCCCCGGCCGGATCACCGCCATCACCGACCCCGGCCGCCTCATGGCCATGGCCGAGGTCTCCAGTGTCCGCCGCGAGGTCAATGTCGCCTGCATCGCCGGGAACGACCTTGATGCCCTGGTCGGCAAATGGGCGCTGATACATGTCGGCTTCGCCATGTCGATCATCGACGAGGAAGAGGCGGCCAGCACTCTGGAGGCGCTCCGCGAACTCGGCGAGGCGCAGGAGACACTGGAGCAGATGGCGCATTCGCAGGAGGCGCTGCAATGAAGTTCGCGTCGGAATTCCGCGACCCCGCGGCAGCTCGCGCACTGCTCGCCGCCATTGCCGCCAAGGCCGGCGAGATCGGGGCAACCCGCCAAAAGCCCATCCACATCATGGAAATCTGCGGCGGGCATACGCATTCGATCTTCCGCTACGGGCTCGACAAGTTGATCCACGAAGGGATCGAGTTCATCCACGGTCCCGGCTGCCCGGTCTGCGTGCTGCCGATGGCGCGCGTGGACGAATGCGTCGAGATCGCGGAGCGCCCCGGCGTCATCTTCACGACCTTCGGCGACGCGATGCGCGTGCCCGGCCACAAGAAGTCGCTCATGCAGGCCAAGTCCGCGGGCGCAGACATTCGCATGGTCTATTCGCCGCTCGACGCCCTCGAACTTGCTCGCCGCAATCGTGACCGGGAAGTCGTGTTCTTCGGCCTCGGCTTCGAGACGACGACACCTTCGACCGCCTTGTCGATCCAGCAGGCCGCGCGGGAGGACCTGACGAACTTCAGCGTCTTCTGCAACCACATCACCGTGCCGGAACCGATCAAGGCGCTGCTCGACGACCCGGACATGACGCTCGACGGCTTCATCGGGCCGGGACACGTGTCGATGGTGATCGGCATCCATCCCTACGATTTCATCGCCCGCGACTACGGCAAGCCGCTGGTGGTTGCCGGGTTCGAGCCCACGGATCTGCTGCAGTCGATCCTCATGGTTCTTGTCCAGATCAAGGAGGGCCGGGCCGCGATCGAGAACCAATACTCGCGCGTCGTGCCCGAGCACGGCAATCCCGTCAGTCTAGCCGCCATCGCCGACGTCTACGAACGCCGCCCCAGCTTCGAGTGGCGGGGTCTCGGCGAGATCGACGCGTCCGGACTTCGTATTCGCCGGAAGTACAGTGCCTTCGACGCCGAAGAGAAATTCGGCATCGGCTATGCCGCCTCGTCCCGCAACGTGCCCGAGATCGAGGGTTGCGCGTGCGGCGCAGTGATGACCGGCAAGATGAAACCGACGCAATGCCCGCAATTCGGCATCGGCTGCACGCCGGAAATGCCGCTCGGCGCGCTGATGGTCTCCTCCGAGGGCGCCTGTGCGGCCTATTGGCAATATGCGGGCGCCAGGGCGGCGGCTGAATAATGGCACTGCGCGACACCCGTGTGACGATGAGCCATGGCGGCGGCGGGCGCGCGATGCGCGACCTGATCGACGAGGTTTTCACCTCGGTGTTCCTGCCGCCCGGCAACGAGGACCAGGCCCGCCTGATGGATGACGCGCTGCGCGAGCCCGGCGCGCGGCTGGCCTTCACCACCGACAGCTTCGTCGTGACGCCGCTGGAGTTTCCCGGTGGCGATATCGGCAAACTGGCCGTCTGCGGCACTGTTAACGACCTCGCCGTGGGCGGGGCGCGCCCGCTCTGGCTTTCCGCCGCCTTCGTGATCGAGGAAGGCTGCGAGATCGAACTGCTGCGCCGCATCGTTGCCACCATGGCGGCGGAGGCGGCGAAGGCGGGCGTCCGCATCGTCACCGGCGACACCAAGGTCGTCGAACGCGGCAAGGGCGACGGGGTCTACATCACCACGTCCGGCATTGGCGTCATTCCGCACGGTGTCGACCTTGGCGCCGCGCGCATCCGCCCTGGCGATGTGGTGATCGTCAATGGCGTCCTTGGCGACCATGGTGCGGCGATTCTGGCCGCGCGCGGCGATCTTGTGCTGTCGACCGATCTTCAATCGGACTGCGCGGGTTTGGGCCACTTGATGCAGGCGGCGCTTGCGGCCGCGCCTGGAATCGCCGCCGCCCGCGACTGCACGCGCGGCGGTCTCGCTTCCGCTCTGAATGAAATGGCTTCGGAAGCCGGGCTTGCAGTCGAAATCGAGGAAAAGCACCTGCCGCTGCGCCCGGAAGTCGTCGGCGTCTGTGAAATACTCGGCCTCGATCCCCTCTACCTCGCCAATGAAGGTCGGCTCGTCCTCTTCTGTCCCGAAGATCAGTCCGGCGCGGCGCTGGCGGCTATGCGCGCGCTTCCCGAAGGCGCCTTTGCCAGTGTGATCGGGCGGACGCTGCCGGCACCCGCAGGTCGCGTCACCCTTCGCACGGCCTTCGGCGGCGCCCGGATCGTCGACATGCTGCTGGGCGAGCAACTGCCGAGAATCTGCTGATCGCAGCCGAGCGCGCAAAGCCGGGTCCGACTCACATCTGATGATTTCTCACTAAGGCGCGGTGCTGTCTTCTCAGGGGAATCAGCAGCATGGTGAACATGCTGCGTTTGTCGTCCTCAATCCCGGCCGGTTCGATTGTCGACGAACCCTAAGCGCCGGCGTCCGCATGAAGCACGTAGAGCTTTCGCGTCGTCTCGTGGATCGTCCATTCGCCGCGCCAGCCGCGGGGCAGGACGAGCATGTCGCCGGCGCAGAGGTCGCGGCTCTTGCCGTCGCCGCCATGCAGCGTCACCCGGCCGAAGATCAGATGACAGGTTTCCGAGGCTGCCGACCTGTCGGCCGAGAAGCGCCCGGGCGTGCATTCCCACACGCCGATCTTCATCGACCCGTCCTTCGACCGCCAGAGCTCCCGCGCCGCCTCCCATTGCTCGCAGTCGATCGAAGTCGGCTTGCGCGCCGGCGCGCCGAGATCGAGCGCGCCGAGGTCTTCTGTGACGAGGAATTCGATCATCTGAGATTCTGCCGTGGGAAAGTAGACATGAGCGCGGGCGAAGGGAACCGGTACGGGCATTCCGCGGCCGAGGTCAACGGTCGGGCCGGCCGAACAGCTGCGACAGGGCGAGCAGCAGCGACGTCACCACGATCATCACGGTCGAGATCGCGGCGATGGTCGGGTCGATCTGGTCGCGCAGCGCCAGGAACATGTTGCGCGTCAGCGTCGAGTTCTGCCCGCCGGAGACGAACAGCGCCACGATCACCTCGTCGAACGAGGTGAGGAAGGCGAGCAGCGCCGCCGTGACCACAGAGAAGCGGATCTGCGGCAGCGTGACCAGAAGGAAGGCGCGCGGCCGCGACGCACCGAGGCTGCGGGCGGCCAACTCCTGGTTCATGTCGTAACTCTTCAGCCCGGAGGCTACGACGAGCACGACCAGCGGAACGGCCAGCATGGAATGCGCGATGACCACGCCCGCAAGCGTGTTGAGCAGGCCGAACTGGACGTAGACGTTGAAGACGCCGATGCCGACCAGGATCAGCGGCATCATGATCGGCGTCATCAGCACCAGCATTGCCAGCCCACCCCACCGCGTGCGCGACACCTGCAGCCCGTAGGCGGCGAGCGTGCCGAGCGGCGTCGCCACCAGCGTCGTGAGCACGCCCGCCTTCAGCGACGTCCACGTGGCCTGCATCCATTCGAGCGATCCGAAGTAGTTGGCGTACCAGCGCAGCGACCAGGCCGGCGGCGGGAAGCTGAGATACTGCGAATCCGAGAAGGACATCGGGATGACGATCAGCGACGGGATCACCAGGAAAAGCATCACCAGCGCGCCGACGGCGTAGAGCCACAGCCGGCGGCCATGCGTGATCTGCGTGTCGGAGGCGGGACGGGAAAGCCAGCCGCTCATTTGGCGCCGCCCAGGATGCGCTCGAAGCCGGCGACGCGCGACGCGAGATAGAGCAGCGCCACCGTGAGCAGGAGAAGGACGACGCCGAGCGCGCTGGCCGCTCCCCAGTTGAAGAAGAGTTCGATGTCGGTGGCGATGCGCATCGATACCAGGATGACGCGCCCGCCGCCGAGCAGCGCCGGCGTGATATAGAAGCCCAGGCACAGGATGAAGACGATGGCCGCGCCGGCGGCGAGGCCGGGAAACGACAGCGGCAAGTAGACGGACCAGAACGCTTTTGTCGGCGACGCCCCGAGATTGGCCGCCGCCTTCAGATAGTCGCCGTCGATGGCGCGCATCGAGCCGTAAAGCGGCAGGATCAGATAGGGAAGCATAATGTGCGTCATGCCGATCAGCGTTCCCGACATGTTGTGCACCAGCGGCAGCGGCTCGTCCCACAAGCCGAGGCTCATGCCCCAGCCGTTGATGATGCCCTGGCGCTGCAACAGCACCAGCCAGGCATAGGTACGCACCAGGACCGACGTCCAGAACGGCAGCAGCACCGCGATCATGCACAGCGCCGCGATCCGCCGCGGCAGCTGCGCCATGAGATAGGCGAGCGGATAGCCGAGCAGGATGCAGAGCGCCGTCGTGATCAGGCTGACCTCGAAGGTCGTGCGGAAGATGCGCAGGTAGGACGCCTGGCTCGCCATCCGCCGGTAGTGCTCCAGGCTGAATTCGCCGGCGTCGGACAGGAAGGACAGCCAGAACAGCCAGCCGACCGGCACGACCAGCGTGACGAAGACGAGCAGGAGTGCCGGCAGGCTCAGGCCGAACAGCGTCCGGCGCTCGCGGGCGTCGTCCGCGCGCAGGGCGGCGGCGTGAAGCGCCGTCGGATGCGCGGTCGCGCTCATACCGCCCGCGCCTCCGCCGGGACGAGGAACGCGTCGCTCCGGTCGAGCCCCAGCCGCACCGGCGCACCGGTCTGCGGCAGCGAAGCCATCGCGGCGCTCGACGTCATGCTGCGGACGCTGACGCTCGTCCCGGACGATAGCTCCACGTCGAGCACGAAGCTTTCACCCTGGTAGATGAAGCGGGCAACGCGCCCGGAAAGGATATTGACGTCGTCGCCCGGGCGCTGCTCGCCCGGGGAAAGATCGCTTGGCAGAATGCGCAGCTTCTCGGGGCGCACCATCAGGAACATGTCGCCGTCGCTCGCCTCGGCCCCTTCGCCGAGCTTCAGCGGCGTGCCGTCGAGCATCGCCACGCCGGCGGCGACCCTGACGGGCAGGAAGGCGGATTCACCGACGAACTCGGCGACGAAGCGGCAGGAGGGCTGTTCGTAGATGCGCCGCGGCGTGTCAAGCTGCATGATCCGGCCCTTGTCGATCACGGCGATCCGGTCGGACATCGTCAGCGCCTCGCGCTGGTCGTGGGTCACGTAGACCGTGGTCATGCCGAGCTTCTCGTGCAACTGCCGAAGCTCGACCTGCATGTGCTCGCGAAGCTGCTTGTCGAGCGCCGACAGCGGCTCGTCCATCAAGAGGATGCGCGGTTCGAACACGATGGCGCGCGCCAGGGCGACGCGCTGGCGCTGTCCGCCCGAGAGCTGGTCGATCCGCCTGGCGCCGTAACCGCCGAGCTTGACCGTCTCCAGCGCCCGCTCCACCCGTCCGGCGATCTCGCCCTTCGCCACGCCGCGCAGGCGAAGCGGGAAGCCGATGTTGCCGGCGACGTCCATATGGGGAAACAGTGCGTAGCTCTGGAACACCATGCCGACGTCGCGCTTGTGCGGCGCCAGGCGCACCACTTCGCGGTCGCCGAACAGGTTGAAGGCGGAATCGGGCCGGGTGAAGCCGGCGAGTACCATCAGCTACGGGGTCTTGCCCGAGCCCGACGGTCCGAGCAGGGTCAGGAACTCGCCGCTCCTGACCTCCAGGTCGACACTGTCGAGCGCATGGAAGCGGCCGTAGGTCCTGGTGATCCCTTTGACGCTGATCGGAAGTGCGCCGCCCCGGTTCATTCCCGATTCTACCCCGGCCGTTGTCCCGTGAGAATTATGAAGGCGATGCCGCGGGCGGCATCGCCTTCATGCTGTCGTGTCCGATCCGGCCGGCCGCTACTCCGTCAGCATGTTCTGGTAGGCGGCGGACGCCTCCGCTTCGTTCTTGATGTACCATTGAAGGTCGATCGGCAACTGCAGCGCCGCGTTCTCGGGATGCGACGGCAGTTTGCGCGCATAGTCGTCGCTGATCAGCCCGAGTTCGTAGGCCTTCACATTGGTCGGACCGTAGGTGATGTATTTGGTGAACTCTGCCTGGTATTCGGGCTTGCTGATCTCGGCCAGGAACTTCATGGCGAGATCCTTGTGCGGCGCGCCCTTGGCGACCGCGTAGCAATCATAGTCCAGGAGCGCCTGGTTGAAGGTGTACTTGACCGCCGCGCCGCTCTTCGCGGCCACGTCGAAGCGGCCGTTCCAGCCCGTCACCATATCGACCTCGCCGTCGACCATCAGCTGCGCGTGCTGCGCTCCCGACGACCACCACACCGCGATGTGCGGCTTCAGTTCGCGGATCTTGTTGAGGGCACGTTCGAGGCCTTCCGGCGTCGACAGCACTTCATAGACCTTGTCGGCAGAAACGCCGTCGGCCATCAGCGCCGGTTCGAGGGCGCCGGCCACCGAGTTGCGGTAGGCGCGTTTGCCCGGAAACTTCTTCACGTCCCAGAAGTCGGCCCAGCTCTGCGGGCCGTTGTCGCCGTAGGTCTTGGTGTTCCAGGCAAGCACCGTCGAGAACACGTCGCCGCCCACGCAGAAGTCCTGGTACAGTCCCTTCTGGAAAGTCGACACGTCGATCACCGAATAGTCGAGCGGCTCGAGGATCCCCTCGGCGCCGGCGCGGGCTGCGCTGCCCGATCCGCTGGCCACGACGTCCCAGGTGACGGCGCCTGACTTGACCTGCAGGCGGAGGTCGGCGATGCCGCCGTAGGTCTCCTCGCGGACGGTGATCCCCAGCGCCTTAGCCGCGGGCTGGAACAGCGCCTTGCTCTGCGCCTCCTGGTAGGCGCCACCGAAGGACACGACCGTGATCTCGTCCGCCGAGGCGGGCAGCGCGAACACGGTCGCCGCGTGCAGGGCGGCGAGCGCGACGGTGCAGTTCAGCAGTTTCCGCTCAAGCATGTTGTTCTCCCATTGTCGTTTCGGCCGATTGCGGCTCTTGGGCTTCGCCAGGACCGTAGCATCAGTCTGGTCGGATTTGGTCGGCATTCCAGTGCCATTATGAAATGACGGGCAGACCATTTCGCCGTCCGCCGGCCGGGCCATTCACGGCTTGAGCGATTCGATCGCCTCGCCGAGCCGGTCGACGCCGGCGCGGATCTCCGACGGCGGCGACGTGCTGAAGCCGATGGCGAAGCCCTTCGCGGCCACCGGCGCGATACAGAAGCGTGCCAGCGGCGCCACGATGACGTCGCGGGCAGCAGCAGCTTCGGCCACCGATCGCTCGTCATGCGCGGTCAACAGATGGCCGACGGTCTGGATGCCGCTTTCGGTGCGCTTGATGGCCACCGCCCCGTCCAGCCGGCGCGACGCGGCGTCGATCAGGACCTCGTGACGCTCGGTGTAGATCTTCCTCATACGCCGGATGTGGCTGGCGAAATGTCCTTCTTCGAGGAAGCTCGCCACGACCGCCTGCAGCATCGTCGAGGCGCCCTGGAACGCCGCTCCGGCGATGCGGGCAAATACGTCCGACAAAGGCGCGCTCACCACCATGAAGGCGATGCGCAGCCCCGGAAACAGCGATTTCGAGAAGGTACCGACATAGATGACGCGGCCGACCGTATCGACGCTCTTCAATGTCGGCGGCGGATGGCCGGAATGGTAGAACTCCCCGTCATAGTCATCCTCGACGATCCAGGCATCGGCCCGGTCGGCCGCCTGGAGCAGTTCGAAGCGTCGCTGCAGGCTCATGACCGCGCCGAGCGGATGCTGGTGCGAGGGCGTGACGAAGGCGAGGCGGAAATTCGGCTCCGCCTTCAGACCGGCGGCGACGTCAATACCCTCGTCGTCGACGGGCACCGGCACCAGCTTCGCCCCGCAGGCAAGCAGGCTGTTGCGTGCGCCGATCGGCCCGGGATTCTCGAACCAGACAGCATCGCCCGGGTCGAGCAGCGTGCTGCCGATGCGATTGAAGGCCTCCTGCGCCCCGTTGACGATGAACACCTCGTCAGGGTCGCATACGATTCCCCTGTTGGCCCGCAGGTGGGCGGCGATGGCCTGTCGCAGTTCCCGCAGGCCGCCGGGCTCCGGATAGCCCAGCATGTGGCCGCGCGCCGACCGCCAGTGGCGCGCCGTCAGCTTTGCCCACAATGGCATCGGGAACATGTCGAGCGCGGGCAGACCCGTCACGAACGGCCGCGGTTTCGTCGGGTGGGAAAGCCGCGGAAAGAACTGCTCCGAGGCGCGGCTGGCCAGGCTCGCAAGCCGCGTCGGCTGCTTGACGCCGCCGGCGCGCTCCGTCGCGACTGCCTCGGCCTTTACCTTCAGCACGTCGCTGACATACGAGCCGGAACCGACGCGCGAGACGACGAGCCCTTCCGCCGTGAGCGATTCGTAGACGCTGATCGCGGTGGTCCGCGAAATCCCCTGATCGTGCGCGAAGGTGCGGCTGGACGGCAACCTCTGCCCCGGGGCGAGAACCCCCGACAGGACGAGTTCGCGGATCGCGCTGACGAGCTGCACCGCGATCGGCCGCCCGGATTCCCGGTCAACGCGCAGGGTGGGCAACAATGCGCCGCCGGCGTACTTCACCCATTCACCTCGTCCGGACGCGGCGGGAGGATGCTCGAAACCATCTGAAATGGCTCTCCAGAATATTCAAAGTGGCTCTTATCGGCAGACCAATATGAACGGAATATTCCTCGACGCCAAGGTGGACAACGCTGCGGCGCAGCCGGGAGCGACGCGCCATCGCCCGTTTCGGGCGGAACACGCGGCTCGGAAATTTCAGATGAAGATCAAAAGTATAGAGACATTCTCCAACTCCTACGTGACCTTCGTCAGGGTAACGGCGGAGAACGGCGCCACCGGCTGGGGACAGACCGCGCCCTATCACGCCGACATCACCGCGCTCGTGCTGCACCGGCAGGTCGCGCCGTGGGTCCTCGGCGTCGGCGTCCACTGCGACCTTGACGACCTGATGGACCTCGTCGGCGAGCGCGAGCACAAGTTTCCCGGCTCGCATCTGCGCCGCGCCATGGGCGGCTTCGACACCGCGCTGTGGGACCTGCGCGGCAGGATCGCCGGCAAGCCGGTCGTCGAACTTCTGGGGGGTAAGCCCACGACGCTGCGCGCCTACGCCTCTTCGATGAAGCGCGACATCACGCCCGACGACGAGGCGGAGCGGTTCCGCCGCCTGCGCGGCGAGCATGGCTTCGACGCCTTCAAGTTCCGCATCGGCGCAGAGGTCGGCCGCAACAAGGACGAATGGCCGGGCCGCACCGAAGAAATCATCCCGTCGATCCGCCGGGCGCTGGGCGACGACGTCGACCTTCTCGCCGACGCCAACAGCTGCTACTCGCCCGCGCGCGCCATCGAGGTGGGCCGGCTCATGGAGGCACACGGCATGGTCCACTACGAGGAGCCCTGCCCCTACTGGGAACTGGAGCAGACGCGGCAGGTTACCGAAGCGCTCGACATGGACGTGGCCGGGGGCGAGCAGGATTGCGAGTTTTCGGTCTGGAAGCAGATCATCCGCGACCGCGTCGTCGACATCGTCCAGCCGGACATTCTCTACCTCGGCGGTATCGCGCGGTCGATGCGCCTGGCGTCGATGGCGGCGGCGGCGGGCATCCCGGTCACACCGCATGCAGCCAACCGCAGCATGGTGACGGTCTTCACCATGCACTACCTCGCGGCCATCCCGAACGCCGGCAAGTACCTGGAACTCTCCATCGAGGGCGAGGACTACTACCCCTGGGAACAGGGGCTGTTCCTCAGCGACCCTTACCGCGTCGAGGACGGCTGCGTCCGCATTTCGGGCGAGCCCGGCTGGGGGCTCGAGGTCTCTCCGCAATGGCTGGAGACCGCCACCTACCAGGCGAGCAGGCTCGACGCATGAAGGAGGCGCTCGACGCGCTCGCCGCGCGCTATCTCGCGGGCGGCGGGGTCGACGCCCTGCCGGCCAGGCATTTCATCGCGGGCGAATGGACGCCGTCTTCGTCCGGCGCGACGATGGAGAGCATCGACCCCGGCACCGGCCGTCCGTTCCACGACTTCGCGGCCGGCGATGCCGAGGACGTGGACCACGCGGTGCGCAGCGCCGATACCGCGCTCCGCGGCGTGTGGAGCAGGGTCTCGCCTGTAGCGCGCGGCGCCGTCCTCGCTCGTGCGGCCACGCTGATCCGGGAAAGCGCCGCGCGGCTCGCCTTCGCCGAATGCCTCGACAGCGGCAAGCCGTTGCAGGAGGCCGAGGGCGACGTCCTCGGCGCGGCGCGCACCTTCGACTACTACGCCGGCCTTCCCGACAAGTTCGAGGGACGGTCGATCCCCCTCGGTCCGGACCATCTCGGCTACACCAGTTGGGAGCCGATCGGCGTGACGGCCCACATCATCCCCTGGAACTATCCGATCTCGACCTTCGCGCGCGGCGTGGCGCCGGCTCTCGCCGCCGGCTGCGCGGTCGTCGCCAAGCCGGCGGAGCAGACGCCGCTGACGGCGCTGATGGTCGCCGAGATCCTCGTCCGCGCCGGCCTGCCGGAAGGCGCGCTGAACGTCGTCACCGGCACGGGCGCGCAGGCCGGCGCTCCGCTGGTGGCGCATCCGCTCGTGCGCCAGGTCACCTTCACCGGCTCCTGCGCCACGGGCATCGAAGTCATGCGCGCGGCGGCGCGCAACGTCACCAGCGTGCTGCCGGAACTCGGCGGCAAGTCGCCGGTGGTCGTGCTGCGCGACGCGGACATGGACGCCGCGGTGGAGGGCGTGGTCGGCGCCATCTTCGAGAACGCCGGCCAGATCTGCTCGGCCGGCTCGCGCCTTGTCGTGGAGCGTGGTGTCCATGCCGAACTGGTCGGTCGACTGGTGGCGCGCGCCCGCGCGATCCACCTCGGTCACGGCCTTCGCCGTCCCGACATGGGGCCGGTCAGTTCGGCGGCGCAGCGCGCGAAGATCAGCGCCTTCGTCGACGACGCCCGCGCGCGCGGCCTCGATATCGCCACCGGCGGGCACGCCGCGACGGACCCGGAGACGGGGCTCGGCTGGTTCTACGAGCCGACCATCGTCGATCGCGTTCCCGTCGGCGACCCGATCGCCCAGGAGGAGATTTTCGGGCCGGTCCTGGCGGTCCAGGTCGTGGAGGACGCCGACGAAGCGGTGGAGGTCGCCAATTCGACCCGCTTCGCGCTGGTCGCCGGCATCTACACCCGCGATTTTTCGGCGGCGCATGGACTTGCGCGCCGGATCGATGCCGGGCAGGTCTATATCAACGAGTATTTCGCCGGCGGGATCGCGCTTCCCTTCGGCGGCAACAGGATGTCGGGCTTCGGCCGCGAGAAGGGTATGGACGCCTTGCGCACCTACATGAAACTGAAGAGCGTTGCGGCGCGCTTGACGCCGTCCGCCGTGAGATAAGGCGCCCGCCGTGCATTCCGCCGATATCTTCACGCCCGACTTCAAGACCGATCCCTTCTGGTGGGAGGCCTCGCCGCGTCCCGACCTCCCGGAAGCGCCGCTGCCGCAGAGCGTCGACGTCCTCGTCGTCGGCTCCGGCTATACCGGCCTCAACGCCGCGCTGGTGACCGCCCGCGGGGGCCGCTCGACCTTGGTCCTCGAAAAGGACCGCGTCGGCGAAGGCTGCAGCACGCGCAACGGCGGCCAGATCAGCACCAGCGTGAAGCCCTCCTTCGCCGAACTGTCGAAGCGCCACGGTCCGGATACCGCGCGCGCCATCCTGATGGACGGCCGCGAGGCGCTGCGCTGGATCGGCGAGTTCACGAAGGCCGAGGGCATCGATTGCGGCTTCTCCGTCTGCGGGCGCTTCCACGCCGCGCATTCGCAGAAGGCCTTCGAGATCATGGTGCGCGACGCAAAACAGCAAACGCCCGGCCTCGAGGTCGAGATGGACGTCGTGCCGCGCGCCGAACAGCACCGCGAGATCGGCACGGACGCATACCATGGCGGCATCGTGCTGAAGCGCCATGCCGTGCTCGATCCCGGCCGCTACCACGCCGGCCTGCTCGCCCGCGTCCGCGAGGCCGGCGCGACCGTAGTCGACCGCTGCCCGGCCAACGGGATCGAGCGCGACGCAAACGGTTTCGTCGTCACCACGCCGCGCGGCCGCGTCGCGGCGCGCGAGGTGGTGATCGCCACCAACGGTTACACCGGCGCCGTGACGCGCTGGCTGCGGCGCAGGGTGATCCCGATCGGCAGCTACGTCATCGCGACCGAACCGATGCCGCGGGAGACGATGCAGGCCGTCATCCCGCAGGACCGCATCGTGTCCGACACGCGTAAGGTCGTTTACTACTACCGCCTCTCGCCCGACGGCACGCGCATGATCTTCGGCGGCCGCGTCAGTCAATCAGAGACCGATCCGCGCATCAGCGGCCCGCGGCTGCACGCCGAGATGGCGCGGCTCTTCCCGCAGCTCGCCGGGGCCCGCATCAGCCATTCCTGGATGGGCTTCGTCGCTTACACCTTCGACACGCTTGCCCATACCGGCAGCCACGACGGCATGCACTACGCCATGGGCTACTGCGGTTCGGGCGTGTCGATGGCGAGCTATCTGGGTATGCGGACCGGCCAGAAGGTGCTGGGACTCACGGAAGGCCGCACCGGCTTCGACAGGACCGCCTTCCAGACGCGGCCGTTCTACACGGGCAATCCCTGGTTCCTGGCTGCCTCGGTCCGCTACTATCGATGGCTGGACGCCAGAGGTTGAAGCGGCACGCTGCGACCGGCTGCGGGAGCACCGAACGCGTCGGGTCACGATCGATGGATTTGCGCCTTTCGGCCCCACGCCACGTCAAGAACTCAGATCGGCGCCGGATTGTCCGCCTCGATCGAGATGCTGCGGGACAGCCTTTCTAGGTCGTCCGCGATTGCCGACGCGGGCCGCGGGGCTACTGCTGATCCGCCCGTGGGCGAGATCGGCGGTGGCCGCGCCATTGCCCCGGACATCGCGGCGCCGTCCAATGGCGGGCTTTGCCCCGGCAGAAATCCGCGCTATGACGCCGCCCGGCGTGGGGATTGCCCCCGTACGCCGCCATCGGGAAGCAAGGAGGGGCGGTCCCAGACCGTCGATCCATGAACAGAAGCGCTTTTCGCGCGGCGATCCACATCGCCTCGATCTTCGCCCTCTATCTCGCGCTCGCCATGCTCCTCCCGGCCATGGTCGATCTCGCCACGGGAAATTCCGATTGGCGGGTCTTCGCCTTTTCGGCGCTGTTCCTCGGCGGCCTTTCGATGGCTGTCGCGCTCGCCACCCAGGGCCGGCCGCCGCAGGCGACGACCCGGTTCGGCTTCCTGCTTGTCAACATGCTGTGGCTGACGCTGGCGATCGCCGGCGCCGTGCCGTTCATGGCGTCGTCGTTGGAGATGAGCCTGACCGACGCGATCTTCGAATCGGTCTCGGGCATCACGACGACGGGATCCACCGTGATCGCCGGCCTCGACGATCTTCCACCGGGCCTGCTGCTGTGGCGCTCGCTGCTCAATTTCATGGGCGGGCTCGGCGTCATCGCGGTCGGCCTGTTCCTGCTGCCCTTCCTCAACATCGGCGGCATCTCCTACTTCAAGATCGAGTCTTCCGACATCGAGGACAAGCCGTTCGAGCGTTTCCAGACTTTCGCGCTCGCCTTGATCGGCATCTATAGCGGGCTGGTGCTGGCCTGCGCCCTACTCTACGCCGCCGCCGGCATGGACGGCTTCGACGCCGTCAACCACGCCATGGCGACGCTGGCGACCGGCGGCTTCTCCACGCACGACGCCTCGTTCGGCGCCTTCGCCGACCGGCCGGCGATCCTGTGGATCTCCATCGTCTTCATGTTCGTCGGCTCGCTGCCCTTCTCGATCATGATGCTGTTTGCGCTGCGCGGCCGGCTCGACGCGCTACGCGACCCTCAGATCCGCGTCTTCGCCGGCTACGCCATCGTCTTCGCCGTCGCTGTCGCCATCTATCTGCGCGTCAGGGCGGACGTGCCCTTCTTCGAGGCGCTCACGCACTCGACCTTCAATTTCGTCTCTGTGATCAGCACCACCGGCTTCGCCAGCGACGACTACAGTCAATGGGGTCCCTTCGCGGTGGCCTGTGCCTTCGTCGCCACCTTCCTCGGTGGCTGCTCCGGTTCGACCACGGGCGGCATAAAGGCCTACCGTTTCCTCATCCTGTTCGAACTGCTCGGTAATGGCCTGCGCCGCCTGATCTATCCGAGTCAGGTACTGCCTGTGCGCTACGGCGACCGCACCGTCGATCCCGACACGCAGCGAGCCGTGGTGCTGTTCATCGCCGCGTTCTTCGTCATATGGGCGATCGGCACCATCCTGCTCGCCGCGACCGGTCTCGATCTCGTCACCGCGACCACGGGGGCGCTGACCGCGCTGACCAATGTCGGCCCCGGTCTCGGCGACATCATCGGCCCCGCCGGGAACTTCGCCACCCTTCCGGATGCGGCGAAGTGGACCTGCACGGCGCTGATGCTGATCGGGCGCCTGGAGATCCTCGCCGTGTTCGTCGTATTCACCCCGACCTTCTGGGGGCGGTAGAACAATGCCGTGCCCCCCGGCCGACACGGTCGGCTGGTGGGATGAAAGCGAACTACCCGAGCCTCAGGGCAACCACCCCGGCGACGATCGCAACCGCCGAGACGATGCGCCAGCCGGTGACGGGCTCGCGCAGCGCCACGACCGAGATCGCCAGGGCGAACAGGATGGAGGATTCGCGCAGCGCCGCCACCGAGGCGATCGGGGCCTGCGTCATGGCCCACATCGCGATCCAGTAGGCCGCCGCGGCGAGCGCGCCGGTGACGAGCCCTGCCTTCCATTCGCCGAGCATGATCGGAACGATGGCGCGGCCGCGCAGGAAAAGCACGAGGACCAGCGTCCAAGCGGCGTCGACGGCGAACAGCCAGACGGCGTAGCTCGACGCCGTCGTCGCCAGCCGCGCGCCGGATCCGTCGGTCAGCGTGTAACCGGTGACGAACAGCGAAGTGATCAGCGCGTAGGCGACGGCGCGCCCGCCCACTGCGCCCGTCGGCGAACCGCCGCGGAGCGACATGAACAGGGTTCCCGTCGACAGGAGCAGGATGCCGACGATGGCCAGCGGCCGCGGCACCTCGAAGAGGAACATCGCCGCGCCGAGCGTGGTCAGAAGCGGCGCCGTTCCCCGCGCCAGCGGGTAGGTCTGGGCAAGATCGCCGCTCTCGTAGGCCTTGACGAGAAACAGGCGGTAGCCGGTGTGCAGCGCAACCGACGCCGCGATCCACAGCCACATGCGGCCCTGCGGCACATCGACGAAGGCGACGAGCGGCAGCGCCGCGACGCCCATGCCGATGGTCATCAGCTGGATCGAGGCGAAGCGGTCGAGCCGGACTTTGATCAGCGCGTTCCAGACGGCGTGCATGGCGGCCGCCGCGAGCACGGCGAGGAAGACGGTTGCGGTCATGCCGGGAGCCGCCGCACCATGTCAGGCCACCGGCCGGTCGAGGTCGATGTCGACGAAGACCGGATGATGGTCGGAGGCGACGACGGCATTGTCGACACGGAAGCCGCGCACGCGGTCGGCGATCGGCGCGCCGACGAAACAGTAGTCTAGCCGGCGCTTGTCGACGCGACCGGCGACGGTGCGCACATGGGTGTAGAAGGCATCGGCCGGATGCCCGGCGGCGACGGCCGCATCGACGAAGCCGTCGTGATAGCAGGCGCCGGCATGATAGGGCTGGTCGCCGACGATGCGTCGATATTCGGCGCTGCCCGGCTCGCTGTTGAAGTCGCCCATGAGCACCGCGGCGACCGGGGCTTCCGGCTCGGCCTCGCCCTGCGTCCAGTCGCGGCTCGGCTCGTCGTCCTCGCCGCTCCACGGTCCGCCCTCCAGCCCGGCGCGGCGGTGCCGGGCGAGAAGGAAGTCGATCTGTTCCAGCCGCTCCCCGGCGCCGACATGGGCGAGATGCAGCGAGAAGAAGCGTACCGGGCCCCAGGGCGTGCGGATCATGCATTCCAGCGCGGGGTTCTGCGTGTTGAGCGGCCTGACCATTCGCCGCATCGGCAGGAGATGCAGCCGCGACCAGACGATCGGCAGGCGCGAAAGGAGCATCGTGCCGAACTGGCGGCGGCGGTTGACGAGGCGGCCGCCGGCGTGGCGGAAGCTGGCGTCCATGTCGAAGGCGGGGCCGTAGACCCAGTGGTGGTCGGGCAGGAGCCGGCCGAGGATCTCGGGCTGGTCGTCCTCGCCCGTACGGCGCCAGTGGCGCTCGACCTCCTGAAGGGCGATGACGTCGGCGCCGGCCACGACCTCGGCGATGCGTTCGAGATCGTAGCGGCCGTCGGCGCCGAAGCCGTACTGGATGTTGTAGCTGACGAGCTTCACGTCGATCCCCGCCCCCTCCTGCC
>CAYJMY010000025.1:26449-35769 GCA_964371125.1 uncultured Mesorhizobium sp. | reverse complement strand
GGCGATGGGATGAGGCGGGCGTTTTTCGGCGGCCGGCGGCCGTAGCCAGACCCATTTCCGACCTACGACCGACGACCGACGAACAACGAAAAGGGGAGGAACCACATGGCAAGAACTGCACTCGTCACCGGCGGCTCGCGCGGCATCGGCGCGGCGATCTCGGTGGCGCTGAAGGAGGCCGGCTTCAACGTCGCCGCAAACTATGCCGGCAACGACGAGGCGGCGGCCAAGTTCACCGCCGAGACCGGCATCAAGACGTACAAGTGGTCGGTCGCGGACTACGACGCCTGCGCCGCGGGCATCGCCAAGGTCGAGGCCGAACTGGGGCCGATCGACGTGCTGGTCAACAATGCCGGCATCACGCGCGACGCGCCGTTCCACAAGATGACGCGCGAGCAGTGGAGCGACGTCATCAACACCAATCTCAGCGGCGTCTTCAACATGACGCATCCGGTGTGGCCCGGCATGCGCGAGCGCAAGTTCGGCCGCATCGTCACGATCTCCTCGATCAACGGGCAGAAGGGCCAGTTCGCCCAGGCGAACTATTCGGCCTCGAAGGCCGGCGACCTCGGCTTCACCAAGGCGCTCGCCCAGGAAGGCGCGCGCTTCGGCATCACCGTCAACGCCGTGTGCCCGGGCTACATCGCCACCGACATGGTGATGGCCGTACCGGAAAAGGTGCGCGAGTCCATCATCGCCCAGATCCCGGTCGGTCGCCTCGGCGAGGCCGCCGAGATCGCGCGCTGCGTGGTCTTCCTCGCCTCCGACGGTGCCGGCTTCATCACCGGCTCGACGATCTCGGCGAACGGCGGCCAGTACTTCGCCTGACGGGCGAAGCCGCGAGGGGTCTCAAAGCAACCGCTTGATTTGCTTTCTGACGCGCCGGTCGAAAGCCTTCTGGCTTTCGACATGGCGTTTCTTCATGTCGCGGATCAGGTCCTCGGCGCGGCTCGCCAGCGACCAGCAGGACGCATCGGCCTTGAGCCGCAGCAGTTCCGTGCGCATGCGCCGGGCGTAGTGGCGGGCGATACGCACGTGCTCCATCTCATGCGCCTCGATGGCGCGGGCGAAGCGGCGGGCGAAGTTCGCGATCCTCGACGGTCCGTCCCTGGCACCGTCCCACCGGGGCAGCTCCAGCTCGATTCGCAAGCCAACCTCGGCCTCGGCGATGCGGCAGCCCCCCGCAGCCGACGCGGTGCGGTAGCGCGGAAAGAAGTCGATGTAGCCGATTCCGTAGGCCTGACCGCCCTTCGGCCCGTTGCGGCGGACGGAGGCGACCAACTCGGCGTGATTGGCGCCGTGGATCGAATAATAGCGGCTGACGACCTCGACTTCGGAGCCTTTGGCCCAGCCGCCGAGCAGCGGGACGCAGACGGCGAACGCCATGCAGCGGGCAAGGCCGAGGCCATGCTGCGCCCTGCCATCATGGCCGCGACCGGACGGCCAGCCCTCACGCCTGCACCCCATCGCCTCCGAGCCCCGCTCGCCGGGCTCCAAGATTGCCGCGTTTCATGGCCGCAGCCAAGACGGCGGTCGCATCGGCACGCAACGCCGTCACGAGGACGACGGCGTGCTGTGCTTCTCGGTCGTCGGCGAGTAGCGCCTTGTGCACGCGAAGCCCCGTCTGTGCCGGAACGGGATGAAATCCTTACCGCCGGGCGGCGCGGGAGAGCCGCGCGGCAGCGCGGCGCGGCCCGATATGTGTCCGCCGCATGGCGCGGGCGCTACATCTAGCGGTGAACGAAACGGGAAAACACGGCGAGCGCTGATTCGTCGCCGATTCGTTCCGGCTTTGGGCCGGAGGTTAACGGAGAGGCTGGGTAATGAGCGTTGAGACGTTAACCTGCGATCAGGAAAGATGAATGAAATCATAATCCTGGCCGTCCGGACGGGGTCCGAGCGGGATCCGCGCCGGCGGCGCGGAGAAGACGTTAACGCGCGGCGGCGAATGCGCGCGGTATCGGCGGGCGACCGCACTGGCCGATTCAGCATATGGTCGCGCCACGCCCAGACGAGACCATATCTAGCCGTGAACAAACCCTGAATCGCGGAGAGTCTGTGATTCGTCGCTGATTCGTTCCAGACTCGTTCCAAAGGTTAAGCCGTGCGGTTTCGCCCTGTTGCGGCGGCGGCCAGTTCCTATATGTGAGCGACGCCGGCGGTTCCCCGAACTGCGGTTCGCCACGCCTCCGAAAGACTGCCAGGCCGCAGACCAGATGACGCTTCAGCCTCTCCGAAACGATCCGCTCGTGCTGTCCGGCCGTGACGTGACCGCGGTTCTCGGTCCGACCAACACCGGCAAGACCCATCTCGCCATCGAGCGCATGGTGGCGCACGAGAGCGGCGTCATCGGACTGCCGCTCAGACTGCTCGCCCGCGAGGTCTATGGCCGCGTCTGCGAGAAGGTCGGCGCGCACAGGGTGGCGCTGATCACCGGCGAGGAGAAGATCGTGCCGGCGGGCGCGAAATATTCGGTGTGCACGGTCGAGGCGATGCCGCGCGAGACGGACGCCGCCTTTGTCGCCATCGACGAGGTGCAGCTCGCCGGCGATCTCGAGCGCGGGCACATCTTCACGGATCGCATCCTGCACCTGCGCGGCCGCCAGGAGACGCTGCTCCTCGGCGCGGCGACCATGCGCGGTATCCTGGAAAGGCTGCTGAAGGGCGTCTCCGTCGTCACGCGCCCGCGGCTGTCGCATCTCGCCTATTCCGGATCGAAGAAGCTGACCCGCCTGCCGCGTCGCAGCGCCATCGTCGCCTTCTCCGCCGACGAGGTCTATGCCATCGCCGAGCTGATCCGCCGCCAGCGCGGCGGCGCTGCGGTCGTGCTCGGTGCGTTGAGCCCGCGCACGCGCAACGCGCAGGTCGCGCTCTACCAGTCCGGCGACGTCGACTATCTGATCGCGACCGATGCGATCGGCATGGGGCTCAACCTCGACGTCGACCATGTCGCCTTCGCCCAGAACCGCAAGTTCGACGGTTACCAGTTCCGCAACCTGTCAGCCGCCGAGCTCGGCCAGATCGCCGGCCGCGCCGGCCGCCACCTTCGCGACGGGACTTTTGGCGTCATCGGCCAGGTCGATCCGCTCGAGGACGAACTCGTCGAGAAGATCGAGGCGCACGAATTCGATCCGGTGAAGGTTCTGCAGTGGCGCACCGCCCGCTTCGACTTCGCCAGCATCGACGCGCTCAGGCGCTCGATCGAGACGCCGGCGCCGGTCGAAGGGCTGACCCGGGCGCTGCCGGCCGTCGACCAGCAGGCGCTCGAGCATATCGTGCGCGATCCGGAGATCCGCGACCTCGCCCACGGCCACAAGCGCGTCGAGCTGTTCTGGGAAGCCTGCGCGCTTCCCGACTACCGCAAGATCGCGCCCGCCCAGCATGCCGACCTGATCGCCTCCATCTTCCTCGACCTCGCGCGGCGCGGCCATGTCGACGAGGACTACATGGCCGAGCAGGTGCGCCGCGCCGACACGACGGAAGGCGACATCGACGCGCTTTCGCACCGCATCGCGCAGATCAGGACGTGGACCTTCGTCTCCAACCGGCCCGGCTGGCTTGCCGATCCGGCACACTGGCAGGAAAAAACGCGCGAGATCGAAGACAGACTGTCGGACGCGCTGCATGACCGGTTGACGAAACGCTTCGTAGACCGCAGGACTTCCGTGCTCATGAGGCGCCTGAGAGAGAATACGATGCTGGAAGCAGAAATCAGCCCCGCCGGGACGGTGACCGTGGAAGGCCACCATGTCGGCGAACTGCAGGGGTTCCGCTTCACGGCCGACCAGAGCGCCGGAGGCGAGGACGCGAAAGCCGTGCGCGGCGCCGCGCAGAAGGCGCTGGCGGCGGAGTTCGAGGCGCGCGCCGAGCGCTTCGCGGTCTCGGCAAACGGCGACATCGCGCTCGCCTCGGACGGCATCCTGCGCTGGATCGGTTCGCCGATCGGCACGCTGGCGGCCGGCGAGGATGCGCTCAGGCCGCGCGTCATCCTGTTCGCCGACGAGCAGCTGACCGGCCCGGCCCGCGACAAGGTCGCCGCCCGCGCCGAGCGCTACGTCAACTACCAGATCGACACGCTGCTGAAGCCGCTGATCGACCTGAAGGGAGCCGAACAGCTTTCCGGCATCGCCCGGGGCATCGCCTTCCGCCTGGTCGAAGAGTTCGGCCTACTCAACCGGCGCGACGTCGCCGAGGACGTCAAGTCGCTCGACCAGGAGGGACGCGCCGCGCTGCGCCGTCTCGGCGTGCGCTTCGGCGCCTATCACATCTTCGTCCCCGCCCTGCTGAAGCCGGGACCGGCGAGCCTGGTCACGCTCCTGTGGGCGCTGAAGAACGACGGCAAGGACAAGCCGGGCTTCGGCGACATCGTCCATGCGCTCGCCGCCGGCCGCACCTCGATCGTCGTCAACCAGAGCTTCGACCGCGCCTTCTACAAGCTGGCCGGCTTCCGCATGCTCGGCCGGCGCGCCGTGCGCGTCGACATCCTCGAGCGCCTGGCCGACCTGATCCGGCCGGCGCTTGCCTGGCGCGCCGGCACCGGCGCGCGCCCGGAGGGCGCCTTCGACGGCGCCGCCTTCATGGTGACGCCGGCGATGATGTCGATCCTCGGCGCCACGGCCGACGACATGGAGGAAATCCTGAAGGGTCTCGGCTATCGCGGCGAGGCGAAGCCGGCGGACGAGGTGAAGGCGAAGCTCGCGGCGATCGACGCGGCGGCGAAGGCCGAGGCGCTGGCGAAGGCCGAGGCGGCGCAGGTGGCCAGAGCCGCTCAGGCCGAGGCCACGCAGGCGTCCGCCGAAGTCCCGGGCGACGCCGAGGCCGTGCCTGCGGAAATTTCCGCGGAAGACGGCCCGACGCCCGAAGCCGCCGATGCCGAGGCGGCAGCCGGCGACGAGACGGCGACCGACGAGGGAGCGGCGCCGACGGAGCAGGAAGAGACGGCAGAGCCGGCAGAACCGGTAACGGCAGAGCCGCTGACGGCAGAGCCGGGAATCGCGGTGGCCGCGCCCGAGGCCGGTGGAGCGGCGGAAGCGACCCCCGTGGCCGAGGAAGCCGGGTCGCAGGAGGCTGCGACGGTTGCGGATATCCCCGCCGAGAAGCCCGCCGAGGAAGAACAGAAGCCGATCATGCTTTGGCGGCCGGCCCGCTCCGAGCACCGTCCGAAGCACCGCCACGGCAATCAGGCCCGCGGCGGCAAGGGTGGCCAGCGTCCTGGCGCGCAGCCGGCGGAACGGCAGGACGCCCCGGCCGGCGCCCGTCCGCCGCGGCCCGAAGGTCGCGAGGGCGGCAGACCCGACAACCGCGAACGTCACGGCAGGCCCGGTGGCCGCAACGGCGGCAGGCCGGACAACAAGCCTGCCGGCAGGCCCGAGGGGGTTCAGCCGGAACGGCGCGAGCAGCGTGCCGACCACGGCCAGCGCCACGGCGGCGGTCACAAGGGCGGCGACAGGGGCCATGGCGCGAAGGGCGGCGCCAAGCCCTGGCAGCAGAAACCGCAGCGCGAGGAGCGCCCGGTGAAGTTCGATCCCGATTCGCCGTTCGCCAAGCTCGCGGCGCTGCGGGACCAGCTCAAGAAGTAGATGGACGGCCCGGCGCGCCAGCGGCTCGACAAGTGGCTGTTCTTCGCGCGCACGGTCAAGTCGAGGACGCTGGCGGCGAAGCTCGTCGAGGCCGGGCACGTGCGCGTCAATCACGACAAGGCCGCGCAGGCGTCGCATATGGTGAAGCCCGGCGACGTGCTGACGATAGCGCTCGACCGCCGCGTCCTCGTCTACCGCATCGTCGACACCGGCGTGCGCCGCGGGCCGGCACCGGAGGCGGCGACGCTCTACGAGGACCTTTCGCCGGCGAAGCCCGCCGCGGAACCGACGGCAGGCGCGGCCGTCCGCGAACCCGGCAGCGGCAGGCCGACCAAGAAGGACCGCCGCGATCTCGATCGCATCCGTCCCGGCGACTGAGCAGGCCCGCGCGAGGCCGCGCGGAACAGCCTTCCCGGTTCGGCCCGCTGCGCGGAATGGCCGCCCTTGCCATGACCGGCCAAAGCGGCTACCTCACCGCCGGAATGATCGAGGGACCGGGCATCCCGGAGCTGGGCATGACTTATGTCGTCACGGACAATTGCATCAAGTGCAAGTACATGGACTGCATCGAGGTCTGTCCGGTCGATTGTTTCTACGAAGGCGAGAACATGCTCGTCATCCATCCGGACGAGTGTATCGACTGCGGCGTCTGCGAGCCGGAATGCCCGGCCGACGCGATCAAGCCCGATACCGAACCGGGCCTCGATCGCTGGCTGAAGATCAACACCGAATACGCCGACAAGTGGCCGAACATCACGTCGAAGAAGGAACCGCCCGCGGACGCGAAGGACTTCGACGGATTGCCCGGTAAGTTCGAGAAGTTCTTCTCCCCGGAGCCCGGCGAAGGCAACTGATCGTCGCGGCGGATCGACGCAGGCAACAGGCGCGTCATCCCATGGCGCGTTAACCGGATTGGCGGATGCCGAAGCCGGCGCAGCTTCGCGCGTGCAGTAAATTGTTGATTCTTTCGACTTTTTATGTTACACGAAAAAAATATGCCGGTGACACAACGTCGATCTATGGCGCAGACGCGTTAATCATTGAAAGGTGAAGACCGCTTTCCGGACCGAGGCGACTTGGGCCAGACGGACGCAGTTTGCGTTGACGTCTCAGGCTCGCCGATCCGGACGGTGCGGCCTGTTTGTGCGGCATAGGCCAGCCGGAACGGCGGCCTCTTCGATCGGCCGGCAGCATTTGCCGGCGTCGCAATAGGAGTACAGGGCGTATGGCAATCCCGCAGAAGAAGTCCGCGACATCGGCCCGTAACGGGTTCAAGACCGGCGAGTACATCGTCTACCCGGCGCATGGCGTGGGCCAGATCGTATCGATCGACGAGCAGGAAGTGGCTGGACACAAACTCGAGCTATTCGTGATCGACTTCCAGAAGGACAAGATGCGGCTCAAGGTGCCGGTGGCGAAGGCGACCTCGATCGGCATGCGCAAGCTGTCCGAGACCGACTACGTCGACCGCGCGCTGAAGGTCGTGCAGGGCCGCGCCCGCGTCAAGCGGACCATGTGGTCGCGCCGCGCGCAGGAATACGACGCCAAGATCAATTCCGGCGACCTGATCTCGATCTCCGAGGTCGTGCGCGACCTCTACCGCGCCGAGAACCAGCCGGAGCAGTCCTACTCGGAGCGCCAGCTCTACGAGGCCGCGCTCGACCGGATGGCGCGCGAGATCGCGGCCGTCAACAAGATGTCGGAAACCGAGGCCGTGCGTCTCATCGAGGCCAACCTGAACAAGGGCCCCAAGCGCGGCGCCAAGGCCGACAATGAGGAAGCCGAGCAGGAAGAAGCCGCGTAAGCTTCACACCCGGTACAACGTGCTGAGCCCGGCCTTCGCGCCGGGCTTTTCGTTTCGGACGGCGGAACGCCACGCCGGCGGGATCGCCGCGCTCTCGCCGGCGACAAGACCATTTCGTCCGAAGTGCGGGCAGGATTACACATCGCCGCTCGCGCCCTGCATGCGGTCCCGGTTCAACCGGGCGCGACTTTGCACTACATAGTCTCCGACGATCCCCCGGAGAGACCCCCATGGACGAGCATCGCTATCCCGTCACCCGCACCGACGCCGAATGGCGCGCCCTGCTGACGCCGGAACAATATGCCGTGATGCGCAATCACGGCACGGAACGGCCGGGCAGCTGCGCGCTGCTCCATGAGAAGCGCGCCGGCGCCTTCCTGTGCGCCGGTTGCGACCAGCCGCTCTTCGAATCCAAGCTGAAGTTCGAATCCGGCACCGGTTGGCCGAGCTTCAACGACCCCGTTCGGGGCTCCGTTGAGACGACCGTCGACCGCAGCTACGGGATGGTCCGCACGGAGGTGCACTGCGCCCGCTGCGGCAGCCATCTCGGCCACGTCTTCGAGGACGGGCCGCCGCCGACCTACCTGCGCTACTGCATCAACGGGGTGGCGCTGAAATTCGAGCCCGCGGCAGGCGGCTGAGGGGTGGCCGGCGGACCCCCGGCAACATCGCCGACAGCCGTCGACCGGAAATGGTTCGGGGTCCGGCACGCGTGACCTGAGCCGGACCCCGAAACGTTCTCCTCCCGCCCCTCGGAGAGGAGAGCACCGGCCGGTGGGGCTGCGCCGACCCCTCCGCCGGAAGCTCGACCTCAGGCGCTCAGGCGGCCCATGACGCGCCGTCATCGGCGAAGATGGCGTCGAGGTCGAGGAAGCAGATCATGCCGTCGGCGACGGTCAGGATGCCTTCGGCGTAGGCCCTGGCCATCGCGCCGCCCGCCGCCGGCACCGGCTGGATGTCGCGGATCGAGATGTTGAGCATGTCGGTGACGCGGTCGACGAGCAGGCCGACCACCTTGTCGGCCGTCTCCGTGACGATGATGGCGCTGCGCTCGTTGGCCTGGGTCTGGTGCAGGCCGAGGCGCAGCGACAGGTCGACGATCGGTATCACCGCCCCACGCAGGTTGATCACGCCCATCACGTCCGGCGGGGACTTGGGCAGCGGCATGCACGGGATCCAGCCCCTGATCTCGCGCACGCGCGTCGTCCTGACGCAGAACGCCTCCTCGCCGAGCTGGAAGGCGATGATGTCCGCAGCTTCCTGGCTGGAAGCGGTGGTACGGGTCGCGGCGTTCATCAGAATTCCTCCCATCTGTCGGCGGACGCGGCCGGCGCGGCGGCCCTGGCGGTGGCCGCGCCACCGCGCCCGAAGGCGCCGGCGACCTTCTGCACCAGTGCGCGGGCCGGGGACGCTGCCGGCCTTGACGCGGGCGACACCGCGCGCGGCGCGCCGCCGCTCAGCTTGAACTGCGACAGGAGCTGGTTCAGCGCAGCGGCCTCGTGGGCGAGGCTGTGGCTCGCTGCCGTCGACTGCTCCACCATCGCCGCGTTCTGCTGCGCCGACTGGTCCATCTGGGTGACGGCGGTGTTGATCTCCTCGAGGCCGATGGTCTGCTCGCGGGCCGCCTCGACGATCGCGGCGACGTGGCGGTTGATCTCCTGCACCTCGGCGACGATCGCCTTCAGCGACTGCCCCGTCTCGCCCACGAGCGAAACACCGGTCTGGACCTGCTCGGCGGAGCTGGTGATCAGGGTCTTGATCTCGCGCGCCGCCGTGGCCGAGCGCTGGGCCAATTCGCGGACCTCGAGCGCGACGACGGCGAAGCCCTTACCGGCCTCGCCGGCCCTCGCCGCCTCGACGCCCGCGTTGAGCGCGAGCAGGTTGGTCTGGAAGGCGATGTCGTCGATCACGGTGATGATGTTGCTGATCTTGTGCGA
>CAYJMY010000025.1:0-26349 GCA_964371125.1 uncultured Mesorhizobium sp. | reverse complement strand
GCCTCGCGCGCCTTGATCGCCTCGCGTTCGCGGCGTTCGTGCTCGGTGAGGTTGCGGGTCTCCTCGGCTTCCGCCGCGAGCCGCCGGTTTTCCAGGCCCGCGTCGCGGAAGACCTCGACGGCGCGCGCCATCTCGCCGATCTCGTCGCGGCGGGCGACCGACGGGATGTCGACGCCGAGATTGCCGCCGGCCAGATCCGACATGACCCGCGTCAGCCGCTGGATCGGCTTGGCGACGCGGCCGACCACCACCCAGAAGGCGAAGGCGCCGAGCAGCGTGGCGAGGCCGAGCACGACGACGCTCAGGGTGACGTTCCAGCGGCCTTCGTCCTCGACCTTGTGGGTGTAGTCCGAGGTCGCTTCGCCGATCGCGGTCGAGAGCCCGAGAAGGCTGTCGATGCCTTTGGTGGCCGCGGCGATCCATTGCTCGGTATTGACCGGGTAGGGCAGACCCTTGCTGCCGGCTGAGTAGACGTTGTCGCGGACGCCCTGATAGGCGCCGAAGAACTCGGCGCGGGCCGCGGCAACCGCCGGAAGCACCAGCGGATTGGCGGAATCGCGCGCCGCATAGGCCTCGACCATGCTCCACGCCTGCTCGAGCCTGCCGCGGAATTCGGCAAGGCGCGACAACGTCCCGGAATCGATGTTGGAACCGCGGGCGATGAGGCCGCCGATCGTCGCGCGCTCGCGCCCGGCATACTCGCTCATGACCCAGGTCGAGTGTTTGAGATCGAGCATGATCTGGGTGCGCGCCAGCGCCGAGGTAGGAATGACCTGGGCGGCGGTGCGCAGTTGCTGCGACGACATGATCAGGGCGGTCGCGGTGGGGACCCACTTTCCGGCAACGCCTGCATCGCGCTCGAGCCCGCCCAGCGCCAGCTGGGTGTCGACGTCGCGGCGCAATGCGATGACGGCGTCGCGATCGGCCCGGACCTTGGCGAGGAGTGCGGTGCGGCCATTGAAGTCTGCCTGTGCCTCGATCGCATCCAGCGCACTGGCGAGCGCGCTATCCGCCTTCCGGCGCAATTCGGCGATCTGCGACCTGTGCTGCTCGTCGATCGCCGAAGCGCCAGCGAGCGCGGCATTGGTGACGCCGCGTTCGGCCGCCAGGCTGCCGGCGCTGTCGAGGAACAGGTCGCCGATGTCATTGTTGGAACGCATCGCCTGCGCGGCCGTCATCTGCGTCCAGGCTGCGTTGAGGTTGAGCGCGGCGAGGCTCAAGAGGCCGACGACGAACAGCGACAGGATGACGAGCAGGCTCGTCCTGACGCTCATGGAAAAACGCCCGGACGGTGCCGGACGATCGGTCGGCGCCGATCTCGCCGCGGCTTCGGGTCTATGTGCGTGCATGGCTGGAATCCCCAAAATTCTCGAGCTGGTGCAGAACGAAGCGAAACGATGCGCGGCCTACAGCGCGTAAAAAAGGGCACGGCCACCCGCAGGCGGGTGGCGTCAGGATACGATGGGAGTAGGTTCGCGGCCTCCGGCGCCTCAACTTCGCCGGCCGTTCATCAGTCGTCAGGTCAGGCGCCCACAGAAAGCGAAAGCCCTGCCCGCGGGCGACCTATTCCCGGTCGTGTCGACACAGACGAGAGAGCCCCGGAACATCGTCATCCCCTCTTATGAACGATCTCGTATGAACGTTACCGTAAAATATAGTGGTTAACGCAGTCCTAACCGCGCCATTGACTGCTCTATTTTTGAGCATCCTGCCGCTAACCGCAGTTGAAGTCCCGGCGGTCGCAGTAAAAACGTCATCAGGCCGCTATTCCGAGCTGTTGACGCGGCGATTCAGGCGAGAACAGCCAGCACCAGCCAGAGCGCCGCGGCAGATTGCCAGGCGAGAGCGGTGGCGGGTCGAAGACGCGCGGTCGCGCGCCAGACGGACGCGAACAGGAAGAGGTTCCACGGCACCGGCGCGAAGTGGATCGCGATCGCGAGCGGAGCCGGCGCATCGAGCGCAAGGAGAAGAACCGCGGTGAGCGTCGCCGCTATATTGACCGTCGTCCCGACGAATACGATGTCGCGCCAGAAGAGCGTGGCGATCGGCAGTTGGCCGTTCCATCGCGAACGAAAGTACGCCGCCACGCCCCAACGAGGGGCTGCGGCCGGTGCCGTCGGATGGTCCTGGTTCATGCGCCCTGTTCCGCCAACGCCTTCCTGGCGGCCGGGTATCCGTCTCGGAAAAGGAACGGCCGCTCCGCATGTCAGACCATGCGGGAGGCGACCTTGTACAGAGCATTTTCGGCGGTTTCGGGAGCGGACGCCGGGATTGCGTCCGGCTGCCTTTTACCTGCCCGGCCGGTTGTCGGATCACCGCCGCGAACGGGCCGCCCCCCCGCGCGGCGGCCCGCGGGGGCGCGACAGGGGGAGTGGGGGTGGGCTGCCCGGGCGATCGCCGCCCCGTCGGCCATCGCCTTCATCTTGCCGTAGGCGACGTCGCGCGGCAGGTACTTCAGACCGCAGTCGGGCGCGATGACGAGACGTTCCACCGGAACATAAGGCAAGGCGCGGCGGATGCGGGCCGCCACCGTCTCCGGCGTCTCCACCTCGTGCGTCGACAGGTCGAGCACGCCGAGGATGATGGTCTTGTCCGGAAGGCTGGTGAGAACCGAGCAGTCGAGATTGGACTGCGCCGTCTCGATGGAGACGGCCCCGCACGAGCAGCCGGCGAGTTCGGGAAGGAACGAATAGCCCGACGGGCGTTCGTGGATGATCGCGGCATAGCCGAAGCAGATATGCACCGCGGTCGGTCCGTCGACGCCGTCGAGGGCACAATTGAGGGCTTTCAGCCCGAAGGCGCGCGCTTTCTGCGGGCGCGCCTGCATGTAGGGCTCGTCGACCTGGACGATGTCGGCCCCGGCGGCGAAGAGGTCGCGGATTTCGGCGTTGACGGCTTCGGCGTAGTCCATCGCCAGAGCCTCTTCGTTCTCGTAGAAGTCGTTCTGCGCCTGCTGCGACATGGTGAAGGGACCGGGCACGGTGATCTTTATCGTGCGGTCGGTGTTGGCGCGCAGGAACTGAACGTCGCGCACCTCGACGGGATGCTTGCGACGCACCTTGCCGACGACGCGCGGCACCGGGTTCGGATGGCCCGACCTGTCGAGCGCCGAGCCGGGATTGTCGATGTCGACGCCTTCCAGAGCGGTGGCGAAGCGGTTGGAGTAGCTCTCGCGCCGCATCTCGCCGTCGGTGATGATGTCGAGCCCGGCCCGCTCCTGCGCGCGGATGGCAAGAAGCGTCGCGTCGTCCTGGGCCTCGTCGAGCCACTCCGGCGCGATCCGCCACAGTTCCCGGGCGCGAACCCGGGGCGGGAAGCGTCCAGCGAGCTTCTTGCGGTCGATGAGCCATTCCGGCTGAGGATAGGAGCCGACCAGCGACGTCGGCAACAGCGGCAAAGTCCTGGCCATGCCTTTACTCCCCGCCTCAGGCCCGGAACAGGTCGCGCGGCACGCCGGCGGCCTGGAACAGGTGGTCGCGGCTGGCCTCCAGCTCGCCGCGCAGCTTGGCGATGTCGGCGTCGAGCAGCTTGCCCTTCCACTTGCGAACCTTGCCGGCGACCATCACCGTGTCGACGTTCGACCGCTCCATCAGCGTGACGACGGCGCCGGGCACGTGGTTGAGGGGCGTCACGTTGATGGCGCCGGCGTCCAGCAGGACGATGTCGGCCTCCTTGCCCGGCGTCAGGCTGCCGGTCTTGCGGTCGAGCTTGAGGCCCTTCGCGCCTTCCAGTGTGGCGAAGCGGATCACGTCGCGCGACGTCAGCAGCGCCGGCAGGTCCTTCTCGCCGGCCAACGCCCGCTCGTTGACGAAGGCGCGCTGCAGCGTCATCGCCGAACGCATCAGGGTGAAGGGATCGGCGGTCATGGTGCATTCGACGTCGGAGGACAGCGACGGCTGCATGCCGAGGTCGAGCGCCTTCTGGATCGGCGGCATGCCGTGGCGCATCTGCATCTCGATCGGCACGGCGAGGGAGACGTGCGCTCCCGCGTCCGCCGCCTTCTTCCACGCCATCTCGCTCATGCCGGTCATGTGGATGAAGATGTTGTCCGGGCCGAACATGCCGGCTTCCGCAAGCTGGTCGAAGGTCGGCCGCATGCCGAAGGTGCCGACCACGTGGAGCGCCACCGGGATGCCCAGCTCGCGGCCGATCTTCCAGGAATTCTCGTAGCCGGGAATGTAGATCTCGCCGCCCATCACCATGGTGAGGAGCTGGTCGTCGGACGAGAAATGCGTCGACTTCAGCCGGCGCGCGTCGTCGGGATACTTCGCCTTGTCGCCCCAACCCTCGAAATAGCCGAACACGGAGCGCCGGCCGGCATCCTTAAGCGCCTGGACGACGGCATCGGAATGTTCCGGCGAATGATGGATCTGCGAGACGTCCATCACGGTCGTGACGCCGGCGTCGAGCTGGGCGAGCGAGCCGAACAGCTCGTTGATGTAGACGTCCTCGGGCCGGTAGACCATCGAGAACTTCTGCAGGATGTATTCGTAGTAGTTGATGGCGTTGGCCGGCACGCCGTCATTGACCAGGATGCCGTCGGCGAGGAAGCTGCGCAGCGCCGTTTCGAACTGGTGGTGGTGGGTGTCGATGAAGCCGGGCATGACGACCATGCCGGCCGCCTCGATGATCTCGGCGCCGCTCGCATCGAGGTTGGGTCCCACGGCCTCGATCAACCGGCCGTTGACGAGGACGTCGGCCTGTTCGAAATCGCCGACCGCCGGATCCATCGAGAGCACGTGGCCGCCGCGGATGAGCACGCGTCGTCCGTCCGTGCCGGTGCCGGCCGGCGCATCCTGCGCGTGGGCCGCACTGGCCATGAACCCAGACGCTGCCGCCGCCGCGCCGAAGAGCATCGTCGTCTTCAGAAAATCGCGGCGCGACTCACCTTTGCCGAGCTCGAGCCCGGACCCGCAATAGATGCACATGATTTCTCCTCCCAAAGAAAAGGTGCGTGAAAGCCTTCCGGCGCTTTCTGATTGCGCCGCATTTTTCGCTGTGCGAAAATATTTTCGCAATCAAGCTAACGCTGCGCCGCCCATGCTGTCAACCGACTTTGCGAAGCTTCGCCGGGAAGGCTGAATCGGGGTCCGCCAGACCGTCGCCGCGACGTGAAGGTCGGGCGGCGCCAAGGCGGATATGCGCCGGAAAAGCCGGAGAAAACGCCTCGACCGGGAGGTTGGCGGGACCAAGGGCAAAAGCGCTAGCGCGTGCCGATAATCGATTCCAGAACCGGATAGCGCGACAGCGTCTGGGAGATCCGGGCTGCCGAGAGGCGCAGTTCCTGCAGCCGCTTGGCGACGAGTTCCTCGGCGGTGACGACGCCGCTGTAGCCCGAGGAATTGAGCGCGGCGATGGTGCGGCCGGAGGCGCCCCGGATCGGCACGGCAAGGGCCGTTATGCCGTAGTCGAGCTGGTCGACGGTGGTCGCGTAGTTCTTCTCGCGCACCTCCTCGACCAGGGCGCGGATCTCGTTCTTGTCGACGACGGTCATGCGCGTGAGCTTCACCGGCTCGACCTCGCGCAGGTAGCGGTCGAACTCGGCGTCGGGGAGGCCGGCGAGAAGCACGCGGCCGAGCGAGGTGGCGTGGGCCGGATAGCGGGCGCCGACGACCGCGGTCGGCCGGCGCGCGCGCTGTTCGGAATAGTGCGCGACATAGAGCACGTCGTGCCCCTCGAGCGTCGCCACCGAAGAGGCGTCGCCGAACGTGCCGACCAGGCGGCGCAATTCCGGCTGCAACACCTCGTCGACGCGCGCCGAGAAGTAGAAGGCCGAGCCCAGGCTCATCACCTTTGGACGCAGATGGAAGCGCTTGCTGGTCTGGCCGACATAGCCCATCGCCTGAAGCGTGAGCAGGCTGCGCCGGGCCGCCGCCGGGCTGAGGCCCACCCGGCGCGCGACGTCGCTCAGCGTCATTTCCGGATGCTGGGAATCGAAGCTTTCGAGGATGAGCAGGCCCTTGGCAAGCGCCTCGACGAACTCGGCCGGGCGCGCACTCTCCAGATTGTCTTCGAGCATCAAGACGTCCCCAACCGGCGGCCGATCAACCTTCCGGCGCCAGCACGAAATCGAATCTTAGCATGGCGTCCGGCTTGCGCTCGAGCGGCAGATTGCCTGCCTTGTCCGCCTTGTAGGGTTCGACCTTGGCGATCAACGACCGGCGTACACCGAATACCGCATCGTTGTCGATATACTCGGTATTCTCGAAGAACAGCTCCGTCACGTTGGTGCGCATGCCCTTGGCGCGCAGCATGAAGTGCAGATGCGCGGCCCGCCAGTTATGGCGGGCGCCAGCGCGCAGCAGATCGCCGACCGGCCCGTCGTCGGGCACGGTGTAGGGCTTCGGCAGAACCGTGGTGTAATAATAGCGCCCCTGGTCGTCCGTCTCGAAGATGCCGCGCAGGTCGTATTTGTCCTGCCCGCGCGCCTGCTCCTGAATCGGGTAGGTGCCTGAACTGTCGGCCTGCCAGGTATCGACGATTGCGCCGGGCAACGGCTTGCCGAGGATGTGGCGCACATTGCCATAAACCAGCACCAGCGCGCCCTGGCGCTCACCGGCGAGATCGGCGCCGAGCGCCTTTCGCGGAGCATTCTCCAGATAGAAGGGCCCGAGATTGCTGCCTTCGGTCGCGCCGCCGCGCGTGTTGATCATGTCGACCAGGGCCGACCAGCCGAGCACGTCGGACAGGAGGATGAACTCGTGGCGCTCGGGGGTCGAGATCTGACCGCAGTCGTAGAGGAACATCAGCACGCGCATCCATTCCTCGTGAGTCAGGTTGGTCTCGCGCGTATAGTCGTGGAGATGGTCGATCAGGGTCTCGAGCAGGAATTTGAACCTCGAGCCCTCTTCCGTGCGGAAGCTCTTCTTCACCGCCTCGGTGATCGTGAACTGGTTGATGTCGCGCATCCGTTTCCTCCCTGCCGCCGCCGCGTCCGTCGAACCCGTCGTCCGACAGCCCGCGATCGAGCCTTGACACAAGGGTAAATGCAGCCATAATTTCCGACAAGAGAAAAAAAATTCGCTGTGCGAAAAAAGAGCAGGGACGAGACAGGGAAGAGCATGCGCATCGGCAAACAGGACGGCGCGTTTACGGCGATTGCGACATCCGACGCCCATTCGATCACGGTCCGGGGCCACGATCTGTGTCGCGATCTCATCGGCAGGATCGATTTCACCGACTATTTCTGGCTGCTCGTGCTCGGCGAAAGGCCTACGGCTTTGCAGCGCGACGTCGCCAACGCCTGCCTCGTGGCGATCGCCGAACACGGGTTGGTACCCAGCGTCCAGGCGGCGCGCATGACGCTCGCCGCCGCACCCGAGGCCTGGCAGGGCGCCATGTCGGCCGGCCTCCTCGGCATGGGCACGGTCGTTGCGGGCAGTTCGGAGACGGCCGGACGCTACATCGTCGATATCCTCGCGGCCAGCCGCGCGCCGGGCGCCGATCTCGAAAGCGCGGCAAGGGCGAGCCTCGCCGCGATCAAGGCGAAGCGCGGCAAGGTGCCCGGCCTCGGTCATCCGCAGCACAGCGAGGGCGATCCGCGCGCCAACGTGCTGCTTGAGTTCGCCGACGAGAACGGCGTTGCGGGCGATGCCGTCGCCTGCCTGCGCATGCTCGGCCGCATCGCGCCGGAGGTGATGCAACGGCCGCTCCCCATCAACGTGTCGGGCGCCATCCCGGCGCTGATGCTCGACGCCGGCTGGCCCATCGAGGCGATGAAGGGCATCCCGCTCCTGGCGCGCGCGGCCGGCCTCGTCGCCCATCTCTACGAGGAATCGCAACGCTCGATCGGCTTCATCCTGTCGCACAAGGCCGACCTCGCCATCGCCTATGACGGTCCGGCCGCCGCGGACAAGGCAGGGTGACTCCATGACGAAGATCCTCAAGGACTTCCGCGTCATCGAGATGGGGACCTACATCACCGGTCCCGCGGCCGGCATGCACCTCGCCGATCTTGGCGCCGACGTGATCAAGGTGGAGAAGCCGGAGACCGGCGACCCCTTCCGCGCCTTCAAGGGCGGGCTCTATTCGCCGCACTTCCAGACCTACAACCGCAACAAGCGTTCGATCGCGCTGGACACGGCGAAGCCGGGCGACCGCGCCGTCTTCCACGATCTCATCCGCGGCGCCGACGTGTTCATCCAGAACTTCCGCCCGGGCGTGGCGGAGAAGCTCGGCGCCGGCGCCGAGGAGCTCGGCCGCATCAACGGAGGGCTCGTCTACTGCGCCATTTCCGGTTTCGGCCAGTCCGGCCCGTCGCGTGACCGCCCCGCCTACGATACCGTGGCGCAGGCGGCGAGCGCCTATCTTCGCCTGCTCACGCCGCCGGCCAACCCGCGCGTCATCGGGCCGGCGATCGCCGACGCCGTGACCGGTCACTACGCCGCGCTCGGCATCGTCGCGGCCCTGCTCGAGCGCACCAAGACCGGCAAGGGCCGCCGTCTCGACATCTCGATGCTCGAGGCGATGTGCCACTTCAATCTCGACAGCTTCACCCACTACTTCTCCGTCGGCGAGGTGATGGGCCCGCTCAGCCGGCCGATGGTGTCGCAGTCCTACACCTTCGCCTGTTCCGACGGGAAATGGATCGCCATCCACCTGTCGTCGCCGCCGAAATTCTGGGAAGGGCTGGTCGCCGCCGCCGGCATGCCGGAACTTCTCGCCGATACGCGCTTCGCCGAGCGGGCAGCGCGCATCCAGAACCAGCAGGCGCTGATCGACACCCTGACCCCGGTTTTCGCGACGAGGACACGGCAGGCCTGGTGCGACGCGCTGCTCGCCAACGAGGTGCCGCATTCGCCGGCCTACGATTCCGACGAGGCGCTGGAGGACCCGCAGGCCCGTCACCTGCACATCGCGGTGGAGGCGGAGCACCCGGAGATGGGACCGTTCAAGACGGTGAGGCCGCCCTACAGCTTCGACGGCGAGCCCGATCTTTCCGTGCTGCCGCCGCCGACCCTGGACGAGCACGGCGCCGAGATCCGCGAGGAGCTCGAACGGCGCAAGGCGGGCTGAAAAACCGGGAGGGAGAGCCCTGACGGGAATCCCGGTCGAGGACGTGAAAAAGGCGAGCAGCCGTATGCTGCAGAAGAAATCTGAAGGGAGGAACTGAGATGAAGAAGCTTATCGGAATGCTCTTTGCGGGAGCGCTTGCCCTGCCGACCGCTGCGCTGGCGGCGGAAGAGATCGAACTGACCGTGGCGTCCAGCCATCCGCTGGCGATTCCGTGGGTCGGCATGATCAAGTCGCACTTCATGGCGGAGACCGACCGCCTGCTCGCCGAGAAGGGCAACTACACGATCAAGTGGAACGAAGCCTTCGGCGGCTCGCTGTACAAGGCCAACGCGACGCTGACCTCGGTGCAGGAAGGCGTCACCGACATCGGCTGGGTGTTCTCGTTCCTCGAAGGCGCCAAGCTGCCGCTCAGCCAGGCGTCGACCTACGCGCCATTCTCGACCGCCAATCCGCCGGTCCAGCTCAAGGTGATGTGGGACCTGCTGGAGAACAACGAGGCGTTCCGGAACGAGTGGGAGCAGTACGGCATCAAGGTACTCGGCCTGACCGGCACCGACGACTACGACATCTATACGAAGAAGCAGATCACCGGCCTCGCCGATCTCAACGGCATGAAGCTGTCGGCGCCGGGCGTACTCGGGCAGTGGCTGCGCGGCACCGGCGCCAACGCCGTCGACGGTTCGCTGCCGACCTTCTACACCGACATCCAGACCGGCGTCTCGGACGGCGTGCTTTCGCTGGCCCTCGGCGTGCTGCCGGCCAAGCTCTACGAGGTCGCGCCCTACATCACCCGGGTGCGCATCGGCACGGCCTTCTCCGGCGCGGTCGCCATCAACAAGGACAGCTGGGACGGACTGCCGGAAGAGGTGCAGCAGGCAATGATCGCGGCGGGCAAGGCCTATACCGACGCCCATGCCAAGGATCTTCTCGAGCGTCATGAAGCGGCCTTCGCCAAGATGGTCGAACTGGGCAAGGGCCAGAACCCGCCGGTGACGATTTCCGAACTCCCCGACGGCGACCGGCAGAAGTGGGTCGACGGCCTGCCTGACATCGCCGGCGAGTGGGCCGCCGCGGCGGAAGCCAAGGGCCTGCCCGGCAAGGCCTTCCTGAAGGCCTACATGGACGGCCTGCGCGCCGCGGGCGAGAAGCCCGCCCGCGACTGGGACAGGGGCATGTAAGGTCGCGGGGCCAAGGGGGCGGTCATGCATTCCGAGGTCAAGGACACCGGGGCGGCGGCGCCGCCCGGCGCGGCAGGGCGAATGCGTTTCTGGAACAGGGGCGTGGACGGCCTGGCCGCGCTGGGCACGGTGATGATCGTCATCCTCATGGCGATCATCGTCGCCGACGTCCTCGCCCGGAACCTGTTGGGCGCCTCCCTGCCACTGATCGCCGAACTCGGCGCCCTGACCGTCGTCCTGATCGTCTTCCTCCAGCTCGGCACGGCCGTGCGCAACGACCGGCTGGCCCGGACCGAGTTCCTTCTCGACGCGCTTGCGGCCGGGCGGCCGCGCGCAGCGGAGATCCTGCGCGCCGTCTGGGACCTCTGCGGCGCGGCGATCTGCGCCGGCATCGCCTGGGCGAGTTGGGGCATCCTCCGGCGCGACTTCGACCACAGCGAATTCATCGGCGTGACCGGCGTGCTGACCATGCCGACGTCGCCGTTCCGGCTGCTGATCTTCGTCGGCGCCGTGGTCGCGGCCATCCAGTTCACCATCGTTGCGGCCAGGCGGGTCTGGCCGGCGCCGCAGAAGGGAGATGCTGCGCCATGACCGGCATCGAGATCGGCATGGCTGCAATTGCCGTCCTGCTCCTCCTGATCCTGCTCGGCATGCCGATCGGCGTCGCGCTGATGGTAACCTCCTTCGGCGGCGTCGCCCTGATCCGCAACGAAACGGTGGCCCTGCGCATGCTCGGCTCCGTGGCGAACGACAGCCTCGAGGAGTATCTCTTCGCCATCGTGCCGCTCTTCGTCCTGATGGGCCTGCTGGTCACGATCTCCGGCGTCGGCAAGGACACGTTCGACGTATTCGAGCGCGTGCTACGCCGGGTGAAGGCGGGGCTCGGCATCGCCACCGTGTTCGCCAATGCGGTGTTCGCCTCGATCACCGGCATTTCGGTGGCGTCGGCCTCGGTCTTCTCGCGCATCGCGGTGCCCGAGATGGTCAGGCACGGCTACACGCGGCAATTCGCCACCGGCGTCGTCGCCGGGAGTTCCGTGCTCGGCATGCTCATCCCGCCGTCGCTGCTGATGGTCGTCTACGCCGTGCTTGCCGAGGAATCGGTCGGGCGCATGTTCCTGTCGGGCATCGGCCCGGGGCTCCTGCTGTCGTTTCTCTTTGCCGTCACGATCCTGATCATGGCCTGGTGGCGCCCGGCTTCCGTTTTCGAGCGGCAGTCGACGGTCGACGATGCACCTTCGCTCGGCGTCCTGGATTTCGTACGCAAGGGCGCGCCGATCGTCCTGCTCGTCACGCTCGTGCTCGGCGGTCTCTACGGCGGCTTCCTCAATCCGACCGAGGCCGGCGCGATCGGCGCCCTCGGGGCGCTCGGCATCGCCCTGCAGAGGCGGTCGCTGACGCGATCGAAGTTCTGGATGCTGCTCGTCGAGACCGGCCAGATCACAGTCTCGGTGCTGTTCCTGATCGTCGCCGCGACCTTCTTCAGCCGCATGCTCGCCATGTCCGGCTTGCCGACCGCGCTGGCGGAGTTCCTCATCAACGAATCGATCGGCGCCTACGGTTTCCTGATCGTCTTCCTCGTGCTGGTCATCCTGATGGGATGCTTCATCGATTCCATCTCGATCATGCTGATCCTGCTGCCGATCGCGCTCCCCGTCGCCGAGGCCGCCGGCTTCGACATGATCTGGTTCGGCGTGATGACGGTGGTGGCGGTGGAAATCGGCTTGCTGACGCCGCCCTTCGGTCTTTCCGTCTACACGATCAAGTCGTCCATCAACGATCGCTCGATCAAGGTGGGCGACATCTTCCGGGGCACGATGCCGTTCGTCGGCGCGATGATCGTGTGCCTCGTCATCCTGACGATCTTTCCGCAGATCGCCACATTGCTTGCGAGACTCTGAACATGCCGCACATCCTCTGCCTTTCAGGAAGCCTGCGCACCGCCTCGTCGTCGAAGGCGGTCGTCGAGACGATCCGCCTGAAGCTCGGGGCCGAGGCCGCGTTCTCGACCTTCGAGATAGGATCCCTGCCGCATTACAACGCCGACCTCGATCCGCTGCCGGAGACGGTGGTCGCGCTGAAGACGGCCATCGCCGGCGCCGACGGCCTGATCATCGTCACGCCGGAGTACAACTACTCGGTGCCCGGCGTGCTGAAGAACGCCATCGACTGGGCGTCGCGCCCCGGCTACGCCTCGGTGATGAAGGGAAAGCCGGTGTTCATCGCCTCGGTCTCCGGCGGCGCGCTGGGCGGCGTCAGGGCCCAGGCGCACCTGAAGAACGTACTCGGCGCGGTGCTGGCGCAGACCTTCGTCTGGCAGGAGGTGGCGATCACCCATGCCAACACGAAGACCAAGGACGGCTACCTCGTCGACGAGGCCACCGAAACCTTCCTGTTCGAAGCGCTGCGGGCGTTCTTCGCCAGTCTCTGACGGGTCAAGGCGACCACCCGTCCTCGGGAGGACGGCGATGCGCGCCAGGGCTTTTCGCAGGAAGCGGCTGCAGGCCCGCGCGCCACTCCGCAGGCGCGGGACACTAGGCGCCGGCGGTTCCTCAGGCCATGCCGAGCGCGGCCTTGTACAGGTCGAGGATCGTCTCCTCCTCCTGGCGTTCGGCCTGGTCCTTCTTGCGCAGGCGGACGATCGTGCGGATCGCCCTGGTGTCGAAGCCGGTTCCCTTGGCTTCGGCATAGACGTCCTTGATGTCGTCGGCGATCGTCTTCTTCTCTTCCTCGAGCCTTTCGATACGCTCGATCAGGGCGCGCAACTGGCCGGCGGCAACGGTCTGGCTGTTCTCGGTGATCTCGTCGGCCATCGGGGGTTCTCCTGAAAGGGGGCGGCGACTCGGGTGCCGCCGGATCGGCGCTTCGATGCCCGATGCTGTCTGGAGGGTCAAGTCGTGAAGACGACCGCGCCGCACAGGGCGGAGGGGAAGGCGGTCGCGGGCGCGGCTCAGCTGTCGGTGACGATCTTCACCTTGTCGCCAGCCGACACGCTGGCGCCCGGCGGCAGGGCGTTGAGCACCCTGAACAGATCCAGCTTGCGGTCGACGCCGACCATCGATGCGGCGAGCGAGCCCACCGTGTCGCCGGCCTTCACGGTAACGACGCGCAGGCGCAGCGGCTTCAGCGTCGCCTTCTCGGACGCGCCGAGCAGGCGGAAGCTGCCGGCAACGGAGCGCGCGACGGGATCGAGGTCGGCGCTTGCCGCCGGGGCGGCGGTCAGCAGCCGGTAGACTTGACCGCCGGCGCGCACGACGGTGATGTCGAACTGCCAGCCTTCGGCACGGGCCCTGGCCGTGGCGGCTTCGTTGCCGTTGATCCGGTCGGTGCGCACGCTCGCGGCATCGAGGCCGGCCACCCAGCCGGAGCGGATGTAGGAGTCCAGCGACACGCTCGGGCTGAGCGCGACGCCGTCGAAGCGGATCGCGATCTCTCCGGGGCCGGTCGCAGTGACAGCCGCGGCCGAATTGTCGATGACGAAGCCCGCGGGAACGGTGAACGAAACCCCCAGCCGCGGGTGCAGGAACGTGTTGCCGCGGATAAAGCCTTCCTCGGGCGTATCGCCGAACAGCAGGCCGTCGATGCCGGCGAGGAAGGCGTCGCGGTCGCGCACGCCCGTGCCCGGCGTGCCGGTCTGGCGCGCATGGCGCTGCGCGAGTTCGATGCGCTGCGGGGCGTTGGGATGGCTGGCGAGGAAGTCGAGACTGGCATCGGAGGCGCCGGTGACGCTGCGCAGGTCGCTGTAGGAAGCCATCGACTGCAGGAAACGCGCCGCGGCGAAGGGATCGTAGCCGGAACGCGCGCTGTGCCTGATGCCGATCGCGTCGGCTTCGAGTTCCTGGTTGCGCGAGAACTGCGCCAGCCGCAGCTTGCCGCGGACCAGCGCAGCCTTGGCCGCCTGGTTGTCGCCGAGCACGTCGGACACGACCTTGGTGGCGAGGACTTCCTCGGCCTCCTTCTGCTGGCGCTGGAGGCCGTGATTGGCCGTCACGTGGCCCATCTCGTGGGCGATCACGGCGGCGAGTTCGGCCGAATCGCTGGCGAGCGCCAGCAGGCCGCGGGTGACGTAGAGATAGCCGCCCGGCAGGGCGAAGGCGTTGACGTTCGGCGAATTCAGGATGGTGATGCGGTAGGTCTGCTCGGGATTGTCGGATTCAACCGTCAGGTTGCCGACGACCTTCGCCACCATGCGCTCGAGCTTCGGGTCGGAGTACTCGCCGCCATAGGTTGCGAGGATGCGCGGGTGCTGGCCCTTGGCGAGTTCGGCCAGGCGATCGTTGCGGCTGACCGAATCGACGGTGACCGGGTTGTCGGACGGCTGGAACGCGTTCTCGCTGAGCGGGCCGGAGCCGATCATCGTGCAACCGGCCAGCGCGCCGGCAAGCGCCAGCGACGCGGCAATGCGAAGGGCTCGCATGCCGGGCGGCGACACGATGGCGCTGGTCAGACTGGAACGCAGAAAAAGATCCTTTCGGTGCTCGCTCGCGGACAGGAATCAAAATGCCGACGACGCAGGAACGATCCCCAAGGACAATCCCCAGCATTTCGCGCAGGCCACGGCAAGGACAATGAAGTTCAATTATGTCGGCTTCCGGGCAATTCCGCGTGACCGGTCGCTACCGTGCGACTCTCCCATATAGCGCAGGAACGCCTCCGGACCAGTGGCGCCGAAGAAATCCGCCGCCGCGCCATGGGCGGCGACCTGCCCGTTCTCGAGGAAAAGCACGTCGCCGGCGATACGCCGGGCGTCCTCGGGCTGGTGCGTGACCATGAGCACGGTGAGGCTGCGCTCGGCGTGGAGGCCGGCGACGAGCTGGAGCATCTCGTCGCGCAGGGCCGGCCCGAGCGAGGCGAACGGCTCGTCGAGGAGAAGGACCGGGCGGTTCCTGACGAGGACGCGCGCCAGCGCCACGCCCTGGCGCTCGCCGCCGGAGAGTTCGCGTGGCAGCCGCTTATCCTTGCCGGCGAGTCCGGTGTGGGCCAGCGACCCGGCGACCGATGCGCGGTCGTCGGCCGAGAGCTTCAGGGCCGGCGAGATGCCGAGGCCGACATTGTCCTCGACGGTCAAGTGGGCGAACAGGTTGTTCTCCTGGAAGACCATGGAAACCGGCCGCTCGGCCGGCGCCAGCGCGGTCACGTCGCGACCGCCGATGAGGATGCGGCCAGAGGCCGGCGCCTCGAAACCGGCGACGAGGTTGAGCAGCGTCGACTTGCCCGAGCCGCTCGGCCCCATGACGGCGGTGATCGCGCCGGCCCTTGCCAAACAGTCGAACGCCATCGCTGCGCCGGCGGCGTAGGAGAAGGTCACGCGGTCGAGCCGGACACCGGCATCGTCGGGGAAGTTCGCGGTCAATTCGATGTCCTTCCGAGCCGGTCGGCCGCCAGCATCAGCAACAGGCAGATCGCGCCGAGCAGCAGCGCCAATCCGGCGGCGTCGGCCGTGCGGTAGCTGCCCATGCGCTGGTAGAGGAGATAGGGAAGGGTCTGAACGGCATCTGAGCCAAACAGGGCGATGACGCCGAGATCGCCCAATGACAGCGCCATGGCGAAGGCGAGGCCGGTCGACAGCGGCCGCCGCAGCGCCGGCCAGTCGACCAGCCGGAAGCGGTTCCAGCCGCGGATGCCGAGCTGCGCGCAGAGCCGCTCGTGGCGTTCGCTCGCCGCGTCGTAGGCCGGCCGGATGGCGCGGACGGCGAAGGGCATCGACATGACCGCGTTGACGGCGACGACCATTACGGGCGCGACGGCGAAGACATCGACGGAGCGGCGCAGCAGCAGGAACCAGCCGGCGCCGATGACGATCGGCGGCACGACGAGGACGAGGCCAGAGCCGGCATCGAGCAGGCGTTCGAACGGTCCGGGCGCCGCGCCGCGCCGCGCGAGTTCGAGGCTGCGCCGTGCCGATACGAGGGCAAAGGACAGCGCCACGGCGAGAAGCGCCGACAGGCCGGAGAGAACGAGGCTGGTAGCGACCGCGCGGCGCACTGACGCCTCCCCGGCGAGCCGCCCGAGGTCCGCCGCAAGCCCCGATGCGACCGTGGCGGCCATCGGCGCCAGGACGAAGACGGCGGCGAAGAGGATGACGAGGGCGTTGGCGAAGGTCTCGGCCCGACCGACGCCGAGATGGCGGCGGCGCGAGACGGCGATGCCGGCTTCCCCGGTCACGGCGACGCCGAGCCGCGATAGCGCGACGACGACCGCGGCGGTGAGTGTGACCTGAAGCAAGGTGAGCACGACCGCGCGGGGCGGGTCGAAATCGAAGCGCAGCGCCTGGTAGATCGCCACTTCGAGCGTGGTGGCGCCGGGCCCGCCGCCGAGCGTGAGCACGAGGGTGAAGGAGGTGACGCAGAGCATGAAAACCAGACCGGCCGCGCCGGGTAGGGCGGCGCGCAGCACCGGCCACTCGATGAGGCGGAACGCGGCGGCGGGACGCATGCCGAGCTGGCTTGCCAGCCGCCACTGGTCGGCGGGGACCGTGTCGAGCGCCTCGAGGAGGAGGCGCGTCGCCAGCGGCAGGTTGAAGAAGACATGGGCGACGAGGATGCCGGTCAGGCCGTAGATGCCGGGCCAGGATCCGCCGCCGGCCGCATCGACGAGATCCGCGGCGAAGCCGGCCCGTCCGTAGAGCGCCAACAGGCCGAGCGCGGCGACGATCGCCGGCAGGCCCAGCGGTACGGCGAAAAGGCGCAGCAGCCAGGCACGGCCGGGAAAGGACGGATGCCGCGACAGGGCGCGGGCGACGGCGATCGCAGGCAGAACGGAGAGAACGGTCGACAGCGCCGCCTGCCAGAGCGTGAAGCCGGCGACGCGGACCATATAACTGTCGAAGGCGGCCCCAAGGTCCGCGGCGGCGCCTTCGCGCGCCAGCCCGAGGAACGCCCCGCCGATGAGAAGCCCGACCGCGGCGAGTGCCACGGTTCCGGCGATGCCGCGCCGGTCGCGCGGGCGCGCGGAAAAAGCGGTCGTCATGGCCGCGTCCTTCCGTTCGGCGTGGTGCCGATTGGGTGCCGGTAAGTCATCGCGGCATTCTTTCAGGCTGCGCCGCCGAAGCAAGGTGCCCGCGGGCGCCTCGACGGCGTCGTCGGCCTACCTGCTCATCGCCGAGAGCCATTCGTCGACCCAGGCCTTGCGGTTCGCCGCCACCTCCTCCGCCGGGATGAGCAGCGACTTCGCCGGCTTGACCAGACGTTCGAAGGCGGGATCGAGCGGCTTGTCGGTCTTGCCGGCCGGCAGCATCCAGTTGGTCTCGGGGATGATGTCCTGGAACTCCGGTCCGGTCATGAAGGCAAGGAAATCACGCGCCAGCGGATTGGCGGCGCCGGTCGTCGTCACCGCGGCGACCTCGACCTGCAGGTAGTGCCCCTCGGCGAAGGCTGCCGCCTGGTAGCGCTCGGTCTTCTCCGCGATCATGTGGTAGGCGGGCGAGGTGGTGTAGGAGAGCACCATCGGCGCCTCGCCGCTGGTGAACAGGCCATAGGCTTCGCTCCAGCCCGGCGTCACGGTGAGCACCCGGCCCCGGAGCTTCGCCCACGCCTCTCCCGCCCCGTCGCCGTATACGGCCTTCACCCAGAGCAGCAGGCCCAGCCCCGGCGTCGAACTGCGCGGGTCCTGGATGACGATCTTCTGCTGTGGGTCGCCTTCGACCAGTTCCTTCAGGCTGGTTGGCGGCGTAGGCAGCTTTTCGCTGTCGTAGACGACGGCGAAATAGCCGTAGTCGTAGGGAAGGAAGACCGGATCCGACCAGCCGCCCGGCACGGCCAGGCCGGACGGATCGACGCCGTGCGGTACGAACAGGCCTGTCGCGGTTGCCTCGGCGGTCAGGTTGGTGTCGAGGCCGAGCACGATGTCGGCCCTGGTGTCCTTGCCTTCGAGACGCACGCGGTTGAGCAGGGCGACGCCGTCGGCGACGGAGACGAACTGGATATCGCAGCCGCATTTGGCCTCGAAGGCCTTCTCGACCTGGGGGCCGGGTCCCCATTCGGCGGTGAAGCTCTCGTAGGTATAGACGGTGAGCTTCTGTTCGGCCGCCGCGGGCAGGGCGGTGAACAGAAAGAGGGACGAAAATATCGCAAGCGTCGCGCGCATGAGCGCCTCCTTGTTTCAAAAGTTGAAAGGGAATTGAGGCGCGTTCTGCCGAAGCGTCTAATCCCTCCGCCGGTACGAGCCGGATCAGGTTCAGCGGGTTGGCCGGGTTGCCCCGTGATGCCTCTCAGCCGGTACGCGAACGCGCCCGGCACCCCGTTAGAGCGGTTGCGAATGTATAGCCGGCGCCGACAACCGACAAGCGATTGTTTGCGGCGAGCGTCAAAGCGAGCCTTCCGCTCGATGCGCCGCCCTGATAGAGGCGGCCCATGAACCGCTTCCTCATCCTGCTTGGCGGAGACCTCGTGCGTACCCCGCGCCTCGACGCGCAGGCGGCCGGCGCGCGCGTCATCGCCGCCGATTCGGGTATCCGCCACGCCCATGCGCTCGGCGTGTCGCCGGAACTGTGGGTCGGCGACTTCGATTCGTCCGGATCCTCGCTTGAAGCCGCCTTCGCCAGCGTGCCGCGCGAGGTTTTTCCCCCCGGCAAGGACAAGACCGACGGCGAACTCGCCGTCGAGGCGGCCCTGTCGCGCGGCGCCACCGATCTCGTGCTCGCAGGCGCTTTCGGCGGACCGCGCGCCGACCACGGGCATCTCAACCTCGTGCTGGCGCTGAGCCTCGCCGAACGCGGTCTGTCCGTCCTGCTCACCAGCGGGGCCCAGGAGGGCGTGCCGCTGCTGCCCGGCAGGAGCCTGTTCGACTACGCGCCAGGGACGCTGTTCAGCGTGCTCGGCTTCACCGAACTGACCGGTCTGTCGATCGCCGGCGCCGCGTGGCCGCTCGACCGGGTCGTCGTGCCGTTCGGCTCGTCGCTGACCATCTCGAACGAGGTCGCCAGCGACCTTGCCGTCGACCTGGGGACGGGCCGCGCCCTGCTCCTCGCCCATCCCTATCCAGATCCGAACGCATTCTGACATGGCGCCGCCCCTTCTCCGCCTCGACGGCATCGTCCTCACCTTCGGCGGCACGCCGCTGCTCGACGGCGCGTCGCTTTCGGCGTCCGCCGGCGACAAGATCGCCCTGGTCGGCCGCAACGGCTCGGGCAAGTCGACGCTCTTGAAGATCGCCGCCGGGCTGGTCGAAGCGCAGGACGGCGAAGTCTTCCGCCAGCCCTCGTCGACCATCCGCTACCTGCCGCAGGCGCCCGACTTCGACGGCTTCGCCACGGTGCGCGCCTATGTCGAGGCGGGGCTCGGACCGGCGGACGATCCGCATCGCGTCACCTATCTGCTCGAACATCTCGGACTGACCGGCGACGAGGATCCCGAAACGCTGTCCGGCGGCGAGGCGCGCCGCGCCGCGCTCGCCAAGGTGATGGCGCCCGAACCGGACATCCTGCTCCTCGACGAACCGACCAACCACCTCGACCTGCAGGTGATCGAGTGGCTGGAGGAGGAACTGATCCGCACGCCTTCGGCGCTGGTCGTGATTTCCCACGACCGCCGTTTCCTCGAACGCGTGTCGCGGGAGACGGTGTGGCTCGACCGCGGGCAGACGCGCCGGCTGGAGAAGGGTTTCGCCCATTTCGAGGAGTGGCGCGACCGTATCCTCGAGGAGGAGGAGCGCGACCAGCACAAGCTCGGCCGGCAGATCGTGCGCGAGGAGCACTGGCTGCGCTACGGCGTCACCGCGCGGCGCAAGCGCAACATGCGGCGTCTGGGCGAACTGCAGACCATGCGGCAACGCTTCCGTACGCGCCGCGGTCCGGAGGGGCTCGCGAGCATGGCGGCGAGCGAGGCGACGGAATCGGGCAAGCTGGTCATCGAAGCGAAGTCGATCTCGAAGAGTTTCGGCGATCTCGTCGTAGTCAAGGACTTCTCGACACGGATCCAGCGCGGCGACCGCATCGGCCTCGTCGGCCCGAACGGCGCCGGCAAGACGACGCTGCTGAAGATGCTGACCGGGGAACTCGCCCCCGACGGGGGCTCGGTGCGGCTCGGCGTCAATCTCGAAATCGCCACGCTCGACCAGAAGCGCGAGGCGGTCGATCCGCACGAGACGCTGGCGCACTACCTCACCGACGGGCGCGGCGAGACGGTCGTCGTCAATGGCGAGGAGCGCCACGTCGTCTCGTGGATGAAGGACTTCCTGTTCAAGCCGGAACAGGCGCGAACGCCGGTGCGCGAACTGTCGGGCGGCGAGCGGGCCCGGCTGATCCTCGCCCGCGTGCTGGCGCGCCCGTCCAACGTCCTGGTGCTCGACGAGCCGACCAACGACCTCGACATGGAAACGCTGGAACTGCTGCAGGAGCTGGTCGCCGGCTATCCCGGCACGGTGATCCTGGTCAGCCACGACCGCGACTTCCTCGACCGGACGGTGACCAGCACCATCGCGCCGGAAGGGAACGGCCGCTGGACCGAGTATGCCGGCGGCTACTCCGACATGCTGGCGCAGCGCGGCGGAACGCGGCTCGACGACCGCAAGGCGGCGCGGGCGAAGGCGCCGGCCGAGGATGCGCCGAGGGTCGAGACGGAAACCGTCAAGGGACCTGCGCGAAAACTCTCCTACAAGCAGAAGTTCGCCCTGGAAGCGCTGCCCGGCAGGATGGAGAAGGCCGCGGCGGCGATCGCCCAGCTCGAGGCGAAACTCGCCGATCCAGCCCTGTTCGCGCGCGATCCGGCCGCCTTCAACGCCACCGCTGCCGCGCTCGACAAGGAGCGCGCCGCGCTCGCGGCGATGGAGGAGGAGTGGCTCGAACTGGAGATGCTGCGCGAGGAGATCGAGGGCTGATCCGGCGGGTCGGAGGCTCGTGACGTCCCCTTGCGCGAGCCGCGGGCTCAGAGCTGCGAATGGATCGGCAACCAGCCGACAACGGTGGCGACGAGCCGGCGCATGACCGTCGCTTCCGGCTCGCGGATCGATGTCCTGACCTCGCCGTCCATCTCGCCTTCCCAGAGCAGGGCGCCGTCCTCGATGCGCAGGCGGTAGCTCATGTCGGGCTTCGTCTCGCGGGCAAAGAGTGCTTTCAACTCACTGGCGAGGCCCTCATGCTCGAAGAGTACGCCCATCTCGGTGTTGAGCGAGGCCGAGCGCGGGTCGAAGTTGAAAGAGCCGATGAATCCGACGCGTCCGTCGACGGTGAAAGCCTTGGTGTGCAGGCTTGCGCCGCGCGAGCCGAACAGGGAGATGCGCCTGCGATCCGCGTCGGGGCGCAGTTCGTAGAGGCGGACGCCGCCCCGGAGGAGCGGGCGGCGCCAGGGTGCGTAGCCGCCATGCACGGCGGCGACGTCGGTGGCGGCGAGCGAATTGGTGAGCACGGCCACGTCGACGCCCGCCTCGACGAGCGAGACGAGGGCCTTGGTGCCTTCCGCGCCCGGGATGAAATAGGGCGACGTGATCTCCAGTGACCGGCGGGCGCCGCCGATGACCGGGAAGATCCGCCGCATCAGCCAGTTGCCGCTTCCGCGCGCCAGCGCCTTCTCCGGCGGGTCGGAGACGACGCGTGCATCCATCGTCCATTGGATGGCGATGCCATCCATGAACATGGCGACGGCCGACAGGCGCTCGCGGACACGATCGAGATAAGGGCGCGCCGTCTCCCCCGCCACGAGGTCGCCGAGCCGGGCGCGCAGCGCTTCCAGGCCGGCCTTGCGCCGCCGGCCGCGGCGCGCCAGCGCCCGCACGGGGATGGTCTGGGCGCTGTTCCAGAAGGCGTCGAAGATCGCTGCCGTTTCGGCGACCGCCGGCCCAAGCAGGACGACGTCGAGGTCGCGGAAGGAGGGTGCTTCGGCGGCATCGAAATATTCGTCGCCGATGTTGCGGCCGCCGACGATGGCGAGCCTGCCGTCGGCGATCCAGGCCTTGTTGTGCATGCGCCGCGTGATGCTGAACGCGCGCAGCATCATCTCGAGGCCGCGGCGCAGCGCGCCCTGCCGGGCGAGGCTCGGATTGAACATGCGGACTTCGATGTCGGGGTGGCTGTCCAGCGCGAGATAGAGCGGATCGCGGCCGCGCGTGTTGATGTCGTCGAGCAGGAGGCGAACGCGCACGCCGCGATCGGCGGCGGCGATCATCTCGTGGGCCAGCAGCCGCCCGGTCAGGTCGTGGTGCCAGATGTAGTACATCAGGTCGAGGCTGCGGCCGGCGCTGCGCGCGGCCAGCGCGCGGGCGGCGAAGGCGTTGAGGTTTTCCGAGAGCAGGGCGAGGCCGTTGGCGCCGCCCGCCCCGTGCTCGAGCGCCGCGATGCCGCGGTCGAGCTGCGTGACGGCATCCGCCGGGGGCAGGGCCGAGGACGGCGCGCCGCGGGCGCGGCGGGCGAAGCGGCCGTAGGAATAGACTGCGAGGAACGATGCCGCCGTGAACAGGGCTGCCGCCAGGCCGAAGATCAGGAGGAGGTGCATGGCCGTTCCGAGTGTGCTGCCGTCCGGCGGCGCGGCCGCGCCAGATCCAGCGCCGTCATCGCAACGGCCGCCTGCACCTCACGACCGCGGGCAGCGAAACGATAGCATGGATTGGCGGCCCGCGCGGAGTCCGGCGGGGTCCGGTCGGCCGCTCAGGCGCGCGGCCGGCTTGTCGCGAGCTTCGTCGCCAGCGTTTCCATGCGTTCGGCCAGCACGCCGAGCGCGCCGGTCAGGGCGGAGTCGTTCTTGTCGGCCTTGACGAGGGCGTCGTCGCGGGTCTTGCGCAAGGTCGCGACCTCGCTCTCCATGCCCTTAATGCGCTTCTGCAACTCGGCCAGTTCGTCCATAACCATGATGCCGGCCATGACGGTCAGGCGCTGATCGCCGATCTCGCCGAAGGAATCCTTGAGATGCATGACATAGCGGTCGAAGCGCTCGGCGAGGCCGATGAGATGCTCCTCCTGCCCCTCGTCGCAGGCCATCCGGTACTGCTTGCCGTCGATGGTCACGGTTACTTGCGGCATCGCATCACCTGTCGAGCACGGCGCGAATGGTTTCCATGGCGGTCACGAGCCGGCGGGAAACCTCCTTGTTCGCCTCTTCGAGCCTCTCGGCGCGCGCCTCGGAGCCGTCCAGTTCCTGGGCGAGCCGGGCGCGGTCCGCGTTCATTCGCTGCACTTCGGCCTCGGCCTCGGCGTAGTCCTGCTCCTGATCGAGCCGCAACGCCACGGCATTCTCGAGCGTCTCGATCGCCTTGACGAGCCGTCCGATCACTTCCTTGAGCGTCGCTTCCCCGGTCATCGATCCCGTTTCTGCCCCGCCGCCTCGAATCGTCCATCTTCCGAATGCGTTATCCGAGGAACCTTAGGCGGGACGCGAAAGGCGCGTCAACAAAGGGTTTGCGCCTATCCCCCGGCGGTTGCGCGGGAAAGGGCGAAAGAGTCGGGCAAAGAGCCCGGTCGGGAACCTCGTAGGGCCGCCGTTTTGTTGACAGCCGGCCGCCACCTGCTATGTGTCCCCTGCCTTTTTCGGGGCGAAACGCCCCCGTGTACCCTTAGCAAAACTGCGAGCAACGATGAGCAATCGCGAAAAGCATGACCGCATGGCCAATGCGATCCGTTTCCTGTCCATGGACGCGGTCGAGAAGGCCAAGTCGGGCCACCCCGGCCTGCCGATGGGCGCTGCCGATATCGCCACGGTGCTGTTTACCCGCTTCCTCAAATACGACCCGAAGAACCCGCACTGGCCCGACCGCGACCGCTTCGTGCTGTCCGCCGGCCACGGCTCCATGCTGCTCTATTCGGTGCTCTACCTGACCGGCTACGAGGACATCTCGCTCGACGAGATCAAGAACTTCCGCCAGATCGGCTCGAAGACGGCCGGCCATCCGGAATACGGCCACGCGGCCGGCATCGAGACCACGACGGGGCCGCTCGGCCAGGGCCTCGGCAACGCGGTCGGCATGGCGCTCGCCGAGCGGATCCTCAACGCGACATTCGGCGACGATCTGGTCGACCACTACACCTACGTGCTCGCCGGCGACGGATGCCTCATGGAGGGCATCAGCCAGGAAGCGCTGTCGCTGGCCGGGCATCTTCGGCTGAACAAGCTGATCGTGATCTGGGACGACAACGACATTTCGATCGACGGGCCGGTGTCGCTTGCGGATTCGACAGACCAGTTGGCCCGCTTCTCCGCCTCGGGATGGAACACGATCGCCTGCGACGGCCACGATCCGGACTCGATCGCCGGCGCGATCGAGGTCGCGCGCCGCTCCGACCGTCCGACCCTGATCGCGGCGAAGACCACGATCGGATTCGGCGCGCCGACGAAGAAAGGCTCCTCGAAGGTGCACGGCTCGCCGCTCGGCGACGAAGAGATCGCGGCGACGCGCAAGGCGCTCGGCTGGGAATACAAACCGTTCGAAGTGCCCTCGGAAGTGCTCGACGCATGGCGCGTCGCCGGCCTCAATGCCGGCCGCAAGCGCAAGGACTGGGAAAAGCGCCTCGCCTCCGCCGGCGCGGAACGGCGCGGCGAGTTCGAGAGGCGCATGCGCGGCGAATTGCCCGGCGGGCTGGAACAGGCGATCGGCGACTACAAGAAGAAGCTCGCTGCCGACAAGCCGAAGGTCGCGACGCGCAAATCGTCGGAAATGGCGCTGGAAGTGATCAACGGCGTCGTCCCCGAGACGATCGGCGGCTCCGCCGACCTTTCAGGCTCGAACAACACCAAGACCAGCCAGACCAAGCCGATCGCGCCCGGCTCGTTCGGCGGACGCTATGTGCACTACGGCATCCGCGAGCACGGCATGGCGGCGGCGATGAACGGCATGGCGCTGCACGGCGGCGTCATCCCGTATTCGGGCACGTTCCTCGTGTTCTCCGACTACGCGCGTCCGGCCATGCGGCTGGCGTCGCTGATGGGTATCCGCTCGATCTTCGTCATGACGCACGATTCGATCGGTCTCGGCGAAGACGGCCCGACGCACCAGCCAGTCGAGCACCTGGCGGCGCTGCGCGCCATCCCGAACCATCTGGTCCTGCGCCCGGCCGACGCCACCGAGGCGGTGGAGTGCTGGCAGATCGCGCTGGAATCGACCGGGACCCCGTCGACGATCGCGCTGACCCGACAGAACCTGCCGGCCGTGCGCACCGAGTTCTCGGAAGAGAACCTGTGCGGCTACGGCGCCTACGAACTGGCGACCGCCGCCGGCGACGCGGTGGTGACTCTCTTCGCGACCGGTTCGGAAATCGAGATCGCCCTCAAGGCGCGCGCTGCCCTGCAGGCCCTCGGCCACGGCGCGCGCGTCGTTTCGGTGCCGTCATTCGAACTGTTCGAGCGGCAGAGCGCCGGCTACAAGACGGCGATAATCGGCGACGCGCCGGTGAAGATCGCCATCGAAGCGGGCATTCGCCAGGGCTGGGACCGCTTCATCGGGTCGGACGGCGTGTTCATCGGCATGACCGGGTTCGGCGCGAGCGGACCCTATGAGGAGCTCTACAAACACTTCGGCATCACCGCGGAAGCAGCTGTTGCCGCCGCCACGGCGCGACTTGCCCGGCGCTGAGCCGAATACTCCATCCGGGGCCGCGGATGCGGCCTCTTGGCAGGCGGCGGCCGCTGGATTCTTCCGCGGCGCATCGCTAAGAAGCGGCGGACCGGAACCCGCCCGAACAAGCCCCAGGAGACAGACATGACCGTGAGAGTCGCCATCAACGGATTTGGCCGCATCGGCCGCAACATCGTCCGCGCCATCTACGAGTCCGGCCGCAAGGACATCGACGTGGTCGCCGTCAACGACCTGGGCCCGGTCGAGACCAATGCGCATCTGCTGCGCTTCGACAGCGTGCACGGAAAGTTCCCGCACGAGGTCACTGTCGAGGGAGACTCGATCAGCATCGGCACCGACACGTTCAAGGTCACCGCGATCAAGGATCCGTCGCAGCTTCCGTGGAAGGATCTCGGCGTCGACATCGTGATGGAATGCACCGGCATCTTCACCGCGCGCGACAAGGCCGCCGCGCACCTGGCCGCGGGCGCCAAGCGCGTTCTGGTCTCAGCGCCCTCCGACGGCGCCGACCTGACCGTGGTCTACGGCATCAACCACGACAAGCTGACCAAGGACCACCTGATCGTCTCCAACGCATCCTGCACCACCAACTGCCTGGCGCCGGTCGCCGCCGTGCTGCACGAGACAGTCGGCATCGAGAAGGGAATGATGACCACCATCC
>CAYJMY010000024.1:708-36978 GCA_964371125.1 uncultured Mesorhizobium sp. | reverse complement strand
GAACAGCACCGCGCCCGGATAGTCCTCAAGCTCCTTCACGACCTGCTTCAACCGCTCCTCGAAGTCGCCGCGATAGCGCGTGCCGGCGAGTAGCGTGCCCATGTCGAGCGCGAAGATGGTGGCGTTGGCGAGCACTTCGGGCACGTCGCCCTCGACGATTCGCTTGGCCAAGCCCTCGGCGATCGCCGTTTTACCGACGCCGGGATCGCCCACATAGAGCGGGTTGTTCTTGGAGCGACGGCAGAGAACCTGGATCGTGCGGTTGATCTCCGATTCGCGCCCGATCAGCGGATCGATCTTGCCGGACTTCGCCTTGACGTTGAGATTGACGCAGTAGGAGGTGAGTGCGTCCTGCTGCTTCTTCTTGCCGCCCTCTTCCTGCTGCTCGCCGCCGGCCGGGCCGTGCTGCTCGTCGTCGGCGCCGCGCGGGCTGCGGGCTTCCGAGGCGCCGGGGCGCTTGGCGATGCCGTGGCTGATGTAGTTGACCGCATCGTAGCGGGTCATCTGCTGTTCCTGGAGGAAGTAGGCGGCGTGGCTCTCGCGCTCGGCGAAGATGGCGACGAGCACGTTGGCGCCCGAGACTTCTTCGCGACCCGATGACTGGACGTGAATCACGGCGCGCTGGATGACGCGCTGGAAGCCGGCGGTCGGCTTCGAATCCTCGTCATAGCCGGTGACGAGATTGTCGAGTTCCGTATCGATGTAGTTCAGGACGGTCTGTTTGAGTTCGGGCAGATCGACGTTGCAGGCGCGCATGACCGCCGACGCATCCGCGTCGTCGATCAGGGCCAGAAGCAGATGCTCCAGCGTGGCATATTCGTGATGCCGCTCATTGGCGAAAGTCAGCGCCTGGTGGAGCGCTCTTTCCAGTCCCTGCGAGAAAGCCGGCATGTTACCTCACTTCTTTTCCATCACGCATTGCAGCGGATGCTGGTGCTGGCGGGCGAAGTCCATCACTTGCGCTACCTTCGTCTCCGCCACTTCGAATGTATAGACCCCGCATTCGCCGACGCCGTGATTATGTACGTGCAGCATGATGCGGGTCGCCGCTTCCCGGTCCTTCTGGAAGAACCGCTCGAGGACATGGACGACGAACTCCATCGGCGTGTAGTCGTCATTAAGGATGAGCACGCGGTAGAGGTTGGGCTTCTTGGTCTTCGGCTTGGTACGCGTTATCACCGCCGTCCCGCGACCGGGTGCGTTCCCGCGGGTATCGTCGGATTGCATGTGAGCCGCGCCGTTGCGCATGGCAGTGCTGCCGATGTCCAAGTGCCTTCCTTGTTGCCGAATCCCTATCCGGGTCGACATGTAAGTCGTCTTCGGTCGATTTTAAGGCCTTCTGTTCCGCTGACAATACAGCCTTCGTTTCCCCTGCGCGATTTTCGAACACGTTCCGACGCATGAAAAAGGCCCGGACCGCTATCAGGCGGCCGGGCCCTTTAGTGAAGCTTGCGTCGCCGCCCGTAGGGGGCGTCGTCTCACTTCGTCTTGGCGACGAGGCCTTCGAAGGGCTTGTAGGCGTCCCTGGCGGTCTCGGTGTAGAGTTCGCCGAGCTTGGTCGCCTCGGCGACGAAACCCTCATAGGCCTTTTTGGCGAAGTCGGTCTGGATCTCGAAAGCCTTGTCCAGCGACTGGGCGGAAAACAGCTTCTCGAGCGCGGCGCTGCCGGTCTCGAACGACTTCTTGGTGTATTCGCCGGTCTCGGCGGCGATGGCCTGAACGCTCTTCGACAGCGTCGCTAGGCTCTTCAGGTTGGCTTCGAGAAATTCCTTGCCAAGCTTGTTGGCGTCTTCGAACGGCTGCGGCATGCGTTGTCCCTTTCCCGCGACGAGGATATTCGGCGCACCCGATTGTGCGTTGCGCTATATCTATTGTGCACTGCACAATTTGTCAAGATGCGACTGAATTCGTCGAAAATTCGAAGAAAATTGCCGCCGCTTCGTCAACAACTCGGTTACCATAAACGCTTTGGTAACGCTGCACCCCTAGCATCCACATCTGTCGGACTGGACGCCTTTGCCGGTCCCCGTGGGTGAAAAAACAAAGGGTGTTGCAGTGCGTCAGGCGTTCGGGGCTGTTGCCCGTTTCCACCGGTTCTCCGCCCGGGTCGCTCTTGCGACCCTGCTGGCCCTCGCCTTCGCGCTGCCCGCGCAGGCCGCCAGCAAGAAATACGCGGCAATCGTCGTCGACGCCAACACGGGCAAGACGCTGTTCGAGGCCAGCGCGGGCGCGCAGCGCTATCCGGCGTCGCTGACGAAGATGATGACGCTCTACCTTGTCTTCGAAGGTATGGCCGCGGGCAAGTTCAAGAAATCGACCCCTGTCCGCTTCTCGGCGCACGCATCCTCGATGCCGCCGACCAAGCTCGGCGTGAAGCCGGGCGGCTCCGTGCCGATGGAGACGATCATCTACGCCCTGGTGACCAAGTCGGCCAACGACGCCGCAGCGGCGGTCGCCGAATACATCGGCGGCTCCGAAGCGGAATTCGCGCGCATGATGACGGCCAAGGCGCGCAAACTCGGCATGCGCAACACCGTCTTCCGCAACGCGTCTGGCCTGCCGAATCCCGGGCAACTCACCACGGCGCGCGACATGGCGACGCTCGGCATCGCACTCCGCGAGCATTTTCCGCAGTACTACGCCTATTTCGCCACCCGCTCTTTCACCTACGGCCGGCAGCGCATGGGCAACCACAACAAGCTGCTCGGCCGCGTCAAGGGCGTCGACGGCATAAAGACCGGCTACACGCGTGCGTCGGGCTTCAATCTCGTCTCGTCGATCAAGGTCGGTGGCCGCAAGGTCGTCGCCGTGGTCATGGGCGGCGCCAGCGGCGGCGCCCGCGACCGGCACATGGCCGAGCTGCTGCGAAAGTACCTGCCCAAGGCCTCGTCGCGCGGCGGCGGCGCGCTGATCGCGGCCTCCGGCGCTGCCGAGACCGTCGAGGTCGCGCGCGCCGAGACCGCCTATGCACCTGCCCCTGTCGCCCTGCCGAAGAAGAACGCTCCGACGCCCGACATCCGTCCGGCCGCCGTGGCCGAGGCATCTGCCGAGCCGATGCAGGCGCCGGCCGGCGAAGCCGGCGATGTCGCCACCGCGGCCACGTCGCGCATCGAGCAGGCCTTTGCCCAGCCGCAACCAAGGCCCGCCGCCGCGCCGGCCGTCGAGCAGAAATCGGCCGGCATCGATCCGGTCAAGACCGCGTCAATCCCGTCCGGCTGGGCCGTCCAGGTGGCGGCCGCGCAGAGCGAGACCGATGCCCGCAAGCAGCTCGCCGCGACGAGCCGCCAGGCGCCGGCGATCCTCGCCGACGCCGCCGGCTACACGATGGCCTTCGACAAGGACGGCGTCACGTACTTCCGCGTCCGTTTCGGTGGGTTCTCGTCCAAGGCCGAGGCGCGTGGCGCCTGCAACGCACTGAAAAAGAAGAAGATCGCCTGTTACGCGGTCCAGCAATAGGAAGGCCCCTCCCTTTCTCCAGGTTTGTATTCAGTCGAAGGAGATCTAGTTGTGATTGGAGAGCAGGACGTCCTTGGCCTCGTTGATACGCGCGGCAAGGAAAGACGATCCGCCAACATCGGGGTGCAGGCGCTGCATCAGGCTGCGATGCGCCTTGCGGATATCCGCCGCGGTAGCCCCCGCTTCAAGACCAAGGATCTTGTAGGCCTCCTCCTTAGTCATGGGGCCCGTACCTGGCGCAACTCGCTGCCCGCGACGAACGTCCGCCTCCAGGTCTTCGCGCCAGACGGGATGACGGCCGTCAAGATACGCCTCAAGTAGCTGGCGGCTCTCCGAATCGCCGGAGAGTTCTCCATGGAGCGTCAACAGCTCGGACGGAGTCATCGATCCGAGCATGCGCCCCTCGAACGTGCCCGCGAGCACCATGCCTTCGAGCCCGCCGCTGTCGTGGTCGAGCTCCATCTCCAGCGCCGCGGTGCGCACGCTGGAGCGCTTTCCCGGCGTCGGTTTCTGCGTACCGCGGCGGCGGCGCATGAATCCGTACCATCCGAGCGCGCCGGAGATCAGCATGCCGCCAGCCCCGGCCTTTCCCACCAGCATGAGCACAGCGCCGACCAGGGCCAGGACGATGGGTCCGGCAAGCCTGATCGCCTCGGCGAGACGCGCCGGATTGGTGCGCAGGAATGCAGCCGCCAGCGCGGCGACGCCAAGTGCCGCCGCGACCAGGTAGAACGCAGCCGTCATTTGCCGCTGCCCCCGAGGTGATCGAGCATGAGCAGGTCCTCGGGATTTCCCCGTGCGGCGAGCGCCTTGGTCCCGCCCGCCGCGAACACCGCGACGGAAGCGAGCAGGCGCGCCAGCGTCGATGCGGCGGAGCAATCGAAGCGAAACCAGGCGCCGCGCGACAGCCGCGCGATCTCGCGGAAACCCCGTTCGGCGATCGGGTCGGCGCCCTCCTGGAAGACGAACACCGGGACGCCGTGGAGACCGAGTTGGCCCGCCTTGTCGGCGAGGTCGTCGATCGCCTCCTCCAGCGCGTCGCCGATATAGACCAGGGCGGCGACCTTGTCCTTCGCGGTCGCCTTCAGCGCATGCGCCAGCACCTTGCCGATCTGCGTGTTCCCGCCGCGGCAGTCGATCCCGAGCATCAGCGCCTTCAGCGACCCGGCGTCGCCGACGAACCGCGAGGCCCGGCATTCGCCATGTCCGCGGAAATAGACGAGCTGGATCGCCAGCCTGTCCGTCCCCGCGGCGGCGTCGAACATCTCCGCCTGGAGCTGGCAGGCCAGGTCCCAGGTCGGCTGGCGGCTCATCGTCGCGTCGAGGGCGAGGATGAGACGCCCCCTGCCCGCGCTGTCCTGCCTCAGCGAAGTGGCCTCGCGAAGGAAAGCGGCGACATCGCGCGGATCGGAGCGCGCCGGAGCCGGCGTTCCGCCCGTCGAGGCAGGGACTGGCGACTTCTTGTCGTTCATGCAGCGGAATGTGCGGTCTGATCTTGGCGCTTGCAAGGCCCTCAGCCGCGCGCCGAAATCGATCTCAGCCGGCGAAGATGTCCGGCATCGCGAAGGGTCGGGCCAGCGTTTCGGCGTAGCGGCGCCGCGTTTCCGCGCGCTTGCGGCCGCTCTCGTCGACGGGCAGGCGGAGCGCGGCGACCAGCTGCCTGATCTCCTGGCGCGCTGCGAGGTGCGACAGCGTCGGCTTCGTGCCCAGCACGTGTTCCTCGAAATCGTCCAGCGCGGTCAGCCCGATCGGGAAGAACTCGCGGAAGACGACGCGCTCGGAGATGCCGTCCGCCATGCGGAACCCCAGCTGCATGGCGAGTTCGCGCAGGCAGGTATCGATCTTCTGCTCGTTGCGCGAGGTGATGCTCGACATGCGGTTCCTCACCACGATCCAGTCGAGGATGGCATTGTCGGCCTGGCGCCGTTCGCGGCGCGCATCCCTCACCGCCGCGGCATACTGGGAGTGCTCGATGATGTCGTGGCCGACCGGATCGATGCGCGCCAGCACGTCGAAGTCGATGAAGCTGTCGTTCATCGGCGTCACCAGCGTGTCGGCGATGCGGTGCGCCAGGCGGTTGAGGTAGGTGTCGGAGCCCGGCGTGTCGATGACGACGAAGTCGTGGCGGTGCTCGACGTCGCCGATTCCGTCCATCAGGCGACGGAACTCCTCGCCCTCGGCGTCGGCGACCGTCTCGCGCCGCGCCGGAGCCACGTGGAAATGCTCCGGGACGGCGAGGTCGATACCGGCCGAGCGCGCCCAGCGGCGGCGGTTCTCGACATAGCGGGTGAGCGAGAGCTGGCGGCCGTCGAGGTCGACGGTGGCGACCTTCTGGCCGGCCTTCAGCAGCGCGACGGCGATATGCATGGCGGTCGTCGACTTGCCCGAGCCGCCCTTCTCGTTGCCGCAGACGATGACATGTGCGCCGCCGCTGCGGCGACCCTCCGCCCTCGTTCCGAATTCCGTGTACGCCATCCCATCCAAAACTCCACGCCCATGTCATCTTGGGAGAAATGTGATGGATTTTCAATCGCCTCGCCGATCACAAGGCGGAGAACCTCGCGCCGTGGTAAAGGCGAATGGTTACGGGCCCGGCCCGCCTGTGGCTGCCGGCGGCTATAGAAGGCCGAGTTCGGCCAGCTCTCGGCGCAGCTTCGGCGGCAGTTCGGCGAGTTCGGCCCTGCCCTTGCCGAGGTCGGCGGGGGCGTCCTCGGGCTTCAGGTACCTCCAGCCCTGGAAGGCGCGGCGCGGCTGCCATTCGGTGCGCACGACGAGCGGATCGAGCACCAGGTGGCAGCGGCCGATGCCCTCTCCGTCGGTGAACGGCCTGATTTCCGTGATCGCCTGCCGGCACTGCACCAAGCCCTTGATCACCCAGTAGAGCGAGCCGCCGTCGACGATCTCGGCGCCGCGCGTCGGCACCATGCGGGTCGTGTGGAACTGCTCCTCCGGCCGCCCCTGCCGCCGGCAGTCGGCGAGCCGCGAGGCGATCCACTCCTCGAGATCCTCGACGCTTTCGCAGCCGACGCAGAGTTTGAGGAGGTTGAGGGCCATGAGGCGAAACTAGCGCCGGTGGTTGCCGCAGACAACCGGCAGCGCGGTTGTGCACAGGCCGTTTACGCTCAACACTCGACGACGCTGACCGCCAGTCCGCCGAGGCTCGTCTCCTTGTACTTCTCGTGCATGTCGAGGCCGGTCTGGCGCATCGTCTCGATCGCCGCGTCGAGGGGCACGAAGTGCTTGCCGTCGCCCTTGATGGCCAGCGATGCCGCGGTTACCGCCTTCACCGCGCCGAGCGCGTTGCGCTCGATGCACGGCACCTGGACGAGGCCGCCGACCGGATCGCAGGTCATGCCGAGATGGTGTTCCAGCGCGATTTCCGCCGCGTTCTCGACCTGTTCGGGCGTGCCGCCCATGACGGCGCAGAGCCCCGCCGCGGCCATCGCCGACGCCGAACCCACCTCGCCCTGGCAGCCGACCTCGGCGCCGGAGATAGAGGCGTTGTGTTTGATGATGCCGCCGACCGCCGCCGCCGTCAGCAGGAAGTCGCGGATCGACTCCTGGTCCGCCTCGACGTGGAAGTGCAGCCAGTAGCGCAGGACGGCCGGCACAACGCCCGCCCCGCCCTTGGTCGGCGCGGTGACGATGCGGCCGCCCCCAGCAATCAACTAGTTGACGGCCATGGCGTAGATCGACAGCCAGTCGTTGGCGAGCAGCGGATTCGGCCGGTTCTGCTGCCACTGTTCCTGCAGTTTGTCGTGGAGCTGGCGGGCGCGCCGGCGCACTTTCAGCCCGCCGGGCATGATGCCGTCCTTCGACAGGCCGCGGTCGATGCAGTTCGTCATCGCCGACCAGATTGCGTCGAGCCCGGCGTTGAGCTCCTCGCGGCTCTTGTGCACCTCCTCGTTCGCCCGCTTCATGGCGGCGATCGAACGGCCGCTCTGCGCCGCCATGGCGAGCATCTCCGCCGCATTGCTGAACGGGTAGTGCACCGGTCCGGCGTCATGGTCCGGTCCGCGCGCCTTGATGCGCTGAAGCTCCTCTTCGGACACGACGAAGCCGCCGCCGATCGAGTAGTACACCCGCCGCAGCAGAAGATGGCCGTCCGCGTCGTGGGCGGTAAACGCCATGCCGTTGGCGTGCCCCGGCAGCGGCGTCTTGCGGTCGAGGACCAGGTCGCGGTCGGGATCGAACCTGTAGCCCGGATGGCCGGGCGGAGACACGCGTTTCTCGGCGCGCACCATGGCGACCTTGGCATCCGAGCTGTCGGGATCGACCGTCAGCGGCGTCTCGCCGGTCAGCCCGAGGATGACGGCGCGGTCCGTGCCGTGACCGATCCCGGTGAAGGCAAGCGATCCGTGCAGGCTGGCGCCCAGCCGATCGACCCTGGATCCGGCCGGCCGCGGCCAGTCTCCGGACGCCAGTTCGGAGAGGAAGCGCGCAGCGGCGGTCATCGGGCCCATCGTGTGGGAGGATGACGGGCCGATGCCGATCTTGAACAGGTCGAAAACAGAGAGGAACACGGGCGGGAGGCTCCAGGGACAGGAAATCTATCGCCGTTTCGCCCATGGATTGCTAGGCGCTCGCCGACCTCTCCTACTCTCGCCGCGACATCGCGACGGGCCGCCCAAACGAAAGGGCGCGACGTGAACGCCGCGCCCCGATTGGGTGGAAGACCTGATCAGCCCGCGTTCGCCAGGACCGCCGCCGTCTCCGAGCCGCCGCCGACAAGCCAGACCAGAAGGATGACGCCGGCAAAACCGATCACTGCCTTGGCCGTCAAGCCCCAGCAGGATTTCTGTGCTGATTCTTCCATGATTTCCTGTTCGCCGCCCGGCCGATGACTCGCTTCGGCCCAACTCGTTTCGGCCGGCTGAATACGCCCTTCGGCGCTTCTTCGCAACTGCAAAAAAGGCGCAAATGTGGCACGCGCCGCGCGACACTTGTGCGCCGATGCACGGCAATCTAATAAAATCAGAATGTTGGCGCTATTTCGTCGGCAACTCTTTTTCAACCGTTCGGGCGGGAATGTGTCGGACCCGGTTCGCGACGGCGTAATCCGCAAGGAGGTCGGCTTGGGCGATTCCTTTCCTTTGACGTTGCCGGACGTCGCGGCGATCGCCCTGTTTGCCGTAGCCTGGTTCGCCTATGCCTTCGCCGTCGACGGCCGGCTCACGTCGCGCGTCTCGTTGACCACGGCGATGAACCGCCAGCGCGAAGCATGGATGCGGACTATGGCGAGCCGCGATCTGCGCATGGTCGACACCAGCATCATGGCCGGTCTCCAGCAGGGCACCGCGTTCTTCGCCTCGACGTCGCTGATCGCGCTCGGCGGCTGCCTGGCGCTGGTTCGTCAGACCGAAGAGGCCGTGTCAGTGCTTTCCGGCCTGCCTTTCATGGAACCCGTCGCTCGGGGAGTGTTCGAAATCAAGGCCATCGGCCTGACGGTCCTGCTCGCCTACTCCTTCTTCAAGTTCGCCTGGGCCTACCGTCTTTTCAACTACTGTTCGATCCTGATCGGTGCCGTTCCGATCTCTCACGACGCGTCGCCAGAACTCGATACCGCGGTCCGGCGGGCGGCGCAGATGAACGTGCTGGCGGGCCGCCATTTCAACGCCGGGCTGCGCGGCATTTTCTTCTCGATAGGCTATCTCGGCTGGTTCGTCGGCGCGGCGCCGTTCGTCGTGGCCACGATTCTCGTCACGGCCGTGCTGGTCCGGCGGCAGTTCTTCTCCAGGGCAAGGCAGGTAGCGCTGACCGAATAGCCCTGACCCGTCTCCGGTCACGGCGACCCGATTCGCCGACGGCACGTTGTCTCAGCGGTCCGTCGCCGATATGGTTCGGCTGTGAGTGGCAGGTTTGGGGGAACAAAAATGCTGAAAAAATCGATGTTTGCCGGTGGCTTAGCGCTCCTGATGTCAACTGCTGGCGCGCTCGCCTGCAAGGGACCCGAAATCCTCTACGAAGATACGTTCGACTCCCAGGACTCGAGCTGGGGCCAATATGACGGCATGGAATTCAAGGACGGCGCCCTGACGGTGAAGCCGGCGGGCGGCGGTAACTACCGGCTGCAGAACGAGGCGAGCCTCTACGACGATTTCGACGTGTGTGTCGATCTCGTGCAAAAAGTCCCGGATCCCGCGAACGCTTTCGGCGGGATTATCTTTTGGGCGTCCGACTACGAAAATTACTACGCCTTCGTCGTGGCCACGAATGGATACGTCGAATTGCTGCGCCTTCAGCGCAACAAATGGCTGACGCCGTTGCCGTGGACCAAGCTCGAGGACACGATCAAGCCCGGGGCCGAGGTCAACCAGTTGCGTGTTGTCGCCAAGGGTCGCGAGGTCACGCTGTTCGTCAACGACAAGGAAGTGCGCAAGGTCAAGGGCCAGCCGCCGCAGGGCGGTAGCAAGCTCGGGCTTTATTCGGAATTGACGAACAAGACCGAGGGTGAGTTCGTCTACGACAACTTCGTCGTCACCAACGTCCCCTGACAGGCCTTTCGCCGTTCGCCGCTGACGCCCGCATCCGGCGCGGGCCGAAGCTGCCGCCGGCTTCTTTGCTCGCGGACGACCGCGTGACGACAATCGACTCGCCGGCCGCCGGCTCCCCAGGAGCCGACGGCTAGCCCGGTCCCGGGAGCGGCGAAACGATCCGTCCCGCGAGCCAGTAGGCGACGAGCCCGATCCACTCGCGCACCGCCATCGTCGCGGTCTGCAGCGAATCGGCGGGATTGTCGCGAAAGAGGCCGATCCCCTCCTCGCCCGAAGTTCGATAGTCAACGGGCCAGGGAACGACCGCAAAACCGACTTTGCGGAAGAGGCCGACCGAGCGCGGCATGTGGAAGGCGGACGTGACCAGGAGCCAGGTCTCGCCAGGCTTGGGATTTGCCAGTTCCTTCGAAAACAGCGCGTTTTCATAGGTGTTGCGCGAGCGGTTTTCGAGGAGCAGCCGTGTCTGGTCCACGCCGAGCGCCGAGAGCAGCCGCGGGGCGGTGTCGGCGTCCCCCTCGCCTTCCAGGACGAGCGCGCCGGTGCCGCCGGATATCAGCACCCTGGCATCCGGGTATCGCCGCGCCAGGACGGCTGCCTCAACGAAGCGGTCGCCGCCGCTGTTCAGTTCATAGCCGCCCCGCACGAGATTGATCGCGCCCTCGAAACCGCCTCCGAGCACGACGATTCCGTCGACGCGCGCAGGCATCGCCGCAGGTCGTTCGAAGCGTTCTTCGAGAGGGTTGAGCATCAAGGCGCCGACCGAGGTCCAGGCGCTCAGGACCAGCAGGAGGGCCGCGGCGGCGGCCGCTGCTCGTCCCGTGCGCTTCAGTCTCAGGGCTCCGAGCGCCGCTCCTGCCAGCAGCAGGAAGATCGAAAGGTTGAGCGGCTGGATGAAGAACCAGAAAGCTTTCGACATATAGAAGAACATCTTCGTCCCCGCATCTCCGGCGGCCGCGCGGCATCCGTCGCGGACCCGAACCGACCGTCCCCCGCGATTGACAAGCGCGGACCTTTCGATGATAGCAGGCCATCCTCCCTGCTGGCTTTCGCCTTCGTGAAGCTCTCGCCCGGATTATCGACTTCCCTGCACGGGGCGTTCGCGCCGCTGCTATCCGGCGTGCTCGCTTTGAGGCTCGGGGTGATCGCGCGCCGGCCGGTCGGGATCCACGACAGCGGCGATCGCGGTTCGACCGAACTCGTCGTCGAGAAGACCGCACGCGGACGGTTGAGCGTAGGCCTCGACATGGCGGCGCTGAAGTCGCAGCGCCGGATCTTCTCGGGGTTGTGGCGGCGGGCCGGCGTGTTCGTCGACCTGTTGTCCGACCCGGCCATCGCTCCCGGCAGCTATCGTTGCGATTTCAACGACATGGCGCGGGAAGCCGGGCCGATCCTCGCCTTCTGCTCGAACCTGCCCGGGACGATCCTGGTCCCGGACAGGGGGTTCTACAACAAGCGCGGCTATGCCGCCGAACGTGCCAGGGCGGCTTCGGCGCCGCCGTGGGAGGCCCGCGACCCGGTTGTTCTCTGGCGCGGCAACCGCAGCGGCAGCGGCAAGGCGGTGACGGAGACGATGTCGCCGCAGGATCCCGAACTGATTCAACGCGTTCGCATGTGCCTGATCGCGCGCGACATACCCGGAACCGACATCTTCTTCGCCGTGGGCTCCCGATGGCCCGCGCCGATCGCCGAGCGCTACCGCGCGGCCGGCATCGCAGCTGGATTCATTGACGAATCGGCCTGGCTCGAGCGCAAGTTCGCGATCGACGTCGATGGCAACGCCAATGCCTTCTCCAACCTCTTCATTCGCATGCTCTACGGCTGCTGCGTGATCAAGATCGCCTCGCCCTTCGCTTTTCGCCAGTGGTACTACGAGGATCTCGAGCCGTGGACGCATTTCGTCCCCGTCGCCGCCGACCTTTCCGATCTCGCCGAAAAGATCCGCTGGTGCCATGCCAACGACGACGCCTGCCGGACGATCGCCGCCAACGCCAGAATTTTCGCCGAAAGCCGGACTTTTGCCCAAGAACGACGCTCGACGATCGAGCGGATCAACCGGGCATTTTCCAACCGCTGAAGCAGCCGCCATCCGACCGGTCCACCGAAGCGGGCCGCCTCTGGATTCAGGAGGCTCGCGATCAGGCCCGCCGCTCGAGCCCTACCACCAGGATTCGGGCTGGAAGCGGCCGGCGGCCTGTTCGATGACATGCGCGGTCTGGAACAGCGTCTCCTCGTCGAACGGCCGGCCGATCAGCTGCAGGCCGAGCGGCAGCCCTTTTGCATCGAGCCCGGCGGGGACGGCGATGCCCGGCAGCCCGGCCATGTTCACCGTCACCGTGAAGACGTCGTTCAAATACATCTTGACCGGATCGGCGGCCATGTCCTCGTCGGCCAGTCCGAACGCCGCCGACGGCGTCGCCGGCGTCAGGATGACGTCGACGCCCGCCTCGAAGGCGATCTCGAAGTCGCGCTTGATCAGCGTCCGCACCTTCTGCGCCCGCAGATAATAAGCATCGTAGTAGCCGGCCGAGAGCACGTAGGTACCGATCATGATGCGGCGCTTGACCTCGCGGCCGAAGCCGGCGGCGCGCGTCTGCTCGTACATGTCGACGATGTCCTTGCCGGGCACCCGCAGCCCGTAGCGCACACCGTCGTAGCGCGCGAGGTTGGACGAGGCCTCCGCCGGCGCCACGATGTAATAAGCCGGCAACGCGTATTTGGTGTGCGGCAGCGAGATGTCGACGATCTCGGCGCCGGCGTCTTTCAGCCAGGCGATGCCCTTCTGCCAGAGCGCCTCGATCTCGGCCGGCATGCCGTCGACGCGATACTCCTTCGGGATGCCGACCTTCATGCCCCTCACCGAGCGGCCGAGCACGGCTTCGTAGTCCGGCACCGGCCGGTCGACGGACGTCGTGTCTTTCGCATCGACCGACGCCATCGATCTGAGCATGATCGCCGCGTCGCGGACGTCGCGGGCGATCGGCCCGGCCTGGTCGAGCGACGAAGCGAAGGCGACGATGCCCCAGCGCGAGCAGCGGCCGTAGGTGGGCTTGATGCCGACCGTGCCGGTGAACGCCGCCGGCTGGCGGATCGAGCCGCCGGTGTCGGTGGCAGTCGCGCCGGCGCACAGGAAAGCGGAGACCGCCGCCGCCGACCCGCCCGACGATCCGCCGGGCACCAGTTGCGTGTTGTAGAAGTCGCTGCCGCCCGCGCCGTCACGGCGGCGACGCCAGGGATTGACCACTGGCCCGTAGTAGGAGGTCTCGTTGGACGAGCCCATGGCGAACTCGTCCATGTTGAGCTTGCCGAGCATCACCGCACCGTCGGCCCACAGGTTGGCGGTCACCGTCGAATCATAACGCGGCTCGAAGCCGTCGAGCACGTGGCTGCACGCCTGGGTATGGACGCCTTCCGTGGCGAACAGGTCCTTGATGCCGAGAGGGATACCTTCCAGCGCGCGCGCCTTGCCCTCGGCGAGCCGCGAATCCGAGGCCAGCGCCATCGCCCGCGCCTTGTCGTGGGTCACCGCCACAAAGGCGTTCAGCGCCGGATTGGCGCGGTCGATCGCGGCGAGATAGGCCTCTGTCAGCTCCGCGGCGGAGAACTCCTTGGCGCGCAGCTTCGTCCTTGCTTCGGCGATCGTCAGGCGGGTCAGGTCGGTCATCGGTCGAGCTTCTTCTCGTAAAATCGTGAATAGCCGGAATCGGGATAGTCGAGCACCGCACCGCATCGCTCGAAGCCGCCGCGCTCGTAGACGCGGTAGGCGGCTTCGAAGCCGGCCGCCTCGCCGGTTTCGAGCACGAGGCGCGACATGCCCTTATCGCGCGCGAGCGCCTCGATGCGCCGCAGGATGGCCGAGCCGACGCGCTGGCCGCGCACCTCCGGCAAGGTGAACATGCGCTTGACCTCGCCCAGCCCCTGGCCGTGCTCCTTGAGCGCGCCCATGCCGACGGCCCGTCCGTCCTGATCCCGCGACACGAACAGCGTGACGGATGGCTCCGCCATCTGTTCGACGGTCAGCTGGAACTGGAACTCCTGCGGCGTCAGCGGAATCATGGTGGCGTTGAGATCGGCCACCAGCGCGCGCACATCGTCCTGCAATGGCGTCTCGACGGCGATCGTGACGGTCACGGCCTACTCCACCACCTTCGGCACGAGGAAGAAGTTTTCGTCGGTGGCGGGTGCGTTGGCGACGATATCGTCGGCTTTGTCGCCATCGGTGACGGCGTCCTGCCGCTTCTTCATCGCCATCGGAATGACCGACGTCATCGGCTCGACCCCGGAGATGTCGACTTCGTCGAGTTGCTCGACGAAGCCGAGGATGGCGTTGAGCTCGCCGGTCATGCGCGCGGCATCCTCCGGGCCCACGGCAATGCGGGCGAGGCGCGCAACGCGCTTGACGGTGTCGATGTCGACGGACATGGGAAAACCTCCGGCTGGCCGGGCTGGATCGATGTCCGGCCTATAGCCGCGCGGCGGACGGCGCGCAACTCGGATGAGAAACGAGGAGATCGTCGGCGCTGCGCCACCTACGGCGCGGCGACGCCTTCGCAGAACTGGTAGCTGGCGGTGTTCGTCGGCGTCGCCTCGTCGCCCGAACCGTTGACCGAGACGACGTCGATCTGCGTCGGGCTCATCTGCGTGACCGACAGCACGTCGGGAAAGACGTAGCCCGGCTCCTGGCAGATGGCGTGGACGAGCCACGCCGGCGCCCGTTTGGCCTTCGTCATCTCGAGGAACTCGCAATTGTATTCGATCCCCTCGATGCCGCTCGCGGTGAGCAGTACGTTGCCCCCCTCGATGACCGCCTGGATGGTCTCCTTCTTCGCCTGTTGGCAAAGCTCCTCGGACTGGAGATAGACGCCGGTGATGAAGTCCTCGGCCAGTGCACCGGTCGCGGTGACGGCGAAAACCGTGGCCGCAAAGATTATCCGCGCAGACATGACGTTCCCCCTGCCCTTCACTCAGATTTTTACCGCGGCGCCGACCTTCGCGACCACGACTTCCGTGCTCGACCCCTGCATGCCGTCGACGAACTTTTGCGCCGTCTGGTCGAGCATGCCGAACGATGCATAGTGGCACGGAAAGACCTTGTCGAAACGGAAGAAGCGCCGGCAGGCGAGCGCCGCTACCGCGCCTCCCATGGTGAAGCGGTCGCCGATGGGGACCATGCCGACCTTCGGCTCGTGAAGTTCGTTGATCAGCGCCATGTCGGAGAATATGTCGGTATCGCCCATGTGATAGACGGTCGGCTCATCGGGAAAATGGAGCACAAGGCCGAGCGGATTGCCGAGATAGGTGTTCGATCCGCGGTCGCCCGAGGCCGACGCCGAATGGAGCGCCTGGACGAAGGTCGTCGTGAACCCGCCGCAGTCGACGGTGCCACCGGTATTGCCGGGATTGATCTTGCCCGGGTCGACGCCCTTGCCGACGAGATACATGCAGATCTCGAAGTTGGCGACGAGCGTGGCGCCTGACTTCTTCAGGACATCCAGCGCGCTGCCGATGTGGTCGTCGTGGCCGTGCGTGATCAGCACGTGGGTGATCCCTTCGGCCGGCCCTTCCCATCCGCCCTTCCAGGACGGGTTTCCCGCCAGGAAAGGATCGATCAGTATCGACGCGCCGCCCGCATCGACGCGAAACGCGGAATGGCCGTACCAGGTCACCTTCATCGTGGTCCTCCTCGATTTCCTGTCGCGGCGAGGATAGAACGCCAAACGCGCGAGTCAAAGAGAACGGATAACACGTGCCGACCGTCCGCATCGAGGAACTGCCCGACTATCTTCGCGACGGCAAGGCGCTTGCGGGCATCGATCTCGGCGACAAGACGATCGGCATCGCGGTATCGGACGCCGGGCTTTCGTTTGCCCATCCGCGCCCGGTCATCATGCGGCGGAAATTCACGCTCGACGCCGAAGCCCTGCTGGCGCAGTTCGCCCGGGACAGGGTCGGCGCCTGTGTGATCGGACTGCCGGTCAACATGGACGGTTCGGAAGGTCCGCGCGCCCAGACCTCGCGGGCCTTCGTGCGCAACATGGAACGTCTGTCAGGCCTGCCGTTCGCCTTCTGGGACGAACGGCTGTCGACCGTAGCTGCGGAACGGACGCTCATCGAGATGGACGTCTCGCGAAAGAAACGACAGACGCGGATCGATTCCGCGGCGGCGGCTTTCATTCTCCAGGGCGTGCTCGACCGGCTGCACGGCCTCGGCGGCGGCTAGAGACGGCTGGTAGCGGACCAGCATCTCGGTAGCCCAGGCCCTGATTTCGCGGCGGCGGCGGAACGACCAGATCGCCACGATCAGTCCGGTGTCGAAGATGCAGGCTTGCGCCACGAGCATCGGAATCGCCTGCGGATCCATGCCGATCATCTGCCCGTACAGCTGGAAAATCAGGTCGTGAGCCTGCCTGGTCAGCATGATGTAGCCGAAGTGGATGTCGTTGAGCGAAAGGAAATACCAACCCCAGAAGAGAACGAGCGGAGTGGCCCAGACGGCGAACACATACTTCACTGCGGTCCCTCCCATTGTGCCGGCAACTCAGGCCTGGAAAGGCGCACCAGCACTGCCTGACGCGCTGCGTCGACCGCCATCAACCGTGCCCCGCCGTCCGTCGATACACCGATCGGGTCGGCGAGCACGCGCGAGATCCATCTCTCCGCCGTGATCGCAAGGTAGGAAGCGGCCAGCGCCGCCAGGAGGACCGTCGGCGACGTCAAGGCCCCTTCGGCGCCGCCGAGAGCCGCAGCGGCGACCAGCAGGCATGTCGTTCCAATCGCGCAGCCGAAGGCGAGGCGCAGCACTGCCTCGCTGTCGTCGGCGTCGACGCGATCGGCGAGCACCCCTTGTACGAAAGCCCAGAAAAACAGCGCCGCACCCAGCGCCAGGCCGAATGCCAGCACCATCGTGGCGATGGCGCCCGCAGGCAGGTCGACGTCGGCGAGCCCGATCATGCGCATGACCCGCGTCGTTCCCTCGTCGCCCCCGTTTACGGCCACCAAAGCCAGGACGGCGAACGCCGTCGTCCAGTACAACGCCAGAAAGGGGGTGAGGATAGGCCGCATCGAATCCAGGCTCGCTTGGCCTCGAAAGTGACTGTTAACCGAGCCCCCCGCAATGGAAACCATTTGTTAAGGTTAACGGCACGCCCCACCGCTTTACAGGGTGCCTTCCAGCGCCTACCACCCGCCACGCTTTCGCTCGCTCAGTTGCACGTGGGACTCGTCCCTGCGCAATCGTCGGCGACAGCCGCTCGGCTACGGATGATGGAATGACGGCGACCTTCGAGAGCATCCTCCCGATTTTCCTGCTGATCCTTGTCGGCAATCTGTTGCGGCGCGCGCCGGTCTTCGACGCTGCGACCTGGCCCGGCCTCGAGAAGCTCGGCTTCTGGTTCCTCTACCCGACGCTGCTGTTCATCACCATCGCCGAGGCCGATTTCGGCGGCCTTGCCCTGGACGTCATGATGATCGCGCTGGCCGGCTCCATAGCCGCGATGTGCCTCTTGCTGTTCGCGGTGTGGAAGGCGTTCGGCGCGTCCGGTCTCGTCACGACGGGCCAGTACTCGTCCGTTTTCCAGACGTCGCTGCGCTGGAACGGTTTCATGGCCTTCGCCATCGCCGAAAAAATCTTCCCGCCGGAAGGCAGCGCCGTCGTGGCGCTCGTCATGGCGGTGATCATCATCCCGATCAATCTGGCGTCGATCTTCGTCCTTGCGCGCTTTTCCGACCAGGGCGCGCGCTGGGGAAATGTCCTGTGGAAGGTGGCGACCAATCCGCTGATCCTCGCTTCCCTCGCCGCCCTGCTGGTCAGGCTCGTGCCGGGCGGGCTTTACGGCCCCCTGGCGGAGACTCTCGATCTCGTCGGCCGCGCCGCGCTCGGCATGGGTCTTGTCGTCATCGGCGCCGGATTGAGACCGGGGGACCTGCTGAAACCCGGCTTCGCCACCGTTCTGCCCGTGATCCTGAAGCTCGCGGTGTTCCCGGCCTTGCTCATCGGCATCGCGGTGGCTCTCGGCCTGTCCGGCATGCAGCTTCAGTACCTGGCCCTGTGCGCCGCCGTACCGACCGCCATGAACGGTTATCTGCTCGCCCGGCAGATGGGCGGCGACGCCGAACTCTACGCGGCGGTCACGACACTACAGACCGTCGTGTCTTTCCTGACCATCCCCGCCGTTCTGGCGATTTCGGCTCAGTTCGCCGGATAGAGCGTGTCGACGATGAGACCGGCGTCGTGGCGCGCGTCGAGCAAGCCGTAGGTGCCCCGCCACTGGCCGGCGAGCCGCGTTTCGATGAAGGCATCGGCGATCCTTCCGGCGCCGAGCCGGCGAAGTTCGGCGGCGGCGGCCGAGAGCGCCAGCTGTTCCGTCAGGATCCGCGCCGAGCCCTCGTCGGAATTCGCCACCTGCATGGCGGCGCGAAGCACGCCGGTGGTTCCCGGCCCGCTCGCGCCGAGATCCCGCTCGATCCCCGCCAAGACGTCGTCGAAGAGGCCGGGGCCCCGGGCGAGCACGCGCAGCACGTCGAGAGCCATGACGTTCCCCGAGCCTTCCCAGATCGCATTGACCGGCGCTTCGCGATAGTAGCGCGCCAGCGGCGCCTCCTCGACATAGCCGTTGCCGCCAAGGCACTCCATCGCCTCGTAGAGCAACGGCGGCGAGATCTTGCACACCCAGTACTTCACGACGGCCGTCATGGCGCGGGCGAACGCCGCCTCTCCCCGGTCGCTCGCGGCCTCGTCGAACGATCGCGCGAGGCGAAACGCCAATGCCGTCGCCGCGGCCACATCGAGGGCCATGTCGGCGAGGACCCGCTGCATCAGAGGCTGATCGATCAGCGCCTTGCCGAACACCGTGCGGTGCCGGCAGTGATGGACCGCCTCGGCGAGGCCGCCGCGCATCAACCCGGCGGACGCGACGGCGCAGTCGAGCCTCGTCAACGTCACCATGTCCATGATGGTGCGCACGCCGGCTCCCGGCTCGCCGACCATCTCGCCGATCGCATTGTCGATCTCGACTTCCGAAGAGGCGTTGGAGCGGTTGCCGAGCTTGTCCTTGAGGCGCTGGAAGCGGAGGCCGTTGCCGGCGCCGTCGCCGAGCAGGCGCGGGACGAGGAAACAGGAAAGCCCCTCCGGCGCCTGCGCCAGCATCAGGAATGCGTCGCACATCGGCGCCGACATGAACCACTTGTGGCCGCTGATGCGGTAGAAGCCGCTACCGGCGCGTTCGGCGCGCGTAGTGTTGGCCCGCACGTCCGTCCCGCCCTGCTTCTCGGTCATGCCCATGCCGAGGGTGAGGCCGGCCTTCTGCACCGGAGGCTTATGCGAATGATCGTACTTGCGCGTGGTGACGCGCGGCGCCCATTCGCGGAAAAGCTTCGGACTCGCCATCAGCGCCGCCAGCGACGCGTTGGTCATGGTGATCGGGCAAAGATGCCCACATTCGAGCTCGGCCGTCAGGTAGAATCGCGCCGCGCGCACCTGGTGCCGGCGGCCGACCTCGGCCTCGCCGTTTTCCCACACCGACGAGTGCAATCCGGTCGCCACGGCGCGTCGCATGAGCGCGTGGTAGGCCGGATGGAACTCGACAAAGTCGATGCGACGGCCGTGGCGGTCGTGGGTTTTGAGCTTGGGGAGTTCCGTGTTGGCGAGCCGCGCCAGATCCTGCGCTTCCGGGCTCATGACGAAACGGCCCTGGGCGTCGAGATCCTTGCGCACCGCCGGCGAAAAGGATTCGGCCAGTTGCACGAGAAGCGGGTCGCCGCGCCAGGCGTTGGACCCGGCGAGCGGCGGCGGCTGGTTCGTGACGTCGTGGTTCACCGATCTTCCTTCGGAATGGAACAACGGCCCGCCGCGAATCCGGGCTGCCATCGGCCTTTATAGCGGATGGTCCTTCGATCGCGAAGGTTTCGGCGCACGCGCGACGTGCGCATGAAATTCCCTTGGACAAGGACCGCCGCCGGGCCTGAGCGCTTGCGATGGAACGCCTGCCCGCCTATAGCACCGCCTTGACATGACAGCCGCCACCCATTCGCCGCTCTTTCCGCACCGGCATCTGCTCGGCATCCGCGACCTGTCCCCCGCCGACATCGAATTCCTGCTCGACCGCGCCGACGAGGCGGTCGCGATCTCGCGCCGCCACGAGAAGAAGACGTCGACACTGCGCGGCCGCACGCAGATCAACCTCTTCTACGAGGCGTCGACGCGCACGCAGTCGTCCTTCGAACTCGCCGGAAAGCGGCTCGGCGCCGACGTCATGAACATGTCGGTCGGCAGTTCGTCGGTTAAGAAGGGCGAGACGCTGATCGACACGGCCATGACGCTCAACGCGATGCGGCCGGACATCCTGATCATCCGCCACCAGTCGGCCGGCGCCGCGGCCCTGCTCGCGCAGAAGGTCGGCTGCTCGGTCGTCAACGCCGGCGACGGAGCCCACGAACACCCGACCCAGGCGCTGCTCGACGCGCTCACCATCCGCCGCGCCCGCGGGCCGATTTCGCGCCTCGTCGTGGCGATCTGCGGCGACGTGCTGCACTCGCGCGTGGCGCGCTCAAACATCCTCCTGCTCAACGCGCTCGGCGCCACCGTGCGCGTCGTCGCGCCGTCGACGCTGCTGCCGTCGGGCATCGAACGCATGGGCGTCGAGGTCCACCGCTCGATGGCCGACGGGCTGAAGGGCGCCGACGTCGTCATGATGCTCAGGCTGCAGCGCGAGCGCATGGCCGGCGCCTTCGTGCCGTCCGTGCGCGAGTACTTCCGCTATTTCGGCCTCGACGCCGAGAAGCTGAAGGCGGCGAAGGCGGACGCCCTGGTCATGCATCCCGGCCCGATGAACCGCGGCGTCGAGATCGCCTCGGAGATCGCCGACGGTCCGCAGAGCGTCATCCAGGAGCAGGTCGAGATGGGCGTCGCCGTGCGCATGGCGGTGATGGAAGTCCTGCTCGACCCGCGCCGCAATTCCGAAGGGACGGCGGCATGAGGACGACGGTCTTTTCCGGTGGGCGCGTCGTCGATCCGTCGCGCGGCATCGACGAGACCGGCACGGTCATCGTCGAGCGCGGCACGATCGCCGCCGCCGGCGCCAGCGCACTGAACCAGGGCGCGCCGGAAGGCGCCACCGTGATCGACTGCGCCGGCAAGGCGATCGTGCCGGGCCTCGTCGACGGCCGCGTCTTCGTCGGCGAACCGGGTGCCGAACACCGCGAGACGCTGGCCTCGGCGAGCCTCGCAGCGGCGGCCGGCGGCGTCACCTCCTTCGTCATGATGCCCGACACCGATCCCGTGATCGACGACATCGCGCTGGTCGAGTTCGTTCTACGCACGGCGCGCGACACCGCCCTGGTCAACGTCCACCCGGCCGCGGCCATCACGAAAAACCTCGACGGCCGCGAAATGACCGAGTTCGGCCTCATGCGCGAGGCCGGAGCGGTAGCCTTCACCGACGGACGGCACACGATCGCCAGCAGCCTGGTCATGCGCCGCGCGCTGACCTATGCCCGCGACTTCGATGCCGTCATTGCGCACGAGACGCAGGACGCCGACCTTGGCGCCTCGGGCGTCATGAACGAAGGCTTCTACGCCAGTTGGCTCGGCCTTGCCGGTATCCCGCGCGAGGCCGAACTGATCCCGCTCGAACGCGACCTCGCCCTGGCGCGCCTGACGCGCGGCGCCTACCACGCGGCGAAGATTTCCACCGCCATGTCGGCGGCCGCGATTCACCGGGCCAAGGCCGACGGCGCGCGGGTCACGGCCGGCGTGTCCATCAACCATCTGTCGCTCAACGAGAACGACATCGGCGAGTACCGCACCTTCTTCCGCCTTTCGCCGCCGCTGCGCGCCGAGGAAGACCGCGCCGCCATGATCGAGGCCGTTCGCGACGGCACGATCGACATCGTCGTCTCCTCGCACGACCCGCAGGACGTCGACACCAAGCGCCTGCCCTTCGCCGACGCCGCGGCCGGGGCGATCGGGCTGGAGACGCTGCTTCCCGTGGCGCTGCGCCTCTACCACGGCGGCGACGTGCCGCTGCTGCGGCTGATCGAGGTGCTGTCGACTGCGCCGGCGCGTCTGTTCGGGCTGCCCGGCGGCACGCTGCGGCCGGGCGCGGCGGCGGATCTCGCCGTCGTCGATCTCGACGAGCCCTGGATCGTCGCCGAATCCGGGCTTCGGTCCCGTTCCAAGAACACCTGCTTCGAAGGCGCGCGCCTGCAGGGCAAGGTCTTGCAAACGATGGTCGCGGGCCGCACAGTATTCACGGCCTGAACACCCGTTTCCAGGGACGGAGGGAATTCATGACGGATCCGACCGGCTGGCAATCCGCGATGCCGGCCCTTCTTGCCGCCCTGGCCTTCGGCTATCTTCTCGGCTCCATACCGTTCGGCCTGCTGATCACGCGTGCGGCGGGTCTGGGCGACGTGCGCCGGATCGGCTCCGGCAACATCGGCGCCACCAACGTGCTGCGCACCGGCAACAAGGGGCTGGCCGCCCTCACCCTTCTCCTCGACGCGCTGAAAGGCACTGCCGCGGTTCTCGTCGCCGGTATCTGGGGGCCGGACCTGGCGCTCCTCGCGGGTTTCGGCGCCTTCCTTGGCCACCTCTTCCCGGTGTGGCTCGGCTTCAAGGGCGGCAAGGGCGTCGCCACCTATCTCGGCGTCCTCATCGGCCTCGCCTGGATCGGCGCCGTCATCTTCGCCGTCGTCTGGCTGGCGATGGCATTCGCGACGCGCTACTCCTCCCTCGCCGCCCTGGTCGCTGCGATCGTCACCCCGATCGCGCTATATTTCCTCGGCCACCGGGACGTTGCCATCCTGTTTGCGGTAATGAGCGCCATCGTCCTCATCAAGCATCGGGCCAATATCGGGCGGCTCCTCGCAGGAACCGAGTCGCGGATCGGAGCCAAGGGATGAACCCCGCTCCGGCCGCCGGAGGCGCCCGCCTCAGCGACCGGCAGCGCATCGGCTGGCTGCGACTCATCCGCACGGAGAATGTCGGCCCCGCCACGTTTCGCGACCTGATCAATAGGTTCGGTTCCGCGGAAACGGCGCTTTCCATGCTCCCGGAACTGGTCCGCTCGGGTGGCGCCAGCCGCTCGCCGCGCGTTCCTTCGGTGGCGGAGGCCGAGACCGAGATCGAGACAGCGCGGCGGATGGGCGCGTTGTTCGTCGCGATCGGCGAGCCCGAATATCCGCCGATCCTGCGGCGCATGGACCAGCCGCCGCCACTGGTCGCCATCAAGGGAGAACCCGCCGTCTTCCAGTTGCCGCCGGTGGCCATCGTCGGCGCGCGGAACGCCTCGCTCGCCGGCATCAAGATGGCGCGCAAACTTGCGGCCGAACTCGGCACGAACGGATATGCGATCGTTTCCGGGTTGGCCCGCGGCATAGACACGGCGGCCCATGAGGGAGGTCTTGCCACGGGAACCGTCGCCGTGCTCGCCGGCGGGATGGACAGGCCCTATCCGCCGGAGAACGAGGACCTCTGCGAGGAGATCGCTGCCCGCGGCGGCGCGTTGATCACGGAGATGCCGTTCGGATGGGAACCGCGGGCACGGGATTTCCCGCGCCGCAATCGTATCGTTGCCGGCCTCTCCCTGGGACTCGTCGTCGTCGAGGCGGCGCATCGGTCGGGTTCGCTCATCAGCGCGCGTCTCGCCGGCGAGTTGGGGCGGCTCGTCTTCGCCGTTCCCGGATCGCCACTGGACCCGCGCGCGGCAGGCACGAACGGCCTGTTGAAGGACGGGGCGATCCTCGTCACCGAGGCCCGCGACATCCTCGAGCAGGTCGCGCCCTTGCTCGGCCGCGCCGCTCCCGGACCCGAAACGCTCGACGAACCACCCGACTTCTCGTCGGCCCCTCCCCCCGGCGACGACGATCGCGCAAGGGTGATCGAAGCGCTCGGACCCGTTCCGGTTCAGATCGACGAGATCATTCGTCACACGGGGCTGCATGCCGCGATGGTGTTCATGATCCTGCTCGAACTCGACCTCGCCGGTCGGCTCGAGCGCCATTCAGGCGGTTCCGTTTCTTTGCTGCTTTCCGACACGTGACGGCCGCTTGCCGCGGACGATGTCCCCGGCCTCGATGTAGGCCATGTCGATCAGATAGGCGAGCATGTCGAACTGCTCCGCCTCGGCCATGCTGCGCAACTCGCCCAGCATCGCATGGAGATAGACGACCGCCTCGCCTTGTCCCGTTCCGGGCGTCCGGCGCATGTGTTGTCACTCCGGGTTCGGCCGACAGGCTGCGAAACGGATCGCCGACGGCATCGGAAACGAATACAATTTATAGTAGTTATTGCTACATCACTTTTACCTAAAATTGCAACCGGTGTTTGTCCGGCATCAGGTTGGCAGCCGATGCCAACGCCCTGGATTTGTGCCGACGCCCTTGACCGGGCGCCAAAGCACAGCCATGTGACGGACCGACTTGCATATCCCTTCGGACACTTCCGGCACCGCGCCGCGCAAAAAACATCAGGTTTAAATGGACGTCGTCGTCGTCGAATCGCCCGCAAAGGCGAAGACCATCAACAAGTATCTCGGACGGAACTTCACGGTTCTCGCCTCTTTCGGCCACGTCCGCGACCTCCCGGCGAAGGATGGCTCCGTTCGGCCGGACGACGACTTCTCCATGTCGTGGGAGGTCGATGGGGCATCGGCGAAGCGCCTGTCGGACATCGCCAAAGCGATGAAGGACGCCGACCGACTGATTCTCGCCACCGACCCGGATCGTGAGGGCGAGGCGATCTCGTGGCATGTGCTCGAGGTTCTGAAGAGCAAGCGTGTCCTGAAGGACAAACCGGTCAGCCGCGTCGTCTTCAACGCCATCACCAAGCAGTCCGTGCTCGACGCAATGGCCAATCCCCGCGAGATCGACGCGCCGTTGGTCGATGCCTATCTGGCGCGGCGCGCGCTCGACTACCTCGTCGGCTTCACCCTGTCCCCCGTGCTCTGGCGCAAGCTGCCGGGATCCCGCTCTGCCGGACGCGTGCAGTCCGTGGCGCTGCGGCTGGTCTCCGACCGCGAGGTCGAGATCGAGAGGTTCGTTCGCGAGGACTATTGGCAGATCGCCGCGATCCTCGGCACCCCGCGCACCGATACATTCGAGGCGCGGCTGACGGGCTACGAAGGCAAACGCCTGCAGAAGCTGGACATTTCTTCGCAGGCGCAGGCCGATGGCATTCGCGCGATGCTCGAAGGCGCCGCGTTCAAGGCGCTCTCGGTGGATGCCAAGCCGACGAAGCGCAACCCGGCTCCGCCGTTTACCACCTCGACGCTGCAGCAGGCCGCCTCTTCGCGGCTCGGCTTCTCGGCGTCGCGGACGATGCAGGTCGCGCAGCGCCTCTACGAAGGTATCGACGTAGGCGGCGAAACCGCGGGCTTGATCACCTACATGCGAACGGACGGCGTGCAGATGGCGCCCGAGGCGATCGACGCCGCGCGCGCCGCCATCGCCAAGGAGTTCGGCGAGAAGTACCTGCCGGAAAAACCGCGCTACTATTCGACCAAGGCCAAGAACGCGCAGGAAGCGCACGAGGCGGTCCGACCGACCGATTTCTTCCGCACGCCGGGCGAGCTGCGCAAGTACCTCGATAATGACCAGTTCCGCCTCTACGACCTGATCTGGAAACGCGCCATCTCCAGCCAGATGCAGCCCGCCGAGATCGAGCGCACCACGGTCGAGATCGAGGCAGTCAACGCGGGCCGTACCGCGAGCTTGCGCGCAATCGGCTCCGTCGTCCGTTTCGACGGCTTCTTCGCCGCCTATTCGGATCAGAAGGAAGACGACGCCGAGGACGAGGAAGACCGCCGCTTGCCCGAGATCCGTGTCGGCGAGGCCCTGAAGCGCGAGAAGATCGACGTCAGCCGGCACACGACCGAACCTCCGCCGCGCTACACCGAGGCGACCCTGATCAAGAAGCTGGAAGAACTCGGCATCGGTCGGCCGTCCACCTACACGGCGATCCTCAAGACGCTCGAGGACCGCGAATACGTCACCATCGACAAGAGGCGGCTGATCCCGCAGGCCAAGGGCCGCTTGCTGTCGGCCTTCCTCGAAAGTTTCTTCCGCAGATATGTCGAATACGACTTCACCGCCTCCCTGGAGGAGAAGCTGGACGAGATTTCGGACGGCAGGCTCGCCTGGAAGGACGTCCTGCGCGACTTCTGGCGCGACTTTTCCGCCGCCGTCGACGATATCAAGGACCTGCGCATATCCGAAGTGCTCGACGCGCTGAACGAGGATCTCGCGCCGGTGTTGTTTCCGACCCGTGAAGACGGCACGAATCCGCGTACCTGCCCGAGGTGCGGTTCCGGCACATTGTCGCTGAGGCTCGGCCGAAGCGGCGGATTCATCGGCTGCTCGAACTATCCCGAATGCAGCTTCACCCGCCAGTTCGGCGCCGAAAACGCCGAAAACGGTGGCGAGGCCGAAGGCCCGAAGGTTCTGGGAAAGGATCCCTACACCTCGGAGGAGATCACGCTGCGCAACGGCCGCTTCGGGCCTTACGTCCAGCGCGGTGAAGGCAAGGATGCCAAGCGCTCCAGCCTGCCGAAGGGCTGGACTCCGGAGAGCATCGATCACGAGAAGGCGCTGGCGCTGTTGTCGCTGCCGCGCGATATCGGTAAGCATCCCGAATCCGGCAAGCTGATTTCCGCCGGCCTCGGCCGTTACGGGCCTTTTGTCCTGCACGACGGTACCTACGCCAATCTCGACAGCATCGAGGACGTCTTCTCCATTGGCCTCAACAGGGCGGTCTCGGTGATTGCCGAAAAGCAGTCGAAGGGTCGCGGCAATCGCGCGGGCGCTCCGGCCGCCCTGAAGGACCTCGGCGCCCATCCGGACGGCGGCGCCGTGACCGTCCGGGACGGGCGCTATGGGCCGTACGTCAATTGGGGCAAGGTCAACGCCACGCTGCCAAAGGGCAAGGATCCCGCGAGCGTGACGATCGAGGAGGCGTTACGACTGATCGCCGAACGCGAAGCCAAAGGCGGCGGCAAGCCGGCGCGCGGACGGTCCGCGGCAGCGAAGCCCGCCAGCACGAAGTCGGCCAAGGCCAAGGCCGGCAAGGCAGCCGCCAAACCGAAATCCAGGAAGACGGCCGCCGAGAGCGTGGAGTAGCGCGATGGCTCGCAACATCTCCGGACGGAAGGGCGCCGGCCGTCGGGCCGGAACGTCCGCCGGGGATGGCGCTGCCGCTTTTCGCCCGACGCGCGACGACATTCTCCGCTACATCAGCGAAAATCCGGACCGCGCCGGCAAGCGCGAGATCGCCAAGGCTTTTTCGCTCAAGGCCGGCGACCGGATATGGCTGAAGGACGTGCTTCGCGAACTTCAGGATGAAGGCCTGCTGCGCAAGGATCGCAAGCGGCTCTCGGCCCCGGGCACATTGCCCCATGTCGCGGTTCTCGACATCTTCGCCCGCGACCCCGATGGCGGCCTCCTTGCACGGCCGGCGGAGAGGCTCGACGAGGACGACGCGCAGAACCCCGTGGTGTCGATCCATGTGCCGCGTGGCGTTAAGGGTCCGATACCCGGCATCGGCGACCGTGTCCTCGCCAGGACCGCCCCTTCGCGGGAAGAGGAAGGACCTGCCTACATCGCGCGCGTCCTGAAGATCCTCGACCGGCGCCTCGAGGCCGTACTCGGTGTGCTCCGCGTCGCCCATGACGGAGCCTTCCACATCGAGCCGGTCGAGCGGCGCCAGGCGCAGCTCGTGGTCGAGGCCGAGTTCCTGAACGGCGCCGTCGCCGGCGATCTCGTCGAGGCCGAGCCGCTGCGCGCGGCGCGTTACGGCCTGCCGCGCGCCCGGGTACTCAATGTACTGGGCTCGATGACCAGCGAGAAGGCGGTCTCCATGATCGCCATCCACGCCCACGACATACCGCACATTTTTCCCCAGGCGGTTCTCGACGAGGCCGCGGCGGCCCGCAAGGCGACGCTCGCCGGGCGCGAGGACTGGCGCGATCTCCCACTGGTGACGATCGACCCGGCGGACGCCAAGGACCACGACGACGCCGTCCATGCCGAGCCCGACACGGACGAAGCGAACGCCGGCGGTTTCGTCGTCACGGTGGCGATCGCCGATGTCGCCGCCTACGTCCGGCCGGGCGCGGCCCTCGACCGCGAAGCGGTGAAGCGCGGCAATTCGGTCTATTTCCCGGACCGCGTGGTGCCGATGCTGCCGGAGCGGATATCCAACGACCTCTGTTCGCTGCGCGAGGGCGAGGACCGCCCGGCCATCGCCGTGCGCATGACCTTCGCCGCCGACGGACGCAAGCTGCGCCATGGCTTCCACCGCATCATGATGCGATCCGCGGCGCGGCTGGCCTATCCGCAGGCGCAGGAGGCGATCGACGGCCGGCCCGACGACAGAACCGGACCGATCCTGGCCTCCGTGCTGCGCCCGCTCTGGGACGCCTACGCGGTTCTGCAGCGGGGTCGCCAGGCACGTGAGCCGCTCGACCTCGACCTTCCGGAACGCAAGATCCTGCTCAAGCCGGGCGGTACCGTCGACCGCGTCATCGTACCGGAACGGCTCGACGCGCATCGCCTGATCGAAGAGTTCATGATCCAGGCCAACGTCGCCGCGGCCGAGACGCTGGAAGCGAAGCGACAGAAGCTCATCTACCGCATCCACGATGCGCCCTCGCTCGCCAAGCAGGAATCGCTGCGTGAATTCCTCGCCACGCTCGGTATGTCGCTGGCGCGCGGGGCCCAGCTACGCCCGGCGATGTTCAATTCGATCCTCGAACGGGTGCGCGGGGCCGACAACGAGCAGCTGGTTAACCAGGTCGTGCTGCGCTCGCAGAGCCAGGCGGAGTATTCCCCTGAAAACATTGGGCATTTCGGCCTGAATCTGCGTCGCTACGCGCATTTTACCTCGCCGATCCGCCGATTCGCCGACCTCGTCGTCCATCGCGCGCTGATCGGGTCGCTGGGTCTCGGAAACGACGGTTTGACCCGCTCCGAGGAGGAGCGGCTCGAAGAAATCGCGGCGCTGATCTCTGCGTCAGAACGCCGCGCCATGGCCGCCGAGCGCGATACGATCGACCGCCTGATCGCGGGCTATCTGTCTGAACAGATTGACAAAACCTTCGATGCGCGGATCTCCGGCGTGACCAAGGCCGGGCTCTTCGTCCAGCTTCCGGTTTATGGCGCGGACGGCTTCGTGCCGGTGTCGTCATTGGGCGACGACTACTACATATTCGACGAAGCCACCCATTCCCTCTCGGGCCAGCGGACAGGCAAGGGCTACCAGCTGGCCGATCGCGTCGAAGTCCGCCTGGTCGAGGTGGCGCCGCTTGCGGGAGCGATGCGGTTCGAGATGCTGAGCGATCCGAAACCGCTTCCGGGTGGGCGGCGCTCGTACCACAAGAACAAAGCGGGCAAGGCCCGCGCCCGCGCCACGCAACCGCGCCGTGCGGCGTCCAGGAGATAGGACATGGAGCCACAGGTTTTCGGCGGAGAACACCGCGAGGCACGGGAAGCACGGCCCGTGATGCGCTCGATGACGCGCGGTTTCCGCGGGAAGTGCCCGCACTGCGGCGAGGGGAGGCTGTTCGCGAGTTTCCTCAAGACCGTGGACCGCTGCGCGGTGTGCGGCGAGGAGATGCACCATCATCGCGCCGACGATCTGCCGGCTTATCTCGTCGTGCTAGTCGTTGGTCACATCGTCGTCGGCGCCTTCATGGGTATCGAGGCAACGAGTTCGCTGTCGACCTGGCAGCATCTGGCGATCTGGATCCCCTTGACGATACTCTCGGCCCTGGTGCTGATACGGCCGATCAAGGGGGCCGTGGTCGGCCTGCAGTGGGCCAACTACATGCACGGTTTTGGCGGGGAAGACGACCTGCTGGAATCCCATCCAGAAACGTGAGTTGGCTTCGGAGGGGGAATGGACGGTCTTACCAAGACGCAGATCGACAAGGCGGAATCCAGGGATTTTGCCAAGGTTCCAGGACGATCGCTCAGGCCGCGCGACGCCGCGACGCTGATTCTGATCGACCGGAGCGGCGGCGAGACCCGGGTCCTGTTGGGCCGGCGCAGCGCCCGCCACGCCTTCATGCCCGGCCGGTTCGTCTTTCCGGGCGGCCGCACGGACCCGTCGGACAGCAGGGTCGCCGTCGCCGAGGGCCTCGTGCCTGAAGAAGAAGCCCGCCTCGCCCAGGCGGGCGCGCGCTCGTCCGCCGCGCGCGCACGCGCCATCGCGCTTTCGGCAGTGCGCGAGACCTATGAGGAAGCCGGTCTGCTGATCGGCCGACCGGGCCTGTTCTCGACGTCCAAGATTCACTGGCAGGGATTCGCCGAGCACGGCGTACGGCCTTCGCTCGAGGGACTGCGCTTCGTGGCTCGGGCGATAACACCGCCCGGACGGGTTCGGCGGTTCGACACCCGTTTCCTCGCCGCGTGGCGGGACGACGTGGCCGTGGCCTTGCCCGAAGGCGGCCCGACCAACGAGCTCGAGGAACTGGTCTGGCTGCCGCTGACGGACGCCATGGCGCTCGACATCCCGCTGATAACGCGAACGGTCCTGGGCGATCTCCAGTCGCGACTTGCCGCCGATCCCGAATTGCGGCCTGGTGGCCCCGTCCCTTTCTACCGCATGCGCGGTAACCGATTCCTGCGCGATCTCCTGTAGTTCCTTGCTATGAGCGCCGTCTCCAAGACGCCTGGCGGCGCCGCTCCTGCGCAGTTGCGATGGCTCCCGCTCGGCGCGGCGATCTCCGCGATCAGCGTCGTCGGCATCGCGATAGGCCTGGGAACACCGCTGCTCAGCGTCATCCTCGAAAGCCGCGGCCATTCAGCGACGATGATCGGTCTCAACACGGCCGTCGCCGGTATCGCCTCGATCGCGGCCGCGCCGCTTGCGATACCGATCGCAGTCCGCTTCGGCGTCGTGGCAACCATGCTGGCGATGATTCTCGCCGGCGCCCTCGCCTTCGTCGGCTTCTATCTGGCGCCGTCGTTCTGGATGTGGTTTCCCCTGCGCGCCGTCCTTCACGTGGCGCTCACGGTCCTCTTCATCCTCTCGGAGTACTGGATCAGCGCGAGCGCACCGCCGCATCGGCGCGGATTCGTACTTGGGATCTACGCGACCGTCCTGTCGCTGGGCTTCGCGCTGGGACCCTGGCTGTTCGCCCAGATCGGCAGTCAGGGATTCCTGCCGTTCGGCGTGACCTTCGCCATCACCATGCTCGCTGCGATCCCGGTCGTCGCCGCATGGCGGGAGAGCCCGCGCATCCACCGTTCCGCCGACGACAGCCGGAGTTTCGCCGGCTACATCCTTCTCGTGCCGACCGCGACCGCCGCGGTCCTCGTTTTCGGCGCGGTCGAGACCGGCGGGTTCGCCCTGTTCCCTATCTACGGCAACCGGGCAGGCTATCCGGAAGCGGACGCAGCTCTGCTCCTGACGATGATCGGCCTCGGCAACGTCGTTCTTCAGGTACCGCTCGGCATGATCAGCGATCGGATGCGCGATCGGCGGCATCTGCTCCTGGCGTGCGCGGTCATCGGGCTGGCGGGCATCCTCGCCCTTCCTTACGTAGCGGCGAACTGGTATCTGCTCGCCGCCCTGCTGTTCTTCTGGGGCGGCGTCGTCGCAGCGCTCTATACGGTCGGCCTCGCCCATCTGGGGACGCGACTCTCCGGACATGAGCTAGCCTCGGCCAACGCCGCCTTCGTCTTCTGCTACGGCCTTGGCATGATACTCGGTCCGCAGGCGATCGGCATCGGCATGGATCTGTTCGGCCAGGACGGATTCGCTTGGTCCGTTGCCGTCTTCTTCCTGCTCTATATCGTCCTCGCGCTTTCGAGACTGATTGCGATCGGTGCACGTGCTTGACATTTCGGGCGTCTCGGGTATGTGTCCGCGCACGTTTTCCGCGTCCGGGTATCGTTCCCGCGGTCAGGCGGTACGAAACCCACGATAAGAACGGACGATTTCCATGGCCAAAGCCGCGAACATCAAGATCAAGCTCCTGTCCACCGCCGATACCGGCTTCTTTTACGTGACGAGCAAGAACAGCCGCACGAAGACCGAGAAGATGTCGTTCCGCAAGTACGACCCGATTGCCAAGAAGCACGTTGAATTCAAGGAAACGAAGATCAAGTAGATCTCTCGTTTTCATCGACAGGACCCCAACGCCGCCTTCTGGGCGGCGTTTTCATTTGGGCCCAGTCGGCGTTGTGGAACCGCCAGACGGTCGGCTTCGAGATCATTCCGGGGAGAAAAGGGGCCGGTCGGCAAACTGACAGCGGTACGAGGAGGCCACTATGCGCCAGCGCCGGCCGGCCAACCCCACGGACCCAGGAGATGCGGCGGACCTGAGCATCATGGGGCAATTCGGGACGAAAACGCCTTGCCCTCGTGACCGTTTTCGCCCGTTTGATCGGACAATCGCGCAAGATTGCTTGAAAATCAATAGTTTCTTAACCGTTTTTGCCAAGACCCCGCCAGTACGGTAAACAGCAGTCCGACTTTCAACGGCTTTTCGCTTCCGGCGCGCTCTAGGCGGCCCGCGCCACGACCCGATTGCGGCCGTTGGATTTCGCCTCGTACAGAGCCACGTCGGCGCGCTTCATGAGATCCTCGATGCGGTCGGATCCATGGTTGAGCGAAGAGACGCCGATGCTGATCGTGACGTTGACGGCACGACCATCGGTACCCACCGTGAAAGGCGTTCGTTCGATTTCGACCCGAATACGCTCGGCGACCTTCTTCGCGATCGCCGCGTCCGTGTCGGGCATGACGACGACGAATTCTTCGCCGCCGAAGCGGCACGCGAGATCGATGCCGCGCACGTTCTTGCGCAGGCGTGCGGAGAACTCCCGTAGCACGTCGTCGCCGCCGTCGTGCCCGAACGTGTCGTTGATCGACTTGAAGCGGTCGAGGTCCGTCATCATCACCGACAAAGGGCGGCGGCGGGCCATGGCGCGGTCGAACAACGCCTTCAGGTGGCTGTCGAGATAGCGGCGGTTGTGCAGACCGGTCAGCACGTCCGTGACCGCCATCTCGATCGTCTCGGTCACGCTTGTGCGCAGATGATCATTATAGCGCTTGCGCCTGACCTGGGTGCGCAACCGGGCAAGGAGTTCATGGCAATCGATCGGACGGACGAGATAGTCGTTCACGCCGAGTTCGAGACTGCGGATGATCCTCGCATCCTCGCCATCTCCGGCAATCAGGATTATCGGCAAGGAACGTGTGCGATCGAGCGACCTCATTTGCGAGCATAACCGCAGAGGGTCGAACTCATCGAACGCCGTCGAGACGATGACGCATTCGTAGGTCCCCTCGGCCGCCTGGAAGACGGCAACGTAAGGATCCTTCGCCACGTCGAGATCGACACTGCCGCTCAGCATCTGCGCGATCTCCTGCGCGGATTCCTCCTTCTCGTCGATCAAAAGGACCTTCGGGGTCCTCTCGTCGGCCGGCTGCAAGCTGCCGAGCAGATCCTCGATGCCGATGTCGCGCGTCGTTGCGGCGCGCAACCTGAGCTCGTCGGTCAGCATCTTCAGCCTGACGAGGCTCTTCACCCGGGTCATAAGCTGCAGGTCTTTGACGGGCTTGGTGAGAAAGTCGTCGGCTCCGGCCTCGAGACCCCGTACGCGGTCGGAAACCTGGTCGAGCGCGGTAATCATGATGACCGGGATATGGGCGGTCGCCGGATCGCCCTTGAGGATGCGGCAGACCTCGAAGCCGTCCATGTCGGGCATCATCACGTCGAGAAGCACGACATCGACCTTGTCGTTCTCGCATATCTCGATGGCTTGCGGGCCGCTCGTCGCCGTCAGCACCTCGAAGTACTCGGCGAGCAGCCGAACCTCGAGAAGCTTGACATTCGCCGGGACGTCGTCGACCACAAGGATGCGCGCTGTCATGCGAAGCTCCTGCTTGGGGCTGTCAGCGACGGCATCAGGCGTCACCGAGATAGGATCTGATCGTCTCGATGAAACGCGGCACCGAAATCGGCTTCGATATGTAGGCCTCGCAGCCGCCCTGGCGAATGCGCTCCTCGTCTCCCTTCATCGCAAAGGCGGTTACGGCGATGACCGGAATGGAGTGCAGTTCGTTGTCCTCCTTCAGCCACTTGGTCACGTCGAGGCCGGACACTTCCGGAAGCTGAATGTCCATCAGGATCAGGTCGGGTCGATGCGTCCGTGCTAGGTCGAGAACTTCGAGACCGTTGCGCGTCCGCACCGTCTCATAGCCACTGGCTTCGATCAGGTCGCGAAAGAGCTTCATGTTGAGCTCGTTGTCTTCGACGATCATGACTTTCTTCGGCATCATCATCCGCCCTGCCGTCGCCGGCGCTGAGCCGATGTCGGCATGCCGGTCCCGCGAACACGATTCGCTGCGACGACAGTATCTGCAGAACATTGACGAAACGGTAATCGATACGGACGAATCCGGCGCCGCTTGCGGAGGGCGGCCGATGCGGCTACTCCCGCACCATGAGCAGCACAGGTCGACCGAATCCGGGCCGGACGGCCGTCATGTCGCAGGACGGCGCCGAGGCGATCGGCATTCAGGCGCTGGCCTTCGTCGCAAGCGATCCGGATCTCCTGCCCCGCTTCCTGTCGGTGACCGGAATAGACGCGGGCCGGATCCGCCAGGCGGCGCGAGAGCCCGGCTTCCTCGCCGGCGTGCTCGACTTCATGCTGGCGCATGAGCCGACCGTGATGGCATTCGCCGCAGCCAGCGGTCTTGATCCTTCTTCCCTCGCTGCGGCGCGGCGCGCCCTCCCCGGCGGCGACGAACGCTTCATGGTCTCGACATGAGCGACGATCCCGAGACCGCCCGTCAGATCGCCGAACTCGCCCGTGACCACCGGCCGCTGCTCGTGCTCGACGTCGACGACGTGCTGCTCGAATTCGTGCGGCCCTTCCCAAAATATCTGGAGTCCCAGGGTTTTACGCTGAAGTTCGGTAGCTTCCGCCTCACCGGCAACGTCGCCGAGCGCGAAACGGGGCGTATCGCCGAGGCCCACGAAGTGGCCGCGCTGCTCGATTCCTTTTTCGCGGTGCAGGCCGAGTGGCAGACCATGATCGCCGGCGCCGCCGAAGCTTTGGCGGGTTTCCACGACTCCGCCGAGATCGTGCTGCTCACCGCCATGCCACACCGGCATCGGGCCGTCCGCCGCGCCCACCTCGACACGCTCGGCCTGCCCTACCCGCTTCTAACCACGGAAATGGCGAAAGGACCGGCGATCGCCAGCCTGCGCGGCCAGCACGGCCGTCCGGTCGCCTTCGTCGACGACCTGCCGCCCAACCTCGTCTCCGCCCGCAAGTCCGTCTCCGACGCGCATCTGTTCCACCTGATGTCCGACAACAGCCTGCGCTCGCTGCTGCCGACGCCGCCCGAGGATGTCGTGGTGGTCGAGGACTGGCCCGACGCAGCACCCCGGATCGCCACCGCCCTCGGGCTCTGATCGCGTCAGCCGCCGCCAAGTTCCAGCCGCATCAGCGGACGCCCGGCCTTGCGCGACGCGATCTGAGAAAATCCCGCCTTCTCGAAAACCCGGGTCGAGCCGACAAACAGCCCCACCGACCGGCTGTCCTTGGACTGATCCATCGGGCAGGCCTCGAGCAGCCTGGCGCCGTTGTCGCGGGCAAAGCCGATGCCGGCATCAACCAGCCGGTGCGTCAGTCCCTTGCCGCGTGCGCCACTTCGTATGAAGAAACACGAGATCGCCCAGACGACGGGGTCGGCCGCGTGCGCAGGTTCGACCGGCGCGGAGACCCGGCCGGCGTTGTTCCACTCGGGAACGTCGGCGCGCGGTCCAATCTGCATCCAGCCCATAGCCCGGTCTCCTTCGAGTGCTAGCAGACCCGGAGGCGGACCCGCCTCGATCCTGGCGCGTATGAAATCCTTGTTGCGCGTCCGGTCATTGTCGCGGCGCAGCGCCGGCGGCAGGCGGAAATGGGTGCACCAGCAGCCGTAGCAGGCGCCCTGCTTGCCGAAGAGATCCTCGAAGGCCGGCCAAAGGCCCGGCGCGAGAGGCTGGATTTCGATTGTCATGATCTGCTCACCGACCCGTTGCCGCCCCGCCGGCCGTCGCGTACACTTGCGATGTTCTCATTATGTTCGCTTTCATGGGCCTCATTGTCAACAACCCGGACCATGGTTTTTGCCGCGATTGCCTGACGTTGCAGCGGACGGCGGCGCGCCGCTGCGAGGCTTGCGGCAGTCCCCGGCTTGTGCGCCACCCTGAGCTCTATCGCCTGCACATCGCGCATGTCGATTGCGACGCCTTCTATGCTGCGGTCGAAAAACGCGACGATCCGACCCTTCGCGACCGCCCCGTGATCATCGGCGGCGGCAAGCGCG
>CAYJMY010000024.1:0-698 GCA_964371125.1 uncultured Mesorhizobium sp. | reverse complement strand
GTTACATTGCGCGCATTCGCGGCGTGCGCTCGGCGATGCCGATGTTCAAGGCCCTCGAAGCCTGTCCCGAGGCCGTGGTGATCAAGCCGAACATGGAAACGTACGCGCGCGTCGGGCGAGAGGTGCGGGAGATGATGCGGGCTCTGACACCGTTGGTCGAGCCCTTGTCGATCGACGAGGCTTTCCTCGACCTCGCCGGAACGGAAAGGTTGCACGGCCTGCCGCCGGCGCTGGTGCTCGCCCGCTTCGCCGCGGACGTCGAGCGCGAAATCGGCATCACCGTCTCTGTCGGTCTGTCCTACTGCAAGTTCCTCGCCAAGGTCGCCTCCGACTTCCGCAAGCCGCGCGGATTTTCCGTGATCGGCGAGGCGGAAGCCATAAGCTTCCTCGCCGAGCAGCCCGTGACGATGATCTGGGGGGTCGGCAAGGCGTTCGCCGCCACGCTCGAAAGGGACGGCATCCGCCAGATCGGGCAATTGCAGCGTCTGGAACGCACCGACCTCATGCGCCGCTACGGCACGATGGGGGATCGCCTCTATCACCTGTCGCGCGGCGTCGACCAACGCACCATCCATCCCGACCACGAAGCCAAGAGCGTCTCGGCCGAAACCACCTTCGACGCCGACCTCGCCTCCCCCGCCGACCTGGTTCCGGTCCTGCGGGCGCTGTCGGAAAAGGTCTCGGCGCGGCTGAAGAAG
>CAYJMY010000023.1:24872-38395 GCA_964371125.1 uncultured Mesorhizobium sp. | reverse complement strand
GCCTCCAGGAACTCGCCCAGGGCGGCACAGCGGTCGGCACCGGCCTGAATGCCCCGATCGGCTTCGCCGAGAAGGTCGCCGAGCGCATCGCCGACATCACCGGCATCGCCTTCACCTCGGCGCCGAACAAGTTCGAGGCGCTCGCCGCGCACGATTCCATGGTGTTCAGCCACGGTGCGATCAACGCGACGGCTGCGGCGCTGTTCAAGATCGCCAACGACATCCGATTCCTCGGCTCCGGCCCCCGTTCCGGCCTCGGCGAGCTGTCGCTGCCGGAAAACGAGCCGGGCTCCTCGATCATGCCGGGCAAGGTCAACCCCACCCAGAGCGAAGCACTCACCCAGGTCTGCGTGCAGGTCTTCGGCAATCACGCCGCGCTCACCTTCGCCGGAAGCCAGGGGCATTTCGAGCTCAACGTCTACAATCCGCTGATGGCCTACAACTTCCTCCAGTCGGTCCAACTCCTGTCGGACGCCGCGCGCTCGTTCACCGACAATTGCGTGGTCGGCATCGAGGCCCGCGAGGACAACATCAAGGCCGCGCTCGATCGCTCTCTGATGCTCGTCACCGCGCTGGCGCCGACCATCGGCTACGACAACTCCGCCAAGATCGCCAAGACCGCCCACAAGAACGGCACGACGCTGCGCGAAGAAACCCTGAAGACCGGGCTTGTGACGGAAGCCGACTACGACCGCCTGGTGCGCCCGGAGGACATGACGCGTCCGGGATGACATCACTATTTAGTGAACGACGGTTTATCCGTCGTTCACTAATCGAGAACGATGCGTTCGGCAGGAGACGGCTCCCCGTCGACGGCGAAACCCTCTAGTCGGGTTGGCATCGTCCCTCGGAGAATCCCATGTCCAACAGCCTCGTCCTCCTCGTCTCGCGCATCATGCTGGTGCTGCTTTTCCTCGTTTCCGGCGCCGGCATGTCCTCGATGCCGTCAGGCATCGCCGGATACTTCTCCAGCCTCGGCATCCCGGCGGCCGGCCTGGTCGTCTGGCTCGTCGTCGCGCTGAAGATCGTCGCTGGCCTCGCCATCGTCTTCGGCTACAAGACCCGTTATGCGGCCTATGCGCTCGCTGCCTTCTCCGTCGGCGCTGCCTTGATCGGCCACAACAACTTCGCCGACCAGAACGAGATGACGCAGTTCCTCAAGGACCTGTCGATCGCCGGCGGCCTGCTGGCGCTTTCGGTGGCCGGAGCGGGCGGCATATCGCTCGACGCGCGCCGCGGTTGACATCCGCAGCATCGATCGGAAACCGTGAAGGCCCGGAGCGATCCGGGCCTTCTGCATTCCCGACGACGAAGACCCTCCCCGGCCGACTTCAGATCTGCCGTGTCCAGGCGCGGGCGATGGCGAGCCCGACCTCGTCGGCCTGCGGCCCATGGCGCGTTTCTTCCGCTTCGTGCCGCAATGCCCAGTCCGGCTGGCGTTCGGCCAGATAATCGGCGAACAGGGCGTTCCATTCGCGCACCAGCCTTCGATCCGCCTCGAAATGGAACTGGATAGCGTAGCCGGCCCGGCCGACGCGAAATGCCTGGTTCGCCGCCACCGCGCTCGACGCGAGACGCACCACGCCCTCGGGCAACGAAAACGTGTCGTCGTGCCACTGGAAGATCGGGAATTCGGCGGGAACGACGCCGAGCACAGGGTCCGCGCGCGCCGCCTCGGTCAGGCCGACCGTCTGCCAGCCGAACTCGCTGGCGCCGCCGATCTGGTTGATGCCGCCGAAGGCCCGCGCCATCAACTGGCTTCCGAGGCAGATGCCGAGGGTGGCGCGGTCGCGGCGGTCGAAATCGCGGATCAGATCGAGCAGCGCCGGGATGTAGGGATAGTCGTCATCGGCGAGCGCGTTCTGACCGCCGCCGAGGATGACCGCGGCATCGTGGGCGGAGGCGTCGGCGGGCAGAGGATCGCCGCGGTGCGCGACCCTGAGGTCGAGTTCGGCGCCGGCTTCCGCGAGTGCTGCGCCGACCTGGCCGAGGCCGGTGTTGTCGTAGTTCTGGACGACGAGAACCCGCATCGAGAAATCGCTCCGCGCGAAACGGGGTGACAGGAGGAGCCGGAGCGATAGCATGCCGGTCGCGGGGCGCAAAGGGAGGGCGAGCATGCCGCTGCAGAACCGGGTCGACCCCTTCAGTGAGATTCATGCGGTCGCAGCGCGCGGCCTTTTCACGGGAAACCGCGGCGTCATCCACGATCCGGCGACGAAGGCGCTGCTTTCCCGGCGCTGGTCAACCAAGGCTTGGATCATCTGCGAACTCGTCCATCCCAAAGGCACGAGTCGCGAGGTCATGGGCCGCAACGCGCCGTCGGGCGGCGCCGGCTGGACGGAACTGTTCTTCCTCGACGAACCCACCGCGCTCGCCGCCGGCCACCGGCCATGCTTCTATTGCCGGCGCGCCGCCGCGAACGCCTTCTCCGCGGCGTTCGCCGAAGGTCAGGGGCGCGAGCGCATCGCCGCGCCGGAGATGGACCGCATCCTCCACGGCGAGAGGCTGGCCTCCGGCGGTTCGCCGACGCTCCTCGCGCCGTCAGAGGTGCGCGCGTTACCCGACGGCGCGATGGTGGCCTACGGGCCGAACGCGTTTGCCGTCAGGGGAGGAAAGCTGCTGCCGTGGACGTTCGCCGGTTATGGCGCGGCGCGCGCCTCCTGCCGCGGCCTCCCTTTGCAGGCAGCCCTGGTCACGCCGCCGGCGACGGTCGCGGCGCTGCGCGCCGGCTACCGGCCGGTGTGGCATGCTGCAGTAGCACACAAGACGTGATCGCCGCGCCATCTTGACCGGACGGGCGATGCCGGACCATCACTCCGCCATGCGCGCCAACTATCGAATGCAAAGACTGTTCCTGCCGCACGATCTTGTCCAGGACGCCGTCGTCGAGCCAGACCAGCAGCAGTCCCACTATCTCGCCCACGTGCTCAGGCTGAAGCCGGCGGCGAAACTGCTCGTCTTCAACGGCCGCGACGGCGAATGGCTGGCCGAGGTCGCTGCGGTGGAGAAGAAGAAGGTTCTTCTCCGGCTGCTCGCCCAGGTCAGGCCGCAGCCGGCCCATCCCGACCTCCTCTACTGCTTCGCGCCGCTGAAGGCCGGCCGGCTCGACTACATGGCGCAGAAGGCGGTCGAGATGGGCGCAGGCGTACTTCAGCCCGTGATCACCCAGCACACGCAGATGTCGACCGTCGGCGCCGAACGGCTGCGCGCCAACGTCGTCGAGGCGGCGGAGCAGTGCGGCATCCTCGCCATTCCCCGCGTCGAGGACGCTATCAAACTCGACCGGCTGCTCTGGCTGTGGGAGCCGGGCCGCAGGCTGATCTTCTGCGACGAGGGTGCCGACACCAACAATCCCATCCCCGCGTTGAGATCGATCGCCGAACGCAAGCTCGGCCTGCTCGTCGGCCCGGAAGGCGGCTTTTCCGACGAGGAACGCCAGCAGCTTCGCGCCCTGCCGTTCGTCACGCCGATCCCGCTCGGACCCCGCATCCTCAGGGCCGACACGGCGGCCGTCGCAGCGCTCGCCGTCATCCAGGCGACGATCGGGGACTGGTAGGCGGGCCTTCCGAAGCAGGTAGCCGCCCATCCGCGGTCCGAAGGCATTGCGCTACGGCGTGCCCGAACGCCCTTGCCATTCGCCTCCTGCCATGCGACCAGCGCGCTCTCGTTTGCGGGGCGCGCGTCGCCCCGGTTCCGTCCGGGGGGCGCAAGCCGCCTCGCTCCAGGCACAATCCGACAGACAGGAAGGCGGCCATGGCACGCGCGCTCGGGCTCGATTTCGGTACGACCAACACCGTGCTGGCGCTAACCGACGCGGGCAGCGGCACGCGCTCGCTGGCGTTCGAGAGCAGTGCGGGTACGAGCGATACCATGCGCACGGCGCTGTCCTTCATGAAGGGTGCGGTCGGAGGACCGCTGAAGGTTGAGGCCGGACAGGCTGCGATCCGCCTGTTCATCGACAATCCGGGCGACTGCCGGTTCCTCCAGTCGATCAAGACATTCGCCGCAAGCGCCGCATTCCAGGCGACCCAGGTCTTCGCCCGCCGCCACAGTTTCGAAGACCTGATGGAGGTTTTCCTGAGACGGCTGCAGGCCTATGCCGGCAACGACTGGCCGGGCGAGATTTCGCGGCTTGTGGTCGGCCGGCCGGTGAGCTTCGCCGGCGGCAATCCCGACGAGCGGCTGGCGATGGCGCGCTACCAGGCGGCGCTCTCCCGCATCGGAATCCCGGCGATCCACTATGTCTACGAGCCCGTGGCGGCGGCCTACTGGTTCGCGCAGTCGCTCAGCCGCGACGCGACCGTATTGGTCGCCGACTTCGGCGGCGGCACCACCGACTATTCGCTGATCCGCTTCGAGCGGCACGCCGGGACCCTGCGCGCCCTGCCGATCGGCCATTCCGGCGTCGGCATCGCCGGCGATCATTTCGACTACCGCATGATCGACAACCTCGTCGCGCCAGAGATCGGCAAGGGCAGCAAATTCAAGAGCTTCGACAAGCTTCTCGACCTGCCGGCCAGCTACTTCGCCAGTTTCGGCCGCTGGAACCAGCTGTCCATCTTCAAGACGACGCGCGAATTCGCCGACCTGAAGTCGCTGGTTCGCGTCGCGACCGAACCGGAGAAGCTGAAACTGTTCGTCGACCTGATCGACTACGACGAGGGCTATCCGCTCTACCAGGCGATCTCGGCCACCAAGATGGCGCTGTCGCAGGCGGACGAAGCGGAGTTCGTCTTCCCGCCGCTCGGCAAGGCCGGCAGGAAGACGGTACGGCGCGCCGACTTCGAAGCCTGGATCGCCGACGACCTCGCCCGCATCGAGGAAGCGCTGGACGAGGTGCTGCGGACCACGGACACGCCGCCGGCGCAGATCGACAAGGTGTTCCTCACCGGCGGCAGTTCCTTCGTGCCCGCCGTGCGCGGCATATTCACGCGGCGCTTCGACGCCGGACGCATCGAAAGCGGCGGCGAACTGCTGTCGATCGCGCACGGCCTGGCGCTCATCGGCGAGAGCGGCGACGTCGAACGCTGGGCCGCCTGACGCGGCGGCCGGCCCGCCGATCAATCGGCCTTGATCGAGCCTCAAGATTTTTCGCTTGATCGCGCCACTGCGGATCGTCCATCTAGCGCCGGCATCGGGGGTAGAGGGGTTTTCCGTGGCGCGCGATACGACCGACTTCCGACCCGTCGAGACCGTCGACGAACTCGTCGCCCACCTCGCCGAAGGCAACAAGCCTCGCGAGAAATGGCGCATCGGCACCGAGCACGAAAAGTTCCCCTTCTATGTCGACGGTCACGCGCCGGTTCCGTATGGCGGCGAGCGCGGCATCCGCGCCTTGCTCGAGGGCATGCAGCGCATCCTCGGCTGGGATCCGATCATGGACGACGGGCGCATCATCGGCCTCGTCGAGCCGACCGGACAGGGCGCGATCAGCCTGGAGCCCGGCGGCCAGTTCGAACTGTCCGGCGCGCCGCTGGAGACGATCCACCAGACCTGCCGCGAGGGCAACGCGCATCTGGCGCAGGTGCGCGAGATCGCCGAACCGCTCGGCATCCGCTTCCTCGGCCTCGGCGGCAGCCCGAAATGGACCCTCGCCGAGACGCCGAAGATGCCGAAGTCGCGCTACGAGATCATGACCCGCTACATGCCGAAGGTCGGCAGCCAGGGGCTGGACATGATGTACCGGACCTGCACGATCCAGGTGAATCTCGACTTCTCCTCCGAGGCCGACATGCGCCGCAAGATGCAGGTGTCGCTGAAGCTGCAGCCGCTGTCGACGGCGCTGTTCGCCAATTCCCCCTTCACGGAAGGGCGCCCGAACGGGCTGCAATCATGGCGCGGCGAGATCTGGCGCGACACCGACAACCAGCGCGCCGGGCTGCTGCCGTTCTGCTTCGCGCCGGACTTCGGTTTTGCCGACTATGTCGAGTGGGCGCTCGACGTGCCGATGTATTTCGTCATCCGCGACGGCAAATACCATGACTGCACCCACGTCACCTTCCGCCAGTTCATGGCGGGCGCGCTGCGCAACTCGGTGCCCGACGGCCTGCCGACGATGGGCGACTGGGCGAACCATTTGTCGACGCTCTTCCCCGACGTGCGGCTGAAGCGCTTCCTTGAGATGCGCGGCGCCGACGGCGGGCCGTGGCGGCGCATCTGCGCGCTGCCGGCCTTCTGGGTCGGCCTGCTTTATGACGACGCGGCGCTCGACGCGGCCGAGTCGCTGACGGCCGGCTGGACCTTCGAGGACGTCCGCGCCATGCGCGACGCCGTTCCCCGCGAGGCGCTCGGCACGAAGTTCGGCGCGGGCACGCTGCGCGACGTCGCCCGCGAGGTGCTGGCGATCTCGCGGCTGGGCTTGCGCAACCGCGGCCGCAAGAACCGCGACGGCTACGACGAGACCGGCTTCATAGCACCGCTCGACGAGGTGGTGGCGCGCGGCACGACCAGCGCCGAGGAAATGCTAGCCGCCTACCACACCCGCTGGGGCGATTCGATCGAGCCGGCGTTCCTGGAATACGCGTACTGACGCGGTGGCATGCGGAAATCCTGGGCAAGGAAAGAAACCCTCCCTGTCCCGTTCTCATTGCCGGAACAACAGAAGAGTAGACCCGCTCAGGGGCTCGGACACAGCGACGCTTGCTCTTAGCAGCCGTTGCCACTGCCGCCGGACCTTGCGGCCGCGGCCTGGGATCGTGTCTCCCTGCGAATATTTCAGCGCTCGGGCTTGTCACCGCAAAGAGCACTGACCCACGCGGTACCGCGACAGCCTGCCACACTATTCTAAGTGAGTGATCAATCACTAGTATGAAGTGAAAAGGTCGCGCCGGAGAACAGGCATGCCACGTTCTCGTCTCACCGGGGTACTCTCCGCGGCGGCAGCCGTCTTCGGGCTGCTGACGGTCGCGTCGGGCGGAATGGCGCTGTTTGGAAGCGCCGCCACACAAGAGGCCTACGGTTCCGTCGTACCGTTTGTCCTCTGGTTCAACTTCCTCTCGGGGTTCGCGTATCTGTTGGCCGCCTATGGCCTGTATACCGGCCGGCGATGGGGTGGCGTGCTTGCGGTCTTCATCGCGACGACAACGGTATTGGTCTTCCTGGCGTTCGGAGTGGCGGTCGCCCTTGGCGTTCCTTTCGAAATGCGCACGGTCGCCGCAATGTCCATCCGATCCGCCTTCTGGCTCGGCGTCGCCTGGTACGCCATGACGGGCCGGTCGGAGCATGCGACCCTTCGGAGGAGATAAAATGGAATGTGGTCGTAAGAATATCTCGGCGGGTCTCTTCGCCATGGCCTTCTTCATGGCACACGGTTTCCTGCTCGTTTTCCTCCGGGATTTCGCGCCGGGCAAGGCGGACTGGATCGTCCTGGCGACCGCCACGCTCCGCCGCGATCATGCGGCAGGGTAGCGGGTTGACGGCACGTCGGGAACCACCCAGCGCGGATCTGCCGGCCAAACGGGCGCGTACCCGGCTTCCGGCAACTGAAAGAAAGGCGCAAATCGTCGAAATGACGCTCCGGCTTGCCGCCGAACTGGGGCCGGGCGCCGTAACCACCGAACGTATTGCCGAGAGGCTGGGCATCAGCCAACCTGCAATTTTTCGGCACTTCCCGCGTAAGGGTATGGTCTGGTTGGCAGCCGCAACCCTGCTCGGTGAGGAGATGAGAAAGGCGTGGGATGAGGTCCAGGGTGGACTGCCCGCGGAGCGTCGCCTGCGGGCCCTGGCCCTCGCCCATCTTGCCTATATCGAAAGCACGCCGGGACTACTGGCGATCTTGTTTTCGCGTGAACTGCATTCCGAAAACGAGGCACTGAGGACGGGCTTGGCGGAAAACCAGAGACGATTCCAGGCAAGGCTGGCAGGAATTGTGCAGGAGGGAACAAAAGACGGTCGATTCCGCGGAAACCTCGATCCGTCAGATACCGCTTTTCTCGTAATCGCCGTTGTCCAGTCTTTGGCGATGCGCTGGTCACTGTCCGCCAAACGCTTCTCACTGATCGCGGAAGGCGAGCGGCTGCTTGATGCACTAATCGGAGGATTTCGTCCGGCAGCCGGAGCGTCCGGGACTGGTTCGCTGGATAATGTTCGCCGGTCCAAAGGCGGTATGAGCGACTGACTTGGGTTCTTGAGCCAGGGCATGTTCCACCAGATTGAACCCGTTCCGTCCAATCTGGTGGAACTTTGCGCCAACGCGGCGGCACGACGTGCCGGGCACCCCTTCATCGCCTCCGTGAAAAGTCATAGTCTGACCCTCCGCTCTTCATGCGCCGGAGGTTCACGATGCCCACCCTGTTCGATCTGCTCAACGCCCAGAACGGCGCCGCCATGCAGGCGCTGGCGCAGCAGTTCAATCTTTCGCAGCAGCAAACGCAGGCGGCGCTCGAGGCGCTGCTTCCGGCCTTCAGCCAGGGGCTCAAGCGCAACGCCGCCGACCCGTACGGGATCGGCGCCTTCCTGTCCGCGCTTTCCACGGGCCAGCACGCGCAATATTTCGACAATCCGATGGCCGCGTTCTCGCCGCAGGGAACGGCCGAGGGCAACGGCATCCTCGGCCACCTGTTCGGCTCGAAGGACCTGTCGCGCGCCGTCGCCGCCCAGGCCGCCCAGGCCACCGGCATCGGCCAGCAGGTGCTGCAGCAGATGCTGCCAGCGATTGCCGCCATGCTGATGGGCGGCATGTTCAAGCAGTCGGCGCAGCCGGCGCAGGCGTCAGGCCTCGGAGCCAATCCGCTGCAGCAGATCTTCGAGCAGATGATGCGCCAGGGCGGTGCTTTCGGCATGCCCCAGACTACACCGCGCCCGGAACCCGCCGATCCGTTCGACAACCCCTTCGGCAAGGCATTGCGCGACATGTTCGGCGGCGGCGCCGCGCCGCAGGCCGAACCGCGGCAGGCGCCGGGCGGCTTCGGCGACAATCCCTGGGGCAAGATGTTCGAGGAGATGATGCGCGGCGGCCGGGCCACGGCTCCAGAGCCGGCGCCCGCGTCCAAACAGCGCCGCAACCCGAGCGGCCGCGAGCGCACGCCCTATGACGACCTGTTCGGCGACATGTTCGAGGCCGGCTCCAGGCAGCGCGAGGACTACCAGAAGAACATGGAGTCGATCTTCGACCAGTTCGTGAAAGGTATGGACCGGCATCGCTGACGACTCCGGCGAAAAAAATGCCCGGCCTCGCGGGGAAGAGGCCGGGCAATGCGGGCGGAGCCGGCGGGGAACCGGCGGATCGTGGGATTTGCCCGCAGAACTCTTTCCGAGGGCTCAGCAGACGCGGCGCGCAGCGTCCTCGGCGACGCGCAGGCGCTGGCGGGCGAGAGTGCTCAGATGCACGGTCGGGTCAGATCCGAGCGGAAGCCCGACGGCCACGTGCAGGTCCGATCGCACTAGGCCGATGTCGGCGAGTTCTGCGTCGGACATCTCGCCCAGGCGCATGAACTCGCGGCGGTTCTTCCAGGCACGATAGAAGCCGGAGAGCGCGTTGACGGCGCGAACGGCCCATGCCTGGCGCGGGGCCGCGCTGAGAGCGGTGGTCTGTTCGAACGTCGACATGGCGGTCTCCTTTGGATGCGGGCAAACCGGTTTTGTCCGGCCGCGCATTGGGAGGATGCGCCGGCCGGTGACTCTTCGGTGCCCTGTCGTTGACGTTCGCACTTTGCCGGCGGCCTATTGATTAGTCCAACGAATGTTTTTAATCTTTAACATCAACATCCATGATGGATTGCCGTGATGCGCGCGCCCCTCGACCTCGACCAATTGCAGACCTTCATCACCATCGCCGACACCGGCTCCTTCACCCGCGCCGCCGAGCAGGTGCATCGCACCCAGTCGGCCGTGTCGATGCAGATGCGCCGGCTGGAGGAGCGCGTCGGCAAGCCGCTCTTCGAAAAGGACGGCCGCACCAACCGGCTGACCGAGGAGGGCGACAAGCTTCTCGGTTATGCGCGCCGCATGATCCGGCTCAACCGCGAGACGCTGGCGGCCTTCGACGATTCCAGCCTCGAGGGACAGGTGCGCATCGGAACGCCGGACGACTATGCCGACCGTTTTCTCCCGGAGATCATGGGCCGCTTTGCCCGCTCCAATCCGCGGGTCGAGCTTTCCGTCGTGTGCGAACCGACGGTCAACCTCGCCGACCTCGTGCGGCGCGGGCAACTCGACATCGCCCTGGTGACGCAATGCGAGGACGTGCGGCCGTCGGAGATCGTCCGCCACGAGCCGCTGCTGTGGGTCTCGTCGGCCAACCACGCAGTACACGAGGAAGAGGTGCTGCCGATGGCCTTCGGCCGGCCGACCTGCCAGTGGCGCCGCTCGGCCTGCGACATGCTCGCCCACATGAACCGCGAGCATCGCATCCTGTTCACCAGCTGGTCGGCGACCGTGATCATCGCCGCGGTGCTTTCCGGCCTCGCGGTTTCGGTTCTGCCCGAATGCGCGCTCAGGCCCGGCATGCGGGTTCTTGGCGAGGCCGACGGCTTCGGCCAGTTGCCCGACATCCGGATCGGCATCCTGCGCGGCCATTCGAGCAAGGCCGACATCGTCGACGCGTTGGCAAGGCACATCACCGAGAGCCTCGACAATATCTCGGTGCCGCTGGCCGAAGAAGGCGGCAGCTTCGACTTCGCCGCGCTCGGCGGCCTCCGCAGCAAGCGCCTAAAGCCCAGCCACGTCATGGCGGGCTGGTGATCTCCCGACAGAAGTCCGTCAGAACCGGTCGATGACGCTGATACCGAGGCCGTCGAAGCGGTCCATGGCCATCAGCGCCGCGGGCGCCTCGTCGAGAGCGATGCGCTTGCCGACGAGCCTTTGCGGCGCCAGCGTCCCCTTCTCCACCATCGCCAGCATGTCGGCATAACGGAAGGCCTGCATGCCGTGGCTGCCCATGATGTGCAGTTCGTGGGCAATGACGCGGTCCATCGGGATCGGCGGCCGCGCGTGCTCGCCGAGCAGCAGGCCGACCTGGACGTGGCGGCCGCGCCGCCTGAGGTTGGCGACAGAATTGAAGCAGGTCGCGGGATGGCCGAGCGCGTCGATCGAGACATGGACGCCGCCGCCGGTGATCTCACGCACCGCGGCGGGAACGTCGCCCGAACGGCCGTTGACGGTCGCCACAGCGCCGAGTTCGCGGGCGAAGGCGAGCTTCTCCTCGGTCAGGTCGACGGCGACGACGTTGGCGCCCAGCGCCCTGGCGATCATGATGGCCGACAGGCCGACGCCGCCGCAGCCATGCACCGCCACCCATTCGCCCGGCAGGACGCGCGCCTGGTCGACGACGGCGCGAAACGAGGTGACAAAACGGCAGCCGAGACTCGCCGCGGTGACGAAGTCGAGCGCCTCGGGCAACCGCACCAGGTTGGTGTCGGCATAGTCGACCGCGACCAGTTCGGCGAACGAACCCCACGCGGTGAACCCCGGCTGGAACTGGTTCTCGCAGACCTGGTGATTGCCCGAATGGCATTCGGCACAACGGCCGCAGCCGCCGACGAACGGCACCGTCACGCGGTCACCCACCCGCCAGCGGCGGACCTCGCGGCCGACCGCCGCGATCGTACCGGCCAGTTCATGGCCCGGCACGTGCGGCAGGACGATGTCGGGGTCGTGGCCCTGCCAGCCATGCCAGTCACTGCGGCAGAGCCCGCTCGCCTCGACCTTGATCACCACGCCCTCCGGCGCAGGGCTGGGATCCGGCAGGCTGGCGATGCGCGGCGCTTCGCCGAAGAGTTCGTAGAAGACGGCTTTCATCTATGTCCCTGTCTCAGCGTAACGATCAGCGCCCGGCGCCGCGGATGACCAGAACATTACCTGCGGCGACAAAGATCAGGCCGGCGATGGCCCATGCCGTCCACACGTAGCCTTCGAGGACCGTGGAGATCAACAGGGCGAAGACGGGGATGGTCACCGTCGCATAGGCGGCCCGCGCCCCGCCGATGCGGCCGAGCAGCAGGAGATAGGCGCCGAAGGCGAGAACCGTCGAAATCACGGCCAGGAACAGCAGCGATCCGAGATAGGCGACGGTCGTCTCGACGATGAAGGGCTTGCCGAGCAGGAACGCGAGTAACGCCGCCCAGCCGGCGCCGTAGACCATGCCCCAGGCGTTCATCGACACCAGCGGCAGGCCGCGCCGCTGCGCCGCGGCGGAGACGCTGTTGCCCAGGCAGAAGGACAGCGTCCCGGCGACGCAGAACAGCAACCCGGTCAGCGTGCCGCCGGAAAGGCCGTGTGCGGCGATCTCCGGCCAGAACATCAGCGCCACGCCGGCGAAACCGACGACGGCGCCGACCATCGTTCGCATGGCCGGCCGCTCGCCCATGACGAGGGCGCCGAGCAGGAGGTTGACCACCGATGCGAGTGAGAAGACCACGGACAGGAGTCCGCTCACCAGGTAGCCCGCCCCGTAGTAGAAGAGCAGGAAGTTGGACGAGAAGAGAAGCACGCCGAGCGCGGCGAAGCGCATGTGATCGGCCGGCGGAAAACGCCAGCGACGGCCGGAGCCGATCATCCAGGCGAACATGATCGCCGCGGCGATGGCGAACCGCCAGACGATGTTGACCTCGTTCGGCACGGTGCCGACCTGCAGCGCGATGGCGAACCACGAGGCGCTCCAGCCGACGATGGTCAGGGCATAGAGTCCGTAATCCAGCGGCTCGAAGGGCTTGTCGCCGGCGGGCGTCGCGGCCGGCGAGACGCCGGCCAGCTTGGGATTCTGGATGTTCATCGCCACCGCATGCCCTCCCGGCGGGTGGCCGTCCAGACAAACTTGTAGTGCCAGCATATCCGGAACGATGCCGGGAGCCCTTGACCTTCCGTCGTGGCGGCGCACCATCGCGGCGATGAGCGACCTGGCAGACAGCGATTCCCCCGGCAATGCGACCGAATACACCGTCAGCGAGATCTCCGGCGCGCTGAAGCGGGTCGTCGAGGACGCTTTCGGCAACGTACGCGTGCGCGGCGAGATATCCGGCTATCGCGGCCCGCACTCCTCCGGCCACGCCTATTTCGCGCTGAAGGACGACCGCGCCCGCATCGAGGCGGTCATCTGGAAAGGCACCATGTCCCGGCTCAAGTTCCGGCCCGAGGAAGGCATGGAAGTCATCGCCAGCGGGCGCCTGACCACCTATCCCGGTTCATCGAAGTACCAGATCGTCATCGACAACATCGAGCCGGCCGGTGTCGGCGCGCTGATGGCGCTGCTTGAGGACCGCAAGCGCAGGCTGGCGGCGGAAGGCCTGTTCGACGCGGCACGCAAGCAGCTGCTGCCCGACCTGCCCTGCGTCATCGGTGTCGTCACCTCGCCGACCGGGGCCGTGATCCGCGACATACTGCACCGCATCCGCGACCGTTTCCCGCTGCATGTCCTGGTGTGGCCGGTGCGCGTCCAGGGCGACACCGCCGCGGCGGAAGTCACTGCGGCGATCGAGGGCTTCAACGCGCTCGAACCCGGCGGACCGATCCCGAGGCCGGACGTGGTGATCGTTGCGCGCGGCGGCGGCAGCCTCGAGGATCTGTGGGGTTTCAACGACGAGGTCCTG
>CAYJMY010000023.1:23424-24862 GCA_964371125.1 uncultured Mesorhizobium sp. | reverse complement strand
TGATGGGCATCCTGGATTCGACCCGCGTCTATCGCCTGGCGCGGGCCGTCGCCGCCTCAGACATCCCCGTCATCTCCGCGGTCGGCCACGAGACCGATTGGACCTTGATCGACTACGTCGCCGACGTCCGTGCCCCGACGCCGACCGGTGCGGCCGAGATCGCCGTGCCGGTCAAGGCGGAACTCCTGGCAACGGTGGCGAGCCTTTCCGCGCGCCTTGCCGGCGCGGTGACGCGCAATGCGGAGCGCAGGCGCCAGGAGTTGCGCGCCGCCGCCCGCGCCCTGCCGTCGCCCGATCAGCTGCTGGCGCTGCCTCGGCGGCGCTTCGACGAAGCGACCGCCCGGCTGTCACGCTGCCTTGAGGTCAATACGGAGCGCAAGCGGGCGCGCCTCGATGCGGCGCGCCTGGTGCCGACGTTGCTGTCGCGGCGCATCGCCGAGGCGCGCCGCCATCTGGACGTTGCGGGGACGCGGCTGCCGAAATGCGCGGACGCCGGCCTGCGCGAGCGCCGCCGCCAGCTTGCCACGCTCGGCGCGCGCATGACGATAGAGCCCATCGCCCGGCGCGCCGGGGAGTTGCGGCGCGAGGAAGGCCGCTTCGCCGCCCGGCTCGTCCGCGCCATGGACGCCTATCTCGCCCTGCGCCGGCGCCGGCATGCACAGAACGAGCGCATGCTGGCGAGCGTCTCCTACCAATCGATCCTCGAACGCGGATTCGCGGTCGTCCGCGACGTCGAAGGCACGCCGCTCCGGCGGGCGGCATCCGTTCGGCCCGGCGCGGCGTTGTCGATCCAGTTCGCCGACGGCGTCACCGCCGCTACGGCGGATAGCGGCGATCCAGCGGCAGCCCCCGGGCCGGGCCGCGCCGCACGGCCGCCAACGGGCCGGACCTCTTCCAAGGAGCCGGGAACGGGCGGCCAGGGCTCCCTCTTCTAGAGCGTGTCGCGCCTGATCTGATCCAATCAGCCGGAGGAGGTCCGGTGGTGCTGATCCACGGGTTTCGCCAAGATTAACGGTTCATGAATGTTGCAATGCAGCATGCGCAATGTTGCCATGCAAAACTGTCTGTTCAATTCGTAGGCTCGACTGCCTAATTACGCATCACACGAATTGATAGGAGGGTCAGATGAACCTTATTCGCAATTTCCGCAATTGGCGCCGCTACCGCGACACCGTCAACGAACTGAACCGTCTTTCGGCCCGCGAACTCAACGATCTGGGCATCACCCGCGCCGACATCGAGCGAGTTGCCCGTCACGGCGCCTGAAACCTACGCATTCTTCGGATTGCCCAAAAGCCCGTCCGGCAGCGTCGGCGGGCTTTTTGTTTGCCTGGATTTTGGGCGCGCAGCGGTCGCAGCCTGCGACCAAGCGTTCTTCGCATCGGCGAATGAAATGGAAGGAAATGGTACGGTTGGCTGGGATCGAACCAGCGACCTC
>CAYJMY010000023.1:17645-23414 GCA_964371125.1 uncultured Mesorhizobium sp. | reverse complement strand
TCCACAATCCGGCGCTCTAACCAGCTGAGCTACAACCGCACACTTCAAGGCGCAAACGTCGAAATCCCGACGCGGGAGGCCTCGTGCCGTCCGGCGATGCGTCCATACGGGCAAACGGTGGAGAATTCAAGACCGTTGCACACCCGCCATCGGGGCCGGATCGGCGTCGCTTTAATGCAGGCAAGAAAAAAGGCCGGGGGAGGAGGTCCGGCCTTTTTCCTATCGAAGACCAGCGGGAGGAGGTGCTGGCCTCGTCCCGCGAGCAATGGGAGGAGGATATCGCTCGCGGGTAGTTCTGGTCGCTGCAACGTGTCAGGCGACCTTCAGTTCCTTCATCGCCTTCTCGAAGGCACCCTTGAACGGCTTGGAGACTTCGTCGGCGGCCTTGGTCGCGGCGGCCTGCATGTCCTTGGCCTGGTCGACGGCCATCTCGACGTTCTTGCGCAGGAAGGCGGTCTGCAGTTCGATGATCTCCGACAGCGACTTCGCGCCGATCAGGGACTCGAGATGGTTGAAGCCGGCCTCGGCATTGGCGCGCATGGCGGCCACGGCCTTCATCGAAACGTCGCCGGAAGCGGACTTGACGGTCTCGAAGGTGGATTCGATGGTCTTCTGCGCCTCTTCGGCGCCGACCTTCAGCTTGGCATAGGCTTCCTTCGACTGCTCGACGCCCTTCTCGGCGAAGGCGCGGAACTGGTCGACGGTCTTCGACGTGTCGAAAGCGGCGGCAGCGGTTTCGAGGATGTCGGTGGTTTTCTCGGTCTTGGCCATTTCCTGATTCCTTTTCGTGCTCGATGGGCTCGTATCGGCCCGTCTTGGTGATAGACTTACTATAGGGAATGTCGTTGTGCATTGCAACATAAATTTTGCATTGCACCCAAACCGAATGCCCCCGGATTAACCAAGGGTCCAGATTCAGCTTGCCCCGGACACGCTGTTTCTGGACGTTCGGACCTCCACCTTTTATTAACGAAGCGTTAACGGACCAGCGCGCCGGACGCGCCAAGTACGATTGACCGATGGCCCAGCGAGACTACTCATTCCTCGACATCGCCGTGCTCGACGAGGTGCGCGCCCGCTTCGCCGCGGCCGACGCGATCGCCATTCTGTCAACCGACCTCACCGAAGTGATCTGGGCGAACGGGCCGGGGGCCGCGCTTTTCGGCCACGCCGACATCGAATCGATCATGGGCGCCGAGACCGGACTGCCCTTCGCCGCGCGGCGCCAGATCATGGCAACGCCCGGTTTTCCCGAGATCGGCAGCGACCGGCCGCTGACCGTCCGGCTGGCGTCGGGTATGACCAGCCGCACCGTCGGCTTCCTCGGCAGCCGAATCGCCCTGCCCGGCGGCGAGCCCGCCATCCTGCTCGCCGCGCCTTTCGCGCAAGGCGCGTCGCGCACGGCCGCGGAGATCGCGGCGCGCGCCATCGGCGGCTTCGGCGAAGCGGGACACCATGTCGCACTGGTCGACGGCCAGGGCCGGATCGAAGCCGCATCGCACGGCTTCGACGATCTCGGCATCGCCCCGCAGACGCTGGAGGCACTCGCGGCGGAAGCGGTGTCGGCTGACGACCGACTGGTCAAGCGGCTGATCACGGCCGGCGCGGACGAGATTCCCGCCGGAATGGCGCGGCTGCGCGACGACCCGCCGCTCAGTCTGTTCGTCGCGGTCGGCACAGGGGAGATGGAGGAGGAGCCGGCAGCGGCCGTCGTCGAAGCAGCGAATGTCCCGGGTGCCGAGACCCCGCAGCCTGCCGTAGAGCCCGCGCCCCCTGCCGCTGCGGGCGAGATTCCGCCTGCGCCGGCTCCATCCCTACCGACGCCCGAAGCGGCATCGACGCCGGCCACCGCGCCAACGTCGCCGGCCGCTCACGGCGACGTTCCGCTGGTCGAGTCCGTCGAGGAGATACCGCCGGCCTTCGACACCGTGCTCAGTGCGGAGCCGCCGAGCGTGGCGACGCCTGGCGCTACCCCGGTGGAGCCGATCGACGGTCCGCGCAAGCGCGACGAGGCCAGCGAAGACGACCGCTGGTACTTCGAACCCGGCCATGACCGGTCCGCCGAGGCGAAGCCCGCGCCCGAGGTCACGCAACAACCAGCCGGGGAGCGGCCCCCGGCCGAAGAACCCGCTGCCGGCAAGCCTGCCATCGAGACGCCGGCCGCCGCGATCCCGTCTTCTGACGAGATTGTCGCCATGCCGCGCGCCGACCGCGCCGCCGCACCCGTCCGCTTCGTCTGGCGTACGGATGCCGACGGTCGCTTCAGCGCCATCTCGGACGAATTCGCCGCCGCCGTCGGCGACGCCGCCGCCGACGTCGTGGGGCGCACCTTCGCCGACGTCGCGGCCACGTTCGGCCTCGATCCCGGTGGCGAGATCGCCGGACTGCTCGAACGCCGCGACACCTGGTCGGGACGCTCCGTCCTGTGGCCGATCGCCGACACGGACCTGCGCGTGCCGGTCGACCTCGCCGCCCTGCCCGTCTACGGGCGCAGCCGCAACTTCGAGGGGTTCCGCGGCTTCGGCGTGGCGCGGACGGCGGACGCGGTGATCGATCCGGACGCCACCGGCCTGTCTTTGGGCAAATCCCAGGCGGCCGAAGCGACTGAGCCGTCGCCGACCGGGGCAGCGGAAACTGCCACCCCTCCAACGGAAGCGCCGACGTCGGCGGCAGAGCCCGAAACCGCCGGCCCCGCGGCCGCCGAACCGGCTCCGCCGGCCAGCGAGGAGCCCCCGCGCCGCGAGGACCCGTTCAAGGGCGAGGTGCCGGCGCTGACGCTCGTACCGAAGCCGGAACGGCGGTTCAGCGACAAGATCATCAGGCTCGCCGAGCATCGCCAGCCCGCCAACGACAAGGGTCTCACGCCGGTCGAGAAGAACGCCTTCCGCGAGATCGGCGACCGCCTGAAGAAGGAAGGGTCCGCCCCCACGGTCGACAGCGCCGGAAGGCCCGTGACCGGAGACAACGACCAGCCGCAAGCCGCCAGGGCCGACCTTCCCGCGGCTGTCGGGCCGGATTTACCGGAGAGCGTCGAGGTGCAGGCACCCGAACACGCCGGGCATCGCGCCGAACGGGAAATGGCGCCCGAATCCGTGACGTCCGAACCCGAGGCGCCCGAACCCGTGACGCCCGAACCGCAAGCGGGGCCGGCCTTCGCAGCCGAGACACCCCCCGCGGCGAGCGAGACCGACGACTTCGCGCCGGCCGGCGCCGGAGAGCAGGTCTTCGAACTCACCGAGCCGCAACCGGCGCCGGATCGCGACGACGAGATCGTGTCCGCCGAGGGTGCCGCGGAGGAGCCGCGGATCGAACCCGAAACTGTCATGGATGCCGCCCCGGTTGAACTGACCGGCGAGGCCGAAGAGCCGGCGGAAGAGGTCGTCGAACTGCCCGAGGCGGCCGCGGAAGCCGGCGCGACCGCCTCTCCCGAGCAAGCCGCTGCCGAGGCAACGGACCGCCCGGCGGAACCTGTCCTCGCGGAGGAGCCGGCCGCCGCTGAACGGGACCGCGAAGAGCCGTCGGCCTCGGAACGTGAACGCGAGGAGCCGGTTCCGGCGACGATCCGTGATTTCCTGCCCTCGGCCTTCGCGTCGGCGGGCGCCGCCCCGCGTCCCGCGGTCGATACCTCGATCCTCGACAAGCTTCCGGTGCCGGTGCTGATCCATTCCGGCGATGTCCTGCACTACGCCAATCGCGAGTTCCTCGAGTTCACCGCCTACGAATCCGTCGAGGAGCTTGCCGAACGCGGCGGCCTCGGCGTCCTGTTCGGCGATCCCTATCGCGACGAGGGGGAGAACGATCGCGCCGACCGCAAGCTGCGTCTGCGACGCGGCGACGGCCTGGAACTCCCGGTCGAGGCGCTGCTCCAGTCGGTGCCGTGGAACGGCGGCAAGGCGCTTCTGCTGGCATTGCGCAAGGTCGGGCGCATGCCCGTCCTGGCGCCAGCGGCGAGTTTCACCGCCGAGGAGAAGAGCGAGCTGGAGGCCAGGGTCGCCGAGCTGCGCACGATCATCGACACGGCGACCGACGGCGTCGTGCTGATCGCCAACGACGGCACGATCCGCTCGATCAGCAGTCCGGCCGAGGCCCTTTTCGGCATCGAGAACGCCGAGGTCGCGGGAAAGCCCTTCACCTCGCTGTTCGCTATCGAGAGCCAGCGCGCGGCGCGCGACTATCTCAACGGACTATCCGAGAACGGGGTCGCCAGCGTTCTCAACGACGGCCGCGAGGTGATCGGCCGCGAGGCGCAGGGCCGCTTCATCCCGCTCTTCATGACCATTGGCAAGCTGCCGAACCTCGGCGGCTACTGCGCCGTCGTGCGCGACATCACCCAGTGGAAGCGCGCCGAGGAGGAACTGACCCAGTCGCGCGCCCAGGCCGAACGCGCCTCCTCGCAGAAGACCGATTTCCTCGCCCGCGTCAGCCATGAGATCCGCACGCCGCTCAACGCCATCATCGGTTTCTCCGAACTGATGATGGACGAGAAGTTCGGACCGATCGGCAACGACCGCTACCGGGACTACCTGCGCGACATCAACCGTTCGGGCAACCACGTGCTCGACCTGGTCAACGACCTTCTCGACATCTCGAAGATCGAGGCGGGCGAGCAGGAGATGAGTTACGAGGCCGTGTCTCTCAACGACACGCTGGCCGAGACGGTCGCCATGATGCAGCCGCAGGCGAACCGCGAGCGCGTCATCATCCGCTCGAGCTTCGCCTCGCGGCTGCCCGAGGTCGTGGCCGATCTGCGCAGCGTCCGCCAGATCGCGTTGAACCTCTTGTCCAACGCGATCCGCTACACCCAGGCCGGCGGCCAGGTGGTGGTCTCTACCGCCTACGAGCCGTCGGGCGATGTTGTCATGCGGGTCCGCGACACCGGTATCGGCATGACCCAGGCCGAAATCGAGCAGGCGCTGAAGCCGTTCAAGCAGATCAGTGCGCTGAAGCGCGGCCGCACCGACGGCACCGGCCTCGGCCTGCCGCTGACCAAGGCGATGGTCGAGGCCAACCGGGCGAAGTTCATCATCACCTCGGCGCCGGGCGAAGGGACGCTCGTGGAGATCACCTTCCCCTCCACACGCGTGCTCGCCGAATGACTTTTTGGTGATGCGTCAATACGCCGCCGTCTTAAAGCGGAGTGTAAATGTCAGCAAATCCTTGTAAAGCTGCATTTTTTCATCCACTTTAGAATTCTTCTAAACTATTGTATTCCTTGCGCTTTCTCTTGACCCCCGCGGCCCCGTGGCGCAAAAAGCGGACAAATCCGCGGCGAACGCGGCAGAGCAATACCAAGGAGAGCCCAATGCGTTTCCATCTTGTCCGGGCGGCCCTCGCCCTGTGCACGTCGATCGCGGCGGCCGCCGTCGCCGGTCCCGCTGCCGCCGACGGCGTGGTCAACATCTACTCGTACCGCCAGCCCGACCTGATCAAGCCGGTCCTCGACGCCTTCACCGCCGCAACAGGCGTCAAGACCGAGGTCCTGTTCCTCGACAAGGGACTGGAGGACCGCATCCTCGCGGAAGGCCTCAACTCTCCGGCCGACGTCATCCTGACCGTCGACATCGCCCGCCTGACCGCGGCCAAGGCCAAGGGCGTCACCCAGGCGCTCGACGACCAGACCGTCAACGCCAACATCCCCGCCGAGTACCGCGATCCCGAAGGCCACTGGTTCGGCCTCACCAGGCGCGGCCGCGTGATCTACGCTTCCAAGGAGCGCGTCGGCGACGAGCCGATCGCCTACGCCGATCTCGCCGATCCTAAGTGGAAGGG
>CAYJMY010000023.1:0-17635 GCA_964371125.1 uncultured Mesorhizobium sp. | reverse complement strand
GGCAAGATCTGCATGCGCTCCGGCCAGCACGACTACAATCTCGGCCTCTTCTCGGCGGCGATCGCCCATTGGGGCGAGGCCAGGACCGAGGAATGGATGAAGGGACTCAAGGCCAACTTGGCGCGCAAGCCCGACGGCGGCGACCGGCCCCAGGCCAAGGCCATCTACGCCGGCGAGTGCGATATCGCGCTGGGCAACACCTATTATGTCGGCCTGATGCTGACGAACGAGAAGGAGCCACAGGAGAAGGACTGGGCGAACGCCATCAAGGTGGTGTTCCCGACCTTCGAGAACGGGCGGACCCACGTCAACGTCTCCGGAGCCGCGCTCGCCCGGAACGCCCCGAACCGCGACAACGCCGTCAAGCTGATCGAATTCCTGTCGAGCCATGATGCGCAGAAGGTCTATGCCGAGCAGGTCTTCGAGTATCCGGCCGAACCGAGTGTGGAGCCGTCCGAGATCGTCAAGTCGTTCGGCGCGCTCAATGCCGACACCTTGCCGCTTGCCGACATTGCCAACAACCGCAAGGCCGCGTCGGAGATGGTCGACCGGGTCGGCCTCGACGACGGCCCGTCGAGCTGATTGTCGGCCAAGACTTGACGCCGGCGCACGGCGGCGTATGAGCGCCGCAGGGACAGGGAACCGACCGGAGCCGACTTGACGAGAAGCGCGGGCGCAATCGCCGGAACGGAAAGCGCAAGCGCCGACCGCGTCGTCGACCGCCGCCGTGCCCGCCGCGACTCCCACCCGTTCGTCCGGGCCGCCACGATCGCCATTTCGGCGATCGTGCTTCTGCCGGTGGGCACCCTCGTGGCCATCGCGCTGTCGGGCGACGCGAGCGACTGGCCGCATCTCGCGTCCACGGTGCTTCCCGGCGCCATCGCGACGACGATCTACCTCCTCCTCCTGGTATCCGTCGGCACGGTATCGATCGGCGTCACCAGTGCATGGCTGATCGTTGGCTACGACTTCCCGCTGCGCCGTCTCTTTTCATGGGCGCTCGTCCTTCCGCTCGCGGTGCCGCCCTATCTCGCCGCCTACGCCTTCGCCGAGTTCTTCCACTTCACCGGCCCGGTGCAGGGGCTGCTGCGGGCCGTATTCGGCTTCACGTCGATCCACGACTACTGGTTCCCCGAAATCCGCTCCACGCCGGGGGCCGCCGTCGTCCTGTCCTGCGTGCTCTACCCGTACGTCTACCTGACGTCGCGCGTCGTCTTCCTGCTCCAGGGGCGCAACATCGCCGATGTCGCGCGCACGCTCGGCGCCGGCCCGGGCAAGGTGTTCTGGAGGATTCTCCTCCCCGTCGCGCGGCCGGCGATCGCCGCCGGTACGGTGCTGGTGCTCATGGAGACGATCAACGACATCGGCGCCTCCGAGTATCTCGGCGTACGCACGCTCACATTCTCGGTCTTTTCCACCTGGCTCAACCGCGGCAGCCTGGAAGGCGCGGCGCAGATCGCCATGGTGATGCTCGCCCTGGTCTTCGTGCTTCTTGTCGTCGAGCAGAGGGCGCGGCGGCAGCAGCGTTTCCACACCGGGCGCGCCACGCACATGAAGGCGCGCCCGCCGCGCGTCGTGCTGCACGGCGCCGGGGCGGTCACCGCCACGGCTGCCGTCGCCCTGCCGGTGCTGTTCGGCTTCGGCATTCCGATCTACGTGTTCGGCGCCTATGCTTCGCGCAGGCTGGACCGCTTCTTCTCACCCGAACTCGGTTCGGCGCTGTTGAACTCGGTGACCACGGCGACGCTGACGGCCGTGCTGACGATCGTGATCGCTCTCGTCCTTCTCAACGCGGTTAGGCTGGTCAGGACGCGCCCGATCGGCGCGATGGTCCGCCTCGCCTCGATCGGCTACGCCCTGCCCGGCACGATCCTCGCCCTTGGCCTCCTCTTCGCCCTGGCGCGCTTCGACAACACTGTCGATGCCATCGCCCGCGCCTATCTCGACATGTCGACGGGGCTGCTGCTCACCGGCACCTCGGCGGCCGTGGTCCTTGCCTGCACGATCCGCTTCGTCGCGCTCGCCGAAGGGGCGATTCGCTCCGGCCTCGAGAAACTGCCTGCCAATCTCGACGAGGCGGCGCGCAGCCTCGGCCAGAGTCCGTCGCGAAGTGCTGGCCGCGTGCTGCTGCCCTTGTTGCGGCCGGCGATCTTCACCGCCGCTGTCCTCGTCTTCGTCGACACGGTCAAGGAACTCTCGGCCACGATCCTGCTCAGGCCGTTCGGCTTCAATACGCTGGCCACCAGCGTCTACGAGAACGCCTCGCGCGCGGTCGTCGAGGAGGCCGCGCCGGCGGCGATCCTGATCATCGTGACGGCGCTGGCACCGGTGGTATTGCTGTCGAACGCGCTGGCCGCAGACAAGGAAGCGTCCCTTTAGCCGGTGTCGTCCGGTTGCCGGCGAAGAACTTTTCCGCGGCAAGTCCCGAAAAGAAAAAAGGCGCCCAGGGTGGCGCCTTGAAAGTAATTCTGCTGTGACAACGGGGCTTGAGCGAACTGGCTTCCGGGGGCGAAAGCGGGAATTACTCCCTCAAGTTACGCACGACTATCGGCACGCCGCGTTAACAAAACCTTACCCGGATGTCCGGTAGTTTACCAATTCGTACCAGCCTTGAAATCTAGGTAAATTTCGGCTTCACGATCCGTTAACCCTGACGGGTCGGCGCCGTTCATTTCTCCAGATCGACCAGTCCCCTGAACAATTCCAGCGCTTCCGGATTGGCCAGCGCCTCGCGGTTCTTCACCTGGCGACCGTGGACCACGTCGCGAACGGCGAGCTCGGTGATCTTTCCGGACTTGGTGCGCGGAATGTCGGCGACCGCGATGATCTTCGCCGGCACATGCCGCGGACTAGCGCCAGTGCGGATCTTGGTGCGGATCTTCTTCTCGAGTTCCTCGTCGAGGACCGCGCCAGGCGCCAGCCTGGCGAACAGCACGACGCGCACGTCGTCGTCCCAGTCTTGGCCGATGCAGATCGCCTCGACGATCTCGGGCAACTGCTCCACCTGGTTGTAGATCTCCGCCGTGCCGATCCTCACGCCGCCCGGGTTGAGGGTCGCGTCCGAGCGGCCGTAGATGATCATGCCGTCGTGCTCGGTCCATTCGGCGAAGTCGCCATGGCACCACACATTGTCGAACCGGTCGAAATAGGCCGCATGGTACTTCTCGCCCGTCGGATCGTTCCAGAAGCCGACGGGCATGGACGGGAACGCCTTCGTACAGACGAGTTCGCCCTTCTCGCGGCGGACCGGCCGCCCATCGTCGTCCCATACGTCGACGGCCATGCCCAGGCCCGCGCCCTGGATCTCGCCGATCCAGACCGGCATCACCGGCACGCCGAGGACGAAGCAGGAAACGATGTCGGTCCCGCCCGAGATCGACGCCAGGTGCACGTCCTTCTTGATGCCGTCGTAGACGAAGGCAAAGCCCTCCGGCGACAGGGGCGACCCGGTCGAGGAGATCGTGCGCACCGTCGACAGGTCGTGCGTCTCGATCGGCCGCAGACCGGCCTTGCGCACCGCGTCGATGAACTTCGCCGATGTGCCGAAGTAGGTCATCTTCTCCTGCTGCGCGAAATCGAACAGCACGTTTCCGTCCGGATGGAAGGGCGATCCGTCGTAAAGCAGCAGTGTCGCGCCGGAGGCCAGGCCGGAGACGAGCCAGTTCCACATCATCCAGCCGCAGGTGGTGAAGTAGAAGAACCGGTCCCCCTCGCGCAGCCCCGCATGGAAGCGATGCTCCTTCAGATGCTGCAGGAGCGTGCCGCCGGCCGAATGGACGATGCACTTCGGTATGCCCGTCGTGCCGGAGGAGTAGAGGATGTAGAGAGGATGGGCGAACGGCAGTCGCGTGAAGGCAACGTCTTTGGCCTCGAAGCGGCCACAGGCCGCCGCCAGCGTCTCGGCGCCGGGGATGCCGGCAGCGGCCTGGGAGGCCCGGCCGAGATAGTCGGCGACGAGCACCTTGCGCACCGTCGGCAGGCGCGCGGCGATCGCAGCCGCCTTGGCGCCGACCTCGATCGCCTTGCCGTTGTACCAGTAGCCGTCGGGAACAATGAAGACGACCGGCTCGATCTGGCCGAAGCGGTCGAGCACGCCCTGCTCGCCGAAGTCAGGAGAACACGAAGACCATATGGCGCCGATCGAGGCGGCGGCGAGCATGCCGGCAACGGCCTCCGGCATGTTCGGTATCATCGCCGCGACGCGGTCTCCGGACTTCACGCCGGCGGCCGCGAACACCTGCTGCATCCTGGAGACCAGCGCACGCAATTCGTCCCACGAGACTCGGCGGGAGACCTTGTCCTCGCCCTTGAAGACGATCGCGTCGCCGGCGTCGCGCTTGCGCAGCATGTTCTCGGCGAAGTTCAGCCGCGCATCGGGGAAGAATTGCGCGCCCGGCATCCGGTCGCCGTCGACGAGGATGCGTTCTCCCTTCTCGCCGACGACGCCGCAGACGTCCCAGACCATGTCCCAGAAGCCCTTGCGGTCTTCGATCGACCAGCGATGCAGGCCGGCGTAGTCCGACAGGCTGCGGCCACTCCGCGCCGAGGCCTCCGCCATGAACGACGTTATCGATGCGGCTGCGACATCGGCGGCGGACGGCGTCCAGAGCGGTGCGTTTGCTGACATTCGAGAACCTCCACGATAGGCGCGCGGTTATGTCATGCGGTCGCACGGATGGGCAAGACGTCGGCCGGTTGGGCGCCTGCGTTCAATCGGTTGAATGGCGGGACGCCCGATGCGCACCGCCATTGCCCCGACACAATGACTTGAAAAGCCGGTCCGGTCGGGTAAACCCGACGGAGCGAGATCGCACCGTCGGGAACGAGGCCGACTGCGCTCGGCGCGATGGAGCACGATGGCGTCCAACTTGGCCAGGTACGGTTTGTGGATCGTCGGCGGGATGCTCGTCATCGCCGCCGCGCTGATCGCGGCGCTGCCCTATGTCGCCTCCACCCAGATCGTCCGCGACCGCATCGCGCTCGAGGTCAGCGCCTGGAGCGGCTACCGCGTCGAACTCGGCGCCGCCCCGGAAATCGAGGTCTGGCCACTCCGCGCCGTCCTGCGCGAGGTGACGCTGTCGGGATGGTTCGATCCGCAGCGCAGACCCGTGATAACGGCTGAGACAGTCGAGATCGACCTGTCGCCTTTCGCGGCGCTCAGGGGCGACGTCCTCTTCTCGACCGCCCGGCTCGTCAGGCCGACCATCCGGCTTGCGTCTGGTGCCGGCGACGTCGGCCTTTCCACCTCACCGGTCGGCGGCCGGATCGCACGTTCGATCGAAGACGCGCGAGACGTCATCGCGCGCGATCCGGTGAATCCGGACGCCAGCGCCCTGCCTCGCGATCCCTTCGGTACTATCCAGGTGGTCGACGGGCGAGTCGTGACGGCGAGGTCGGGCAAGGACGAGGATCTGGTGACGAGTGTCGCCGGGAGTCTCGACTGGGCCGCCCTCGACCGGCCTTCACGGCTATCGATGACGGGGATCTGGCGTGGCGAGGGCATTGCCCTGGAAATCGCCGCGGAGCGTCCGCTGGTCCTCTTTGCCGGAGGCACGGGGCCACTGTCGGTGAACCTCAAATCGGCTCCCGTGTCGTTCGCCTTCGATGGAACGGCAAATCTTTCGGGCGACACATTCTTTGCCGGATCGGCAAGGTTCGCCTCGCCGTCGCTGCGCCGCGTGGTCGAGTGGTCGGCGTCTGAAACCGCGCCGGGTTCGCAGATCGGCGCGGTGTCGATAGAAGGAAAGATCGCGGGAAACCGGCAGCGGCTGAAGCTCGAGGACGCGCGAATGTCCATCGACGGAAATCCCGGCACCGGAGTGCTTGAATTCGCATGGGCCGAACGGACTCCGGCCCTTTCGGGAACGCTGGCTTTCGAGACCCTCGATCTTCGCTCCTTCCTGTCCGCCTTCGGCGCAGCGGACGGCCCCGCAAGCCTTTCCGGCGGCGCCGACGCTGACCTCGCCCACCGCATCGACCTCGATCTACGACTGTCCGCCGAGCGTGCCACGTCCGGACCGATCGCCCTGGAGGACGTTGCTGCGACCGCGCGGGTGAAGCGCGGGCACGCCGCCTTCGATGTCTCCGATGCGGCCGCCTTCGGTGGAAAAGTGCAAGCCAGCGTCCGTATCGACAGCAAGCCGGAAGGCGACGTCGTCGAAGTCCGCTTTCTCGGCGAGGAGATCGACGGGGGCATCGTTACCGCGTTCGCGCCGCTCCTCAGGATCCTCCCCGCAGCCAAGGGCAACGTCTCCGCCATGATCAAGGCGCCCGCGGGGACCTGGACCGAGATCCTCGCGAGAGGCGAAGGGTCGTTTTCGGCGAACTTCGGCGAAGGCATCATCCAGAAGCTGGACCTCGCCGCCTTCGTCGAGCGCCTCGCCGAGGGCGATTTCTTCGCCCTTGATGAGGTCGCGAAAGGTTCGCTGTCCGTGAAGGGCGTCGAGATCAAGGCCACCGTCTCGAAGGGCGTAGCGCGGATTGCCAAGGCCGAAATCCGCGCCGCGACTGCGACCGTATCTGTTTCCGGAATCATCCCGTCGGCCGGTGGCCTGGCGCTGTCGGGATCGATTGCCTCCGTAGGCGACGCGCAATCCCCTCCTCCGCCCGGCGTATCCTTCTTCGTCGGCGGTTCGTGGTCGAAGCCCTTCGTGGTGCCGGCGTCCGACGCGTCCGCGACCGCCGACTGAGCGCCGATTCAATTCGCCGGCGAATCGGGATAGAATTTTCCGCCGTGGGCAAGAGGGGAATCGGTGTTCAGGCTGCTTTCGGCCACTTTCAAGATTGCCGTCGTTTCGCTGATCACCGGGGCAGGTCTTTCCGCGGTCGACATTACGGCGGCGGACGTATTCGCCAAAGTCGGGCTGACCGAGGAACGTGCGCTTGAACTGCTCGAGAGCGGCGTGCAGTGGGCCGTGCCCAACCTCGTGCTCGGCTCGATGATCATCGTGCCGATCTGGATCGTCGTCTATCTGCTGCGGCCGCCCCGCGGCTGACGCGCGGCATGGCGCGAGGCGCCGCGGCTACCCGCGCTGCGCGGCCTGCTCGTCGCGCTGGCGCTGCACCTCCCGCCGCTTGTTGACGATGGCCGCCGCAATCACGCCGACAGCCACGACCGCGATCAGCAGCGTGCAGACGGCGTTGATCTCCGGCGTCACACCGAGCCGCACCTGGCTGTAGATCTTCATTGGCAGCGTGGTAGCGCCCGGACCCGATGTGAAGGAGGCTATGACCAGGTCGTCGAGGGAGAGAGTGAAGGCCAGCATCCAACCCGAAATGATCGCCGGCAGGATGACCGGTAGCGTCACCTGGAAGAATGTCTTCACCGGCGTCGCGCCGAGGTCCATCGCCGCTTCCTCGAGCGAGCGGTCGAAGGTGATGAGCCGCGACTGCACCACGACGGCGACGAAGCACATGGTGAAAGTGATGTGCGCGAGGGTAACCGTCAGAAAGCCTCGGTCGAGCCCCATGGAAACGAACAACAGGAGCAGTGACAGGCCGGTGATGACCTCCGGCATGACGAGGGGGGCGAAAACCATGCCCGAGAACAGGATGCGTCCCCGGAAGCGGGTATAGCGCGTCAGCGCCAGTGCCGCCATCGTGCCGAGAACCGTGGCAACCGTCGCGGAGATGAAGGCGACGCGGGCGGTGACCCAGGCGGCGTCCATCAGCCCTTGGTTCTGGAACATCGCCACGTACCATTTGGTCGAGAACCCGCCCCAGACGGTCACCAGCTTCGATTCGTTGAACGAGAAGACGACCAGAAGCACGATCGGCAGGTAGAGGAACGCAAATCCCAGCACGATCGAGACGATATTGAACCTGCTCAGCGAGGCGTTCATGTCAGCGCCCCTGTTCCTGCGCGCGGGCTTGCGCGTTCTGGAAGAGGACGATCGGCACGACGAGCAGCAGGAGCAGGATGACGGCCACCGCCGACGAGACAGGCCAGTCCCGGTTGGCGAAGAACTCGTTCCACAGCGTCTTACCGATCATCAGGGTCTGCGATCCGCCGAGCAGGTCGGGGATGACGAACTCGCCGACGGCGGGGATGAAAACCAGGAGGCAGCCGGCGACGACGCCCGGCAGCGATAGTGGGAAGGTGATCTTCCAGAACGCGGAGGTCGGCGGGCAGCCGAGATCCTGGGCGGCCTCGATCAGGGAATAGTCCATCTTCTCCAGCGCCGAGTAGAGCGGCAGGACCATGAACGGCAGGTATGAGTAGACGATACCGATGAAGATCGCGGAATGCGTGTTCATGATGATCAGCGGCTGGTCGATGACGCCGATCGCAAGCAGGAACTGGTTGAGAAGGCCTTCAGGCTTGAGGATGCCGATCCAGGCATAGACGCGGATCAGGAAGCTCGTCCAGAAGGGGAGGATGACCAACATGAGAAGCACCGGCCGCAACGTCGCCGGCGCCCGCGCCATGCCATAGGCGATCGGATAACCGACGAGCAGCGTGAGGAAGGTCGACGCCCCGGCGATCATCAGGCTGGAGATATAGGCGTTGAAGTAGAGCGTGTCCTCGGTGAGCCACAGGTAGTTCTCGAAAGACAATTCCCGGAGGCTGGCGAAGAGGCCGGATATCCCTTCCGACAGGTCGAAGACCGGCACGTAGGGCGGCATCGCGATCGCCGTCTGCGACAGGGATATCTTGAAGACGATGACGAAGGGGATGAGGAAGAAGAGCAGCAGCCAGAGATACGGTACGGCGATCACCAGTCTCCCGGCGACCGCGCGGAGGAGCCTCGTTCCGAGCCCGGCATCGGCGCCGGTCGACGCTTCGGTCTGCGACAAGACGGCGTTCGACATCGCCCGCTCCTATCGCGTCAGCACGACGCCGGAATCCGGCTTGAAGGAAATCCACGCACGGTCGTTCCAGGTCAGCGGATCATCGGTGAGACGGGCGCTGTTGAGCGAGGCCGCCTTGACCACGAGGCCGTTGCCGAGCTTCACGTAGTAAACGGTCATGTCGCCGAAATAGGCGATGTCGTAGATTTCGCCCTCGGCGGCGTTGCTGGCGGTGTCCATCGGCGGCCGCGACGATACTTTGATCTTCTCGGGCCGCACGGCATAGGCGACCTTCGCTCCCGACTGGGCGTCGCCTGCGTTCTCGGTCCTGATCGAAATGCCGCTGTCGCTATTGATGCTGGCGCCCGCTGCGTCGCGGGCGGTCACCGTACCCTCGAACATGTTCACATTGCCGACGAAGTTGGCGACGAAACGCGAGCCCGGCGCCTCATAGACCTCCGCAGGCGTCGCCACCTGCATCACCTCGCCCTTGTCGAGGATGGCGATGCGGTCAGCCATGGTCATCGCCTCTTCCTGGTCGTGGGTGACGACGACGAAGGTCAGACCGAGCTTCTGCTGCAGGTCCATCAGTTCGAACTGGGTTTCTTCGCGCAGCTTCTTGTCGAGGGCGCCGAGCGGTTCGTCGAGCAGCAGCACCTTCGGCCGCTTGGCGACGGAGCGCGCCAGCGCCACGCGCTGGCGCTGGCCGCCGGAAAGCTGGTGCGGCTTGCGCTTGGCGAACTGCTCGAGCTTGACCAGTTTCAGCATCTCGGCAACGCGCTCGGCGATCTTTGAGGCCGCCATTCCCTCCTGTTTCAGACCGAAGGCGATGTTCGCCTCCACGGTCATATGCGGGAACAGCGCGTAGGATTGAAACATCATGTTGACCGGCCGCCGGTAAGGCGGGATGCCGCGCAGATCCTGGCCGTCGAGCAGGATGCGGCCTGAAGTCGGCTCCTCGAAGCCGGCGAGCATGCGCAGCAGCGTCGACTTGCCGCAGCCGGACGCGCCGAGCAGAGCGAAGAATTCGCGTTCGTAGATGGAAAGCGAGAGGTTGTTGACGGCGGTGAAGTCGCCGAACTTTTTCGTCACCTGGTCGAATACGATGTAGGGCTTGGCCGCGGGATCATTCCACGGCGCGAAATCCCTGCGAATGCTGCCGAGCGACTGCATGTCCTGCTCCGTCCCCTGTCCGCCCCGGAAGGAAAACAGGCCCGGCGGTGTCGCCGCCGGGCCTCTTGAACCGCCTACTGGCCGGTTACGATCTTGGTCCAGGTGCGCGTCACGATACGCTGCGTCTTGGGATCGTAGGGAGAGACGGTGAACAGCTTCGCCAGCGTCGCTTCGTCCGGGTAGATGGCCGGATCCTCGAGGATGTCCTTCTCGATGAAGGCCTGCGACGCCTTGTTGCCATTGGCGTAGTAGACGTAGTTCGATGCCTTGGCGATGACTTCGGGCTTCATGAGGTAGTTCAGGAAGGCGTGGGCCTCGTCGAGATGCTTCGCATCCGCGGGGATCGCCATCTGGTCGAACCACATCTCAGCGCCTTCCTGCGGCACCACATAGTCGACGACGACGCCCTGATCGGCTTCCGCCGCGCGGTCGCGTGCCTGGAAGACGTCGCCTGACCAGCCGACCGCCAGGCAGATGTCGCCGTTGGCCAGCGCGTTGATGTATTCGGACGAGTGGAACTTGCGGATGAAGGGGCGGATCTTCATCATCGCCTCTTCCGCCTTGGCGAAGTCGTCGGCGCTGGTGGCCTCGGGATCCATGCCGAGATATTTCAACGTCGTCGGCAGGATGTCGCTCGGCGAGTCGAGGACATAGACGCCGCAGTCGGCCAGCTTCGACAGCTTCTCGGGATTGAAGAAGACATCCCAGCTGTCGATCTTCTCGATTCCGAGCGCTTCCTGCACCTTCTTGACGTTGTAACCGATGCCGACGGTGCCCCACATGTAGTTGATGGAGTACTCGTTGCCGGGATCGTACTTGACCGTGCGCTCCGCGACGACGTCCCACATGTTGGCGAGGTTGGGCAGCTTCGACTTGTCGAGCTTCTGGAAGACGCCGGCCTCGATCTGGCGGGCGAGGAACGCGCCGGTCGGGACGACGATGTCGTAGCCGGTACCGCCGGCGAGCAGCTTGGTCTCGAGGATCTCGTTGGAATCGAAGACGTCGTAGACGACCTTGATACCGGTCTCCTTGGTGAAGTCGTCGATGATCGACTCGTCGATGTAGTCCGACCAGTTGTAGACGTTGACGACCTTTTCTTGGGCAAGGGCGCCCGCCGTGAGCAAGGCGGAGACCGCCGTCGCTGCAGCGAGCCGGAAGAGTGCGTGCTTCATTGGTATTCTCCTCTGTGTGTTCCTTCTCCCGGCTCGCTCAGCGGTCCATCACGGCCGGGTATTTTCAACAAGCCTATTGGCCTTTCCGCAGTGCGACAAGCACGAATGCTGCGCGCCGGGTCTACAGGTAAGTCGTTCGCTCGAGAGGCGTGATCTCGCTCCAGAAGGCGACGATCTCGGCGCGCTTCAGGTCGCGGTAGACCTTTGCCAGCAATGGTCCGAGGGCGCGATCGACGAATGCGCTTTTCTCCATGAGCTGCAGGGCGTCGTCCATGTCGTCGGGCAGCGACAGGCCATCCTCGTCGTAAGCGTTGCCTTGCACCGGCGGCGGCGGCGTCTCGCCGTTCTCGATGCCTTCGACCATGCCCTGGATCAGCGCCGCCATGACCAGGTAGGGATTGGCGTCGGCGCCGGCGATGCGGTGTTCGACGCGCCGGTTGTCGTCGTTCGATACCGGGATGCGCAAGGCCACCGAGCGGTTGTTTTCCGCCCACACCGCGCGTGTCGGCGCGTAGGAGCCCGGCGTGATGCGGCGGAAGCCGTTCCAGGTGTTGATGAAGAGCAGGAGCGATTCCGGCATGGTGCGCAGCAGGCCGGCGACCGACGATTCCAGCGTCTTGCGGCCGCCCGGACCGCCGAAGATGTTGCGCCCGTCGCGATCGAGGATCGAGGCGTGCACGTGCATGCCATTGCCGGCGAATTCGAGGAACGGCTTGGCCATGAAGGTCGCCGTCAGCCCGTGGGCGCGGGCGCAGCCGAGCACGATGCGGCGCAGCATGATGACGTCGTCGGCGGCGCGCAGCGGATCGGCGCGATGCTTGAGGTTCACCTCGAACTGGCCTGGGGCCGCCTCCTTGATGATCGTGTCGATGGGCAGCTTCTGCGCGCTCGCCGCATCGCGGATCATGTCGAACAGTTCGGCATGCTCGGCGAGATCGTCGAGCCCGTACATGCGCAGGCGGTCGGGTCCCGCCGTCGCCCCGACCGGTCCGGGCATGCCGTCGGTCCATTCGATCTCGGGATCGAGCAGGTAGAATTCGAGTTCGAAGGCGACGACCGGGAAGAAGCCCTTCGCCTGAACCTCGGCGACCTTGCGTTTCAGCACCTGGCGGGGATCGGCGAGGAACGGCTCGCCCTCCGGCGTGAACGTCTGCAGCAGGACCTGCGCCGTCTTGCGCTTGGCCCACGGCACGATGGACAGCGATCCGCGGGTGGCGCGGCAGTAGCCGTCCTGGTCGCCGGTCTCGATGTGCAGGCCGGTTTCGACGACCTCGCGGCCCCAGACGTCGAGGCCGTGCAGCGACATCGGAAAGTTTACGCCTTCCTGGAAGGCCTTCTTCAGCGCGTCACCCGGTCCCCACTTGCCGCGCATGACGCCGTTCGGGTCGACGAGCAGGAACTCGACCGCCTCGATGTCCGGGTGCTTGTCGACGAAGGCCTTGTATTCGGCTTCGTGGTCCGGCGAGATGAAGGAGGAGACCGCGGCGGTTTTTGGGGGAGATTCACCGCCGTCTGGGGCTGTCGCCGCGGCGTGAGGATGGGACTTCCGGTTTCCGGCATCGAGCGTGCCGGCGCTTTCTAAGGGCAAGATGAGCCTGTCTGGCTGTTGAAGATGCCCTAAGCTGCCCGTTCGTTCACGAAATTGTCAATGGGGGTTCGGCATTCCGGTCAGGCCGGGCCGTTGCGGCCGCGCCTGGCGCTTAAATTCGAGGCCGATGTGGACGAGCAGCGCGGCGAAGACGACGCCGCCGCCGACGATCGTGCGCGCCGAAGGCACCTCGGCATGGATCAGCCACACCCAGATCGGCCCGAGGATCGTCTCGAACGTGCCCAGCAGCGCGGCGAAGGCCGCGGGAATGAGCCGTGCGCCGGTGGCGAACAATGCCAGGCCGAGCCCGAGGTTGAGCGCGCCGAAGGCGAACAGCCAGGCCATGTCGACGGAGCCGACGGCAAACGAGGAGGCCTGCGTCGCGGCAAACGCCGCGGCGATGACCGTCCCCGTGCATGTCGCCGGGGTCATGCGCACATGGGCAAATCGCCTGGTGACGACGGTCGCCGTGGAAAAGGCGAAGGCGATGAGCAGGGCCAGCCCGTCGCCGACCGGCGAGACGCGGCCGCCGAAGGAGTCCGAGACCATGATCGCGACGCCCGCGATCACCGCGGCAATCGCCGCCCAGGTGATCCCCGAGACGCGCTCGCGGAACGCGATCCAGCCGATCAGCGCGGCGATCAGGGGCACGCCGGCCTGCATCAGCACGATGTTGGCGACGGTGGTGTAGCCAAGCGCGACGACGAAGCACGTCGAAGCCGTGGCGAAGCACAGCGCGACGACCAGGCCGGGCAGCCCCATCCCCCTGAACAGGGCGATCATGCCCCGCCCGCCGTCGCGCCACAGCATGAAGGCGACGAGGAACGCCGCCGCCCAGACGGAGCGCCAGAAGACCGTCGTCCAGCTGTCGTCGACCGAAATGAAGCGCGCGATCGCGCCGCCGAAGCTCCAGATGAGGGCCGAGAGGAAGACGAGCAGGAATCCCAGCCGCTCCTCGCGGCGCGGCGCGTGCGCCGTGGGCGCGAGGCTTGTCTGGGATGGGCTTTCGGTCATGGACAGGCGCCGGTCGGACAGGGGGCAATCGGCAGCGGGCCGTTCGCTCCTCCGCCTATTTGAACGACACGGCGATGGCGTGGTCCAGCGCCCCGAGAATCTTATGGCAACGCCGGTCGCCGCGATTGCCCGCGCCGCCCGGTTCTGGTCTCCTTCGGGAAGGAGACGGGAGGACGTGACATGAAGACTGCCTGGTACGAGAAGAACGGAACGGCGCGCGACGTGCTGACCGTCGGCGAGATGCAGACGCCCGAGCCGGGTCGCGGCGAGGTCCGCGTGCAGTTGCACGTCTCGGGCGCCAATCCGTCGGACGTTAAGAGCCGTATGCGCCGGCCGCTCGCCGTTCCCCGCATCATCCCGCACAGCGACGGCGCCGGAATCGTCGACGCGGTCGGCGAGGGCGTCGACAAGAGCCGCATCAGCGAACGGGTGTGGATCTGGAACGGCCAATGGAAGCGCGCCTTCGGCACGGCGGCCGAATACATCGTCGTGCCGGAGGCCCAGGCCGTGGCGCTCGACGACGACACCGATTTCGCCGCCGGCGCGTGCATGGGCATTCCGGGGCTGACCGCCGTGCAGGCCGTTCGCCTGATCGAGCCATGCAGGGGCAAGACCATCCTCGTCACCGGAGCGGCGGCGGCGGTCGGCCACTATGTCACGCAGATTGCGACGCTGCGCGGCGCCCGCGTCCTCGGCACGGCTTCGGCCGAGCGTGCCGGCCATGCGCGCGCCGCGGGTGCTGCCGAAGTCATCGACTACAAGTCCGAGGACGTCTCCGCGCGGGTCAAGGAACTGACCGGCGGCCGCGGCGCCGACGCCATCATCGATATGGACTTCTCCTCGACGGCGAAACTCCTGTCCGAGGGTGTGCTGGCGCCGCACGGAAAACTGGTCTGCTACGGCTCGAACGTCGCCGCCGACGTCCCGCTGAACTTCCCCGCCATGCTGTGGGGCAGCCTGACGCTGCAGATGTTCGTCGTCTACGAATTGACACCGGCCGACCGCGTCGCAGCGATCGCCGACCTCCAGGCTTTGCTGCGCGAAGGACGGCTGCGGCACTCGATCGGCGCACGCTTCCCGCTCGACGCCATCGCCGAGGCCCACGAGGCGATCGAAGGCGGCAAGATCATCGGCAACGTCGTGGTGGAGATTGGGTGAACCGGCGCGCGATGTAGTGCGCCGTTCCATTTCTCGGCCTTCTGCGGTATGGAGGATGGCACCGGAGCCATCATGAACCAGACCCTAAAGGACGCCCTCAGGGAAGTGGAAACCCTGCCAGAGGATGAGCAGGAGGAAATCGCTCGCGCACTGATGAAGATGGCACTGCGCAAGAAGATCGATGCGAAACTGGCGGCCGCCGAAGTTACAGGCGGCTTGACGCCTCACGCAGATTTCATGGCAGAGTTGAAGGCACGGTATGGCGCGTGAAGTCGTCTGGCTCGACCAGGCGAGAGGCGATCTTCGCGAGTTGTTGGATTTCATCGCCCGCGAGAACCCGGCGGCTGCCGTAAAATAAATCGAGGGGATCGAGTTGGCGTGCGGACGTTTGATCGAGTTCCCGCTGTCCGGGCGCATCTACAATGAACGCTACCGCTGCGTCATATTCAGAAACCACATCGTATTCTACCGTTACGACGAACCCGAAGATCAGGTGTTGATCTCCGCCGTTGTCGATGGTCGACGCAACATCGAAAGCGTCATGGATGATCGTTGAGCGTTGTCGCCTCACCTGAAATCGAAAGCCCTCATCCCCATCACCATCGCCGGGAGCGAGAGGCGGGTGACGGGCGGTTCGTCGCGCGCCGTGGAAGGCCATGGCTTCGGGGCGATGGGGCGCTCGTAGCGTATCCGGTTCGACGTGAGGGGAGCCCCGCTCCGATCCGACGACCGAGAACGCTATGCTTCACGTCGTGTAGGCCTTGATCGCCTTTCGGATCGCCTTGTTTGCGCGTTCGACGCTGAAATCCGACGGCTTCCAGTCGCCGAGCCACTCCTTGATCTCGTCGTGTTCCGGATCGTCCGGGTCAGCCAGGGCCTCCCGCATTGCTTCGAAACCGGGTGGCCCGCCACTATCGTCCGGCGGGCAGGCATTTTCGCCCGCCAGGCAGCGCGGAGGCTTGTCGCCGGTCGCGATCGGCATTTCGGCGACAACTTCGACCTCGTGCCACCAATCATCGCCGAAATCGTACTGGAAGCCGAACCGGATGCCGGTGGAAAGGACGTCGCTGGCCAGGACGCCTTCCATGTCGAGGCTGTCTTCGAGATCCAGTTCGTCGTCGAACTTGATGTCATAGCGACCGCCTTCGAACTCGAAAGCGAACATGTGGCTGGCATGCCATCCCATTGCACCGATGATCGCGGCGCCGACTTCATAGAGCGGCATGTCGTCGGAGACCGTCATCGCGCGCCAGACAACCGGCTCGACGTCCAGGAGCGTCACCTTCAGCTCGAAAAGCCTCCGCACCATACCGTCCTCCATTTCCGGATTCATGGTCAGTTTCGCCATTCGTTCTAGCGGAAGTCAAATGCGGAAAGCCCCGTTACCATCTCGTCCAGGCCGAGAGGGCGGGTGACGGGCGGCTCGGCGCGGGCGAGACAGCCTGACCGCTCGCAGAGACGGCAGGCGGGGCCGACCGGGGTTGCGGAAACCTGGCCCGGCTTGCCGCCGGACGCCGGAGGGGCCGCGGGCAGCGCCGCGCCATAGACGATCTCGTCGCGGAATCCGATGTCGCAGCCGAGCAGAAGCGCCGTGCGCCGCGGCCGCTCGTTGAACGCGCCCTGAGGCCCTTCGAGGGTCCGCGCGATGGTCAGGAACTCTGCGCCGTCGGGCATTTCGACCGCTTCGACCAGGATCTGCCCGGGCTGGCCGAAGGCGGCGTGTATGGCGAGCTTGGGGCAGCCGCCGCCGAAGCGGCTCTGCGGAAAGCCCTGGGCGCCGGCCTTGCGGAACCGGTGGCCGGCATTGTCGACCTCGAGCATGAAGAACGGCACGCCGGATGCGCCCGGCCGCTGCAGCATGGTCAGCCGGTTGGCGGCCTGTTCGAAGGAGACGCCGAAGCGCGATCGCAGCACGTCGACATCGTAGCGCGCCCTGATCGCCGCCGCCTGGAAGGCGGGATAGGGCATCATCAGCGCATGCGCGGCGTAGCGGCCGAGCTCGAAGCGCGCCAGCCGCCGTGCCTCGTCGGACGACAGCTTGAGCGCCTGGATCTCGCCCGCCACCGCCACCGTCATGCGGATGAGACAGGCTTCCATCGCCACTTCGCGCAGCTGGTCGAACGGCGAGAGCCGCTCGGATAGGAACAGGCGCTGCGAATGACGATCGTAGCGGCGGCGCCAGTTGGGCATGGTGGCAACCGGCAATGCCTTGACGACGATGCCGTACTCCCGCTTCAGCCAGGCCTTCAGCGCGCCGAACAGGTCGTCGCCGGGATCGAGCAGCGTGTTGAAAGCCTCCGCCTCGGCTTCGATGTTGGCGAAATGGTTCGGCCGGCGCTCGAAGATCTCGTGGACCTCGTCGATCGGCAGGCGCGCCGCGGACAGCGCCGTCGCCCGTCCCTCGCGGGCGAGCAGCTCCGACAGGTCGGAAAGGCGCTCCGCCTGCTCGCGATAGGCGCGGAACAGCTTGACCATCGCCGCCGCCGCGTTGGGCGCGGCCTCGGCCACCTCGACCAGCTCCTGGTCGCCGGGCAGTTCGCCGGCAAGCAACGGATCGGCGAAGACCTCACGCAGTGCGGCGATCGATCCGCCCGCCTCGCCGTGGAGTTCCTCCGGCTCCACCTTGTAGACGGAGGCGAGCTTGAGGATCAGTTGCACGGTGAGCGGGCGCTGGTTGCGCTCGATGAGGTTTAGATAGGACGGCGAGATGCCGAGACCCTCGGCCATCGCCGTCTGGGTC
>CAYJMY010000022.1:0-40326 GCA_964371125.1 uncultured Mesorhizobium sp. | reverse complement strand
CCAAGATGGGCATCTCGACCTACCAGTCCTATTGCGGCGCGCAGATCTTCGACGCCGTGGGCCTGAGGAGCGACTTCGTCGAACGCTACTTCACCGGTACCGCGACCACGATCGAGGGCGTGGGGCTGGAGGAGATCGCCGCCGAGACCGTGCGCCGCCATGGCGACGCCTTCGGCGACGATCCGGTGCTGCGCAACGCGCTCGACGTTGGCGGCGAGTACATGTTCCGCATGCGCGGCGAGGCGCACATGTGGTCGCCCGACGCGGTGGCGACGCTGCAGCACGCAGTGCGCAAGGGCTCGTGGGAGACCTTCCAGGAGTATTCGCGGCAGATCGACAGCGAGACCGCGCAGGCGCGGACGATCCGCGGCCTGTTCCGCGTCAGGAAGGCCGCCGAAACCGGCCGGTCTCCGGTCGCCCTCGACGAGGTCGAACCCGCCGCCGAAATCGTCAAGCGCTTCTCGACCGGGGCCATGTCGTTCGGCTCGATCTCGCGCGAGGCGCACACCACGCTGGCGCGGGCCATGAACGCGATCGGCGGCAAGTCGAACACCGGCGAGGGCGGCGAGGAGCCGGACCGCTACCTGCCGCTGCCCGGCGGCGGGGCCAATCCGGAGCGCTCGGCGATCAAGCAGGTCGCCTCGGGCCGCTTCGGCGTGACGACCGAGTACCTGGTCAATTCGGACGTCATCCAGATCAAGATCGCGCAGGGCGCCAAGCCGGGCGAGGGCGGCCAGTTGCCCGGCCACAAGGTCGACGCGACCATCGCCAAGACGCGGCATTCGACGCCCGGCGTCGGCCTGATCTCGCCGCCGCCGCACCACGACATCTATTCCATCGAAGATCTGGCGCAACTGATCTACGACCTGAAGAACGTCAACCCGGCGGCCGACATCTCCGTCAAGCTTGTCTCGGAAGTGGGCGTGGGTACGGTTGCGGCCGGCGTCGCCAAGGCGCGTGCCGACCACATCACGATCTCAGGCTATGACGGCGGCACGGGTGCCTCGCCGCTGACGTCGCTCAAGCACGCCGGCAGTCCGTGGGAGATGGGGCTCGCCGAGACGCACCAGACGCTGGTGCGCAACGGCTTGCGCAGCCGGATCGCGCTGCAGGTCGACGGCGGCCTGCGCACGGGACGGGACGTGGTGATCGGGGCCCTTCTCGGCGCCGACGAGTTCGGCTTCTCGACGGCTCCGCTGATCGCCGCCGGCTGCATCATGATGCGCAAGTGCCACCTGAACACCTGCCCGGTCGGCGTGGCGACGCAGGATCCGGTGCTGCGCAAGCGCTTCAAGGGCGCGCCTGAACACGTCATCAACTTCTTCTTCTACCTCGCAGAGGAGGTTCGCCTGCTGCTTGCCCAAATGGGCTACACTCGCCTCGACCAGATCGTCGGCGAGAGCGACCTTCTGGAAAAGCGGCCCGCCATCGACCACTGGAAGGCCCGCGGCCTCGACTTCTCGCGGATCTTCTTCAAGCCGGATGCGCCGCGGGCGGCGACACACTGGACGGAGCGGCAGAAGCACCCGATCGACGACGTCCTCGACCGCAAGCTGATCGCGCTGGCGGCGCCGGCGCTCGACGCCCGGCAGCCGGTCAAGATCGAGCTGCCGATCCGCAACACCGATCGCTCGGCCGGCGCCATGCTGTCGGGCGAGGTGGCGAGGCGCTACCGCCACAAGGGTCTGCGCGAGGACACGATCTCGGTGACGCTGACGGGCACTGCCGGCCAGTCGTTCGGCGCCTTTCTCGCGCGGTGCATCTCGTTCGAGCTGATCGGCGAAGGCAACGACTATGTCGGCAAGGGCCTGTCGGGCGGCCGCATCATCATCCGGCCGTCGGAAACGGCCAGGATCGTCGCGGAAGACTCGATCATCGTCGGCAACACCGTGCTTTACGGCGCCACCGAGGGCGAGTGCTACTTCCGCGGCGTCGCCGGCGAGCGCTTTGCCGTGCGCAACTCGGGCGCGGCGGCAGTGGTCGAGGGCGTCGGCGACCACGGCTGCGAGTACATGACCGGCGGCGTCGTGGTGGTGATCGGCAAGACCGGCCGCAACTTCGCGGCGGGCATGTCGGGCGGCGTCGCCTACGTGCTCGACGAGGAAGGCGACTTCGCCGAGCGCTGCAACATGGCGATGGTCGAGCTCGAGCCCGTGCCGGAAGAAGACGACATGCTGGAGAAGCTCCACCACCATGGCGGCGACCTCGCGCACAAGGGGCGTGTCGACGTGTCCGGCGACATGACGCGCCACGACGAGGAGCGGCTGGCGCAGCTCATCTCGAACCACTTGCACTACACCGGTTCGACGCGCGCCAAGGCGATCCTCGACGACTGGGCGCACTACCGGCCGAAGTTCCGCAAGGTGATGCCGGTCGAGTACCGCCGTGCGCTCACCGAGATGGAGCGCAGCCGGATGGGCGTCGCGGCGGAGTAGAAATGCAACACGATCGTGGGGGAGCCGCTGCCCGTGCAGCCGGCGCCTTGCGACCGGAGGGACTTACATGGGCAAGGTTACAGGTTTCCTCGAGATCGACCGGCAGGTGCACAAGTACCAGCCGGCTTCCGACCGTATCCGACATTTCCGCGAGTTCACGCTGCCGATGTCCGACAAGGAGGTCGAGAAGCAGGCCGCGCGCTGCATGGATTGCGGCGTGCCCTACTGCCATGGTCCGACGGGCTGCCCGATCCACAACCAGATCCCGGACTGGAACGACCTCGTCTACAACGGCGACTGGGAGGGTGCGATCCGCAACCTCCACTCGACCAACAACTTCCCCGAGTTCACCGGGCGGATCTGTCCGGCGCCCTGCGAGGAGGCATGCACGCTGAACCTCGAGGACATCCCCGTCGCCATCAAGACGATCGAGCAGGCGATCGCCGACAAGGCCTATGAGACGGGCTTCATCAGGCCGTTCCCGCCGGAGAAGAAGACCGGCAAGCGGGTGGCCGTCATGGGCTCCGGGCCGGCCGGCATGGCGGCCGCGCAGCAGCTCGGCCGGGTCGGCCACGAGGTCCATGTGTTCGAGCGCGAGAGCCGTCCGGGCGGACTGATGCGCTTCGGCATTCCCGACTTCAAGATGGAGAAGCACCACATCGACCGTCGCGTCGAGCAGATGCGCGGCGAGGGCGTCACCTTCCATTGCGGGGTCAACGTCGGCGTCGACAAGAAGGTCGCCGAACTGCTCGCCGAATTCGACGCCGTCCTCTACTGCGGCGGCTCCGAGGCGCCACGCCCGGCGGGCATTCCTGGAGCCGATCTTCACGGCGTGCATGACGCGATGCCCTATCTCGTCCAGCAGAACAAGCGCGTCGGCGGCGAGGACATCCAGTCGGTCGCCTGGCCGTCGGAGCCGATCCTGGCCGGTGGCAAGCACGTCGTCGTCGTCGGCGGCGGCGATACGGCTTCGGATTGCGTCGGCACCGCCTTCCGCCAGGGCGCGGTGCGCGTCACCCAGCTCGACATCCGTCCGCAGCCCCCGGAGAAGGAAGACAAGCTCTCGGTGTGGCCCTACTGGGCGACGAAGATGCGCACCTCGTCCTCGCAGGCCGAGGGAGCGGAGCGCGAGTTCCAGGTGGCCACGCTCGAGTTCATCGGCGAGGAGGGCGTGCTCGTCGGCGTCAAGTGCTGCGAGGTCGACGAGAGGCGCAAGCCGATCCCGGGCACCGATTTCGTCATTCGCGCCGACCTCGCCTTCATCGCGATCGGCTTCGCCGGTCCCATCGACGGCGGCATCGTGGCGGAGATGGGAGGCAGGATGGAAACGGTCCTCGACACGCGGCGCTCCATCAACGTGAAGGCCAACGACCGCGACTACCGTACCAGCGTCGACGGGCTGTTCGCGGCCGGCGACGTGCGCCGCGGCCAGTCGCTGGTGGTCTGGGCGATCCGCGAAGGGCGCCAGGCGGCGCACGCGATCGACGAACACCTGATGGGCACGTCCGTGCTGCCGCGCTGAGCGGCTCGCAAGGCGCGGGTTGAGATGGATCAAGGCGGGCCGACGAGGGCGGCATGATCTTCCGTCCGGTAGCGGCATGCTACCGGCGGACGGAGTCCATGACATGCTCAAGCTTTTTGGCGCTATCTATGTTCTCGCCGCACCGACGATCATGGGTATCCTGATCGTCGCGCTGCTGACGATGAACCGCTTCGACAGTATCCAGATCCTGATCGCCGCCGTCGTCGGCGCGGTGCTCGCCGTGCCCGTCGCGGCACTGATCACCAAGCAGATCGCGGCGCCCAGGCGCGCCTGAAACCGGCGGAACGTTTGGCTATTCGGCGACCGCCGATGTCGTGACGCGGGTGTCGGGGATGGCGTCTGCCTGTCGCGGACGCTCGCTGAAGTCGTCGGCGCGTCCGGGAGCGGGCTCGGGCGCGATCCCCTCGACCGCCAGCAGTCCGGCGGCGGTGCGGCCGTCCGCGGGCAACTTGAGCGACGCTCCCAGCAGTTCCATGCCGCCGTCGAGGTTCGGATCGCTGAGCGAGATCGGCGGGGTGCGGTCGATGTCGACTGGCTGCCCGGGGCCCTGCACGGCGTCCGGCAGCGCTGCAATGGCCGGCAAGACCGTTCCCGACGCGCCCGGGATGCCGAGTGCCTTGAACAGGGGCTTCTCGACGTAGAACGCCACCTTGCGCTTGCCGGCGCGGCTGAGATTGATGCCATCGTCGCCGCGCAAGCGCACGGGTTGGCCGTTTATGTCCGGTCCGGTCATGACGAAGGCGCCGTTTTCGTCGACGAAGCCGTCCCATATGTCGACGAATGCCCCGCCCGCCTGCTCCGCCGCCTGCCGGTAGAGGTCGTTGAAGGCGATCATGTCGGAGAGCATCTTCTTCTGCTTGAAGGCGGGCAGACCGACCCAAACGAGCGGTACCTTGCTTTCCGCGACGGCTGCCGCGAAGGCGGCGGTCCGCGCCCGATACTCCTTCGTCCAGCCCTCGGTCAGCAACTGCTCGCGGCCGTCGCCCGAACGTAGTTGCTGACGGTCGTTGGCGCCGAGCATGACGACCACCGCCGCAGCCCTCTCCGCCTCGACCAGCGCCTTGATCTCGGCGGGCCAGTTGTAGACATCGTCGCGGACGAAACCCGACGAACCGTGGGTCTTCTCGACGACCTTGATGTCGGGACTACCGGCAAAGACCGTGGTCAGGCCTTCGGCAAGGCCGCCGGCCATGAAGTCGCCGACGACGAGGACGGTGCGCGCGCTCGCGGCCTTCTCCACCGCTGCGACGGCCGCCTCGGCAGGCTCCGTCCGCACCGATTTCTTGCGCGTCTTGTTTTTCGCGGCGGGTTTCGCCTGCTGCTCGGAACGAACCGGGCCGCCGAACAGGAATTCGAAGAGGTTGCGGGACTTGCGCTTCTCCTCCGCGGAGGCCGGCGCCGCGGCGATCGCCAGCGCCGCGACGACGAGCAGGATCAGGCGGAACAGGCGAGCAGGCGCCGAGCCGAGAGCTTTGCTTTGAACCGCCAACGCCATGCCCCTTATCCGCCGCGCAGCCTGGACAGGACTTCCATGCTGGGATGGCCATCCTGCGTCAAGCCCGCCTGCGCCTGGAATGCCTTGATCGCCTTGCGCGAACCGTCGCCGATCTTGCCGTCGAACTTGCCGTCGTAATAGCCGTGGGCGGAGAGCCGCTTCTGTAACTCCTGCTTCTCGGTGAAACTGAGTTTCGTGAACGGCCGGTTCCAGTCGCGGACCAGGCCGCCGTAGCCGGCGATCTCGTCGGCGAGCAGGCCGACGGCGAGCGCGTATTTATCGGCGTTGTTGTAGGCCTTGAGGACAAAGAAGTTCTTCGTCGCCAGGAAGGCGGGCCCGGCCCGACCGTCGGGCACCTTCAGTTCCGCCTTGTCGGCGCCGTTCTTGAAGGCTTTGCCGCTGGCGCGGCGGACGCCGAGGCTTTCCCACTTGGAGAGCGTCAGCGAGCCGCCTGGCAACTTGCCGGAGGGCAACGCCACCTCGTAGCCCCAGGTCTTGCCGGCCTGCCAGCCGTTCTTGCGCAGCAGGTTGGCCGCGGTCGCAAGTGCGTCGGGTATCGAGTTCCAGATGTCGCGCTTGCCGTTGCCGTCGGCGTCGACGGCGTAGGCCTGGTAGCTGGTAGGTATGAACTGCGTGTGGCCCATAGCGCCGGCCCACGAGCCGGTCAGGTGGCTTTCGTCGATGTCGCCCTTCTGCAGGATCTTCAGCGCCGCGATCAATTGGGTCCGGGCGAACTTGGCGCGCTTCTTGTCGGCGTAGGCCAGGGTCGCCAGGGACCGCACCACGTTGCGCATCACCTTGTCGTTCTTGAGGATCTCGCCATAGTTCGATTCCATCGACCAGATCGCCAGCAGGATGTGTCGGTCGACGCCGTAGGCCTTCTCGATGCGGTCGAGCCACGGCTTCCATTCGCGCGCCATCTGTCTCCCGACGGCGACCGATTGCTCATGAACACGGTTGTCAAAATAGTCCCAGACGGGCGCCGTGAATTCGGGCTGGTAGCGGGCTTTCTCCAGCACTTCCGGGTCGATGTCGGTGACGCCTCGGAACGCGCGATCGAAGGTGCTTGCCGAAACCCCGCTACTGACGGCCGTGCCGCGGAAGGACTGTATCCATTGGCGGAACCCGGCGTCGGCGAGCGCGTTGTCGGCAGCGAATACGACTGCCAGGGACAGGCCGGCGGCAAGGGCGTTTCCAAGACGGCGAGCGGCTTTGCGAACGGGCATCGATGTCTCCTGATTTCTCCTTGAAACGGTCATTTGATGCCGAACCGGTTAGGAATCAGTTTACCATATGGTTAACCCGCTCAGTCGCGTGGAGCCTTCAATTTTTCCTCGCCTTGGCGCGGATGTTGATTATTCCTCAATTCCGGCATGAAAATGTCGCGCCGGAACTCTCTCGACGCAAATGCAACTGGAACGCCGCCCATGAAGAAAGTCCGCAAGGCAGTATTTCCTGTCGCCGGTCTCGGAACCCGCTTCCTGCCGGCCACCAAGGCGGTGCCGAAAGAGATGCTGACCGTCGTCGACCGGCCGGTGATCCAGTACGTGGTGGATGAGGCGCGCGAAGCGGGCATAGAGCACTTCATCTTCGTCACCGGTCGCAACAAGGCCGTCATCGAGGATCACTTCGATATCCAGTTCGAGCTCAACCAGACGCTGGCGCAGCGCGGCAAGGACGATCAACTCGCCCGCCTGCAGCGGCTCCAGCCGCTGGCGGGGCAGACCAGCTTCACCCGGCAGCAGGAGCCGCTCGGACTGGGGCACGCCGTCTGGTGCGCGCGCGACATCGTCGGCGACGAGCCCTTCGCGCTGCTCCTGCCCGACATGATTACACTCCCCGACCAGGGCTGCATGAAGAGCATGGTCGAGCTCTACGAGCGTACCGGCGCCAACGTGATCGCGGTCGAGGAATGCGACCCGGAGGAGGCGCACAAGTACGGCATCGTCGGCAAGGGGGCCGATTTCTACACCGGCTTCGAGATCACGAGCATGGTGGAGAAGCCCAAGAAGGGCACCGCACCTTCCAATCTCTACATCAACGGCCGCTACATCCTGCAGCCGGAGATCTTCGGGATTCTGGAGACCCAGGAGCGGGGCGCCGGAAACGAGATCCAGCTCACCGACGGCATGTTGAAGCTCGCCCGCAGCCAGAAGTTTCACGGCTTCCACTATCGCGGCCGCACGTTCGACTGCGGCTCGCCGGAGGGCTTCGTCGAGGCGAACGTCGCCTTTGCGCTGTCGCGGCCCGACATGCGCACCAAGGTCGTCGACATGATCGAGGATCTGGTCGCGGATCTCGGTCCGGCACGCCGCCGTTCCGCCTCGTGATCACCGATCCTATCGCTGCAGTTTGAGGCCGAGGAACACGCTGTCGACCTTGTAGCCGCGCCCGGCGATGCTGCTCGTCTGCGTCTCGTGGCGGGCGCGCCCGGTCAACCCGGCGTAGCGGTTGAGCCACCAGGTCAGGCCGGCCTCGGCGCTCAGCGTCAGGTCATGTCCGTCGACGCCGACATAGTCGCGATAGGCCGCGCCGAAGGCGAGGTTGCCGGTGAGGTTAGCGCGCAACTCGCGCTGGATCGCGACACCGCCCGAATAAAGGATCGATCCGCTCTCACCCGCCGCCGTGGCGCCCTCGACCGTCGTCGAGCCGGTCAGGTTGACGATCGTTCCGCGCAGCGGCGACCAGGCGAGGCCGGCATCGAACGTCAGGCCGGAGATCGGCTTGAGGCGGCTGTCGTCGAAGCGCTCTTCCAGCCAGCCCGCAGCGATCTCGCCGGTCAGCTTCTCGCCGAGATCGACCTCGAGGCCTGCCCGCCCCGCCATGCGTTTCGTCGAGCGTTCGTAGCCGCTGCTGTCGGTTTTCTCGTCGTAGGCGCGCCTCCCGACCTCGAGTTCGACGAACGGCGTCAGGGCCGGCGATATCTCGTAGCCGCCGCGCAGCGCCACCGTCGCCAGCGTCTTGTTGCGATCCTTTTGCGAGAGCGTGCCGCCGGCCGAAAGCTCGGCATCGCCGTAGACATCCCTCTCGGCTCGCGCCGTGAGCGCGAAGCGGAACTTGCCGAGATCCTTCTCGATGCCGGCGCTGCCCGTCAGGGTCTGGCGAAGCGGCCGGCCAACCGTGCCGACTATGACGATTGGCGACGAGGCCGATTCCGGTCCGAGTGCGTATCCGAGAGCGGCCAGAGCCGCGTAATCGTCGGCGAGATCTAGCCTCAATCTCGCATCGATCCCGGCCTTTTTCTCGTCTATCGGCTCGCCCGAGACCGACTTGCGGAAAGTGCCATATGCGTCGACGGTCGCCGAATGTCGGGACCAGTCGGACGCCGCATTGAGGCGCAGCGTGGTTTCGGAAAACAGTGCGGGCGAACGCGCGGCCGAGTAGTTGGCATTGGAGGTCCAGGTCAGCCCGGTCTCCAGCGAAGGGTTGAGCAGGAACGTGCCGAGGCGCATGCCGACCGGCGCGTACGGATTCTCCTCTTGCGTCCGGTCGATCGCCTCGATGGCTCCGACACGCTCCGCACCGGGATCGACCGTTAGTTCCACCTCGCTGTCGACGGTTCCCGCGCGGGTCGTGCCCGTCGGCGTTTCGTCGAGCTTCTCCTCTCGTTCCGCGTCGATCCGCTCTGCTGCGCTCTGCGGCGGCCGGGCGGCTTCGGCGCGCGCCTGCTCGGCGCGGGCGCGGGCCGTGGAAGGAGGGCGCGAGGCGGCAGGTTCGGGCGCCGGCGCATCGGCGAAGGCGTCGCTTGCGTCCGTTTCCGCGAAGATCGACGAGCCTTTCGTCGGCTTCTCCTCGGTGGGCGTCGCGCCGGCACTGGTCGGCTCGTAGGCCGGCGCCGGTATTCCCTCGGCCTGCTGCGCCGTTTGCGTCGATGCCGGGTCCTTCTTCTGCTTTGCGCCCGCGAAAAGCTCGTTGCGCATTTGCGCTTCGGAGACCGGGCCGCGCAGCGCGCTCGTCTGCTGCGCGTGGGCGCCCTGCGCGCACGCCAGCGCCGCCGCGCCCGTCGCCAGCAACAGGAGGCGGCGCGCTGATCGGTGAGGGCCGGAACGGGTTCCTGGCATCGGTACCTGACTGCGCTTCGGGCGAGGCCGCCCATCCTTACCGGACCGTAAACAGCGTTGGTTAACGGAGGGTTTAGCGAGGGGCCGGCCGCCCATTCAGGATTGGACAGGGCCCGGCGAACGCGCTAATCGCTGGCCATGCATGCTGGCCTGAAGAAACCGGTCGACCGCAATGCCGCGATCGCCTCCGCCCTGCGGACGGTCGGGGCCGAGCAGTCCGGCCTGGCGGCACTGAAGGCGGCCCTGGAAGACGGGCTTTCCGTACCTTTCGCCGACGCAGTCGAAGTGCTGTCGCGGATCCGCGGCCGCGTCATCGTCACCGGCGTCGGCAAGAGCGGCCACATCGGCTCCAAGATCGCCGCGACACTCGCCTCGACCGGAACGCCGTCCTTCTTCGTTCATCCCGCGGAAGCCAACCACGGCGATCTCGGCATGATCGCAAAGGACGACGCCATCGTCGCCGTGTCGTGGTCGGGCGAGACGTTCGAACTGAAGGGCATCGTCGCCTATGCGCGGCGCTTCTCCATCCCGCTGATCGCCATCACCGCTGGCGAGGCATCGACGCTCGCCCGCGAGGCGACGGTCGTCCTGATGCTGCCGCGTGCGCCGGAGGCCTGCCCGCACGGGCTCGCGCCGACCACGTCGACAATGCTCCAGCTGGTCGTCGGCGATGCGCTCGCGGTCGCCCTGCTCGAGGCGCGCGGCTTCACCCCGGAACATTTCCGCACCTTCCATCCGGGCGGCCAGCTCGGCGCCAGCCTTACCCAGATCCGCGACATCATGCATGTCGGCGACCGCCTGCCGCTCGTCGCGTCCGGCACGTCGATGGCCGAGGCCATCGTCCAGATCTCGCAGAAAGGATTCGGTTGCGTCGCCGTGATCGGGACCGACGGCCGGCTCGAGGGGATCATCACCGACGGGGACCTGCGCCGCAACATCGGCGACGGCCTGCTCGGGCGCACCGTCGATGACGTGATGACGCGCTCGCCGAAGACGGTCGATCCCGACACGCTGGCGGCGACGGCGCTGCAGATCGTCAATTCGTCGGCCATCACGACATTGATGGTCGTCGAAGGCGGCCGGCCGGTCGGCATAATCCACCTTCACGACCTGCTTCGCGTCGGCGTCGCCTGAGCCGCCGAGGCCCGCAAAGGGCGCACGGACGCTACAGCGACACCACTGTCAGGTCGCCATTGCTTGCGGCCGCGACGCGGACGGTCGTCCCCGCAGGCAGGTCTGGCCCGTTCACCTTCCAAACCGTGTCATCGATCTTCGCCCGGCCCCAGCCGTTGACGATCGGCTCCGTGAGCGTCGCGGAGCGCCCGACCAGCTGGTCGGCCCGCCGGTTGAGCAGCGGCAGGTCGCTGTCGCCGCCGTTGCCCATTACGCGCTTGCCGGCAAAGGCGGAGACCAGGGACAGGACGAGAAAGACGAGGACCTGGACCTGCCAGATCCAGATCGGCAGGTCCCAGAGCAGGAGCGACAGCGCTCCGGTCACCAGCGCAGCAATGCCGATCCACAGAAGGAAGACGCCGGGAACGACGATCTCCAACGCCAGCAGCGCGAAGCCGATGACGAACCAGTTCCAGGGCCCGAGTTCGGAAAAGACACTCGCGAGCATGACGGCCTCCCCCCGGTCCGGCTCAGTTCTGCTCGGGGCCGACGCGCGGCGGCCGCGCGGTCGGCCGTGCGCCGGTCTGGCCGTCGCCGAAGACGTCCTTCGCGATCGCGCCGATACCGCCCAGCGAGCCGATCAGCGAAGACGCCTCGAACGGCATCAGCACGATCTTGCTGTTGGCGGCGGAGCCGATCTTGGCCAGCGCCTCGGTGTATTTCTGCGCGACGAAGTAGTTGATCGCCTGGACGTCGCCCTTGGCGATCGCCTCGGAGACGACCTGCGTGGCCCGCGCCTCGGCTTCCGCAGCGCGCTCGCGCGCCTCAGCGTCGCGGAACGCGGCTTCCTTGCGGCCCTCTGCCTCTAGCACCTGGGCCTGCTTGAGGCCTTCCGCCTCGAGGATCTGCGCGCGCTTGGTGCGCTCGGCCATCATCTGGCGGGCCATAGATTCCACCAGGTTCGCCGGCGGGTTGATGTCCTTGATCTCGACGCGGGTCATCTTGATGCCCCACGGGCTGGCGGCGTCGTCGACGATGCGCAGCAGCTTTTCGTTGATGGTATCGCGGTTGGACAGGAGCTCGTCGAGGTCCATCGAGCCCATGACAGAGCGGATGTTGGTCATGGTCAGGTTGAGGATGGCGTTCTCCAGGCCCGAGACCTGGTAGGCGGCCTGCGGGGCGTTGAGCACCTGGTAGAAGGCGACGCCGTCGACCGCTACGATGGCGTTGTCGCGCGTGATCACCTCCTGGGTCGGCACGTCGAGCACCTGTTCCATCATGTTCATCTTGGCGCCGAGGCGGTCGATGAAGGGAATGATCAGGTTGAGGCCGGGGGTTAGCGTCCGCGTATAGCGGCCAAACCGCTCGACCGTGTAGTTGTAGCCCTGCGGTACGGTCTTGATGCCGGTGAAGATCACCAGCAGCACCAGGATGACCAGGACGATGATGATGATGTCGAAACCAGCTAGCGGCATGTCGGCGCTCCCTCGCAATGCGTCTGTCGGCCCCCGGCGCATCGATCTGCCGGCCACGAAGACTTAAGCGCGAATTGTGGCGGACACAATCACGCCGCGCCGGATTGCGGACGAGGTCGGGAACCGGCCGGTCTGCAGTGATCGCGTGCGGTCCGGGCGCGCGTTCCGCGGTTCAGATCCAGCCCGACAGCTCGCGGCGGACCAGTTCCTCGATGAGCGCCATGCCGTCATCGCCGTCGTTCAGGCAGGGGATGTGCGAATAGTGGGTTCCGCCGGCGTGCAGGAAGGTCTCGCGCACCTCGCGGTCGATCTCGTCTATCGTTTCCAGGCAATCGACGGAGAAGCCGGGATTGATCACCGCGATCTTCTTCACACCGTCGCGGGCGAATTTCTCCACCGTCTCGTCGGTATAGGGCTTGATCCACTCGGCCCGGCCGAAGCGCGACTGGAAGGTGGTGATCAGCCGGTCCTTGTCCCAGCCCAGCCGCTCGCGCAGGAGCCGCGTCGTCTTCTGGCAATGGCAGTGATAGGGGTCGCCATCGTCGAAATAGGATTGCGGGATGCCGTGATAGGAGGCGACGACGACCTCCGGCTCGTAGTCGAGCTCGGCGATATGGCGCTCGATCGAGCGGGCCAGGGCCTCGATGTAGGTCGGTTCGTCGTGATAGGGGGGAACGCCGCGGATGGTCGGCATGTCGCGCATCGTCTTCAGCGTGTCGAACAGCTTGTCGTAGACCGTCGCGGTGGTCGCCGCCGCATACTGGGGATAGAGCGGGAAGACGACGAGCCGGTCGCAACCCTGCTCCTTCAGCCGCGCCACCGCACTCGGGATCGAAGGGTTGCCGTAGCGCATGGCGTAGTCGACGACGAGCCGCGGCTCGCCGGCCAGCGCCGCCGACAGTTTCTCGGCCTGGGAGCGCGTCACCGTGAGCAGCGGCGACTCGTCCTTCTCCCGGTTCCAGATGCGGTTGTAGTTGGCGCCCGAGCGCGACGGACGCCGGGTGAGCACGATGCCGTAGAGGATCGGGTACCAGATCAGGCGGCTCGTCTCGATGACGCGGCGGTCCGAGAGGAACTCGCGCAGGTAGCGCCACATCGGCCAGAAGGTCGTGCCGTCCGGCGTGCCGAGATTGACCAGGAGCACGCCGATCCTGCCCGCACGGATCGTCGGGTGTCCGGCCGGCAGCGGCCCTTGCGCCTTCGCGGCGGCGCGGTCGATCGTGGTCGTCAGGTTCATGTATTCACCCCTCGCTGCGCCGCTACGTAGAGACCATGATCCGAAATACAATGCTGCCTCTGGCCGCGCCGGCATTTCACGAAAAAAAGCCCGCCCGGATGTTCCGGGCGGGCTTCATTGGAGAACGCCTCGGCGATCAGTTTGCCGGCGGGATCGTCAGGGTCACGCCGATCGGCAGGCGCTTCGGCGGCAGGCCGGCATTGGCGTCGGCGATCAGGTGCCACTTGTTGGCGTCGCCGTAATACTTCTTCGCCAGGTCCCAGTAGGTGTCGCCGGCGACGACGACATGGGTGTTCGCCGGCGCGGCTTCCGCGGGCTTGGCCGGCTCAGCGGGTGCGGGGGCAGCTTCCGCCGGCTTGGCGGGCTCGGCCGGGGCCGGAGCCGCTTCGGCAGGGGCGGCCTCGACCTTCGGCGCCTCGCCGGCGATGTCGCCGGAGCCTTCCGGCAGCGGCGGTAGCTTAACCTCGGGTTCGGCGGGCTTGGCCGGTTCGGCGGGAGCGGGGGCTGCCTCTGCCGGCTTCGCCGGTTCCGCAGGCGCGGCCGCGGCGACCTCGGTGATGCGACCCTCGACCTTAGGCGTATAGGGGCGATTGGCAGCGAGGTAGTCGGCGACCACCTGCTCCAGGCCCGGACCGAAATCATAGGCGTTCTGCGCGTTCGTGGCGAACAGCTTGTAGCCGTCGCCGCCGGCGCGCACGAAATTGTTGGTCGCCACGCTGTAGATCTTTTCCGGATCGATCGCCTTCCAGGCGCCGTCCTCCATGACCTCGACCGACTTGATCCGGCCCTCGTTCGGCTTGACCGTCTTGTCGAGCGTGAACTTCAGCCCGCCGACCTGCGGGAACTTGCCCTTGCCTTCTTCGATCTCGGAAACCCCGGCCTCGAGCGAGGCGACGATGTCCTTGCCCGCGATCTGGAACGTCGCCAGCGTGTTCTGGAACGGCAGGACGGTCAGTACCTCGCCCATGGTTACAACGCCCTGGTCGATCGAGGCGCGGATGCCGCCGCCGTTCTGGATGGCGATGGTCACGCCCTGACCCTTGACGCGGTCGAGCATGGCGTCGGCGATCAGGTTGCCCATCTCGCATTCGCGGGCGCGGCAGGCCTCGCGGCTGCCGTCGATCGTGGCAGTCGATTCCGAAACCTCCTTCTTCTTCAACTCCTCGATCGGCGCGCCGAGTTCGGCGATCCGGGCGAGAACGGCCGCGTCGGGTACGATCGACTTGTCGAGGTAGATCGGGTCGCCGCTCGCTTCCTTGACCACGCCGGCGTCGTCGAACACGACCTTGAATTCGCCGAGGTACTTCGAATAGGAGGCCGCCTGGGTCACCGGGACCTTGTAGCCCTCGGGGTTGTCGACCATCGTCGGATAGGGGCCTTCCGCCTTGGCGTCGGTATTCGACAGCAAGGAGTGCGAGTGGCCGCCGACGACCACGTCGACGCCGGGAATCTTGGCGATGAGTTCCTTGTCGCGCGGATAGCCGACATGGGTCAGGGCGATGATCTTGTTGACGCCTTCGGCCTTCAGCTTGTCGACCTCGGCCTTGATCGCGTTGAGGTCGTTGGAGATCAGGATGTTCGGACCCGGCGAAGCGATCTCCGGCGTGTCGTTGGTCACGGCGCCGACGATGCCGATCTTCTGGCCGCCGACCTCGATCACCATCGACGGCTTGATCTTGTCGCCGACACCCGACTTGGCGCTGGCCAGCACGTTGGCGGTGAGCACCGGGAACTTGATCTCCTGAAGGAACGGCACGAGCGCGTCCTCGCCGTCATCGAACTCGTGGTTACCGACGGTCATGGCGTCGAACTTCATCAGGTTGAGGAACTCGGCTTCCACCTTGCCCTTATAGGTCGTGTAGAACAGCGAGCCCTGGAAGTTGTCGCCGCCGTTGAGCAGGAGGACGTTCTGTCCCTCGAGCGCCTTGCGGCGTTCGCCGATCACCGTGACAAGGCGCGCCGCGCCGCCAATGCACTCGCCCTTGCCCTCGTCTTCGGCAGAGCAGGTCGATTCGAACTTGTTGTTGGATTCGATGCGGCTGTGCCAGTCGTTGATGTGCAGGATCGTCAGCGTGTAGTCGGCGAAAGAAACGCCCGACGACATCGCCAATGCCGACACCGTACCTGCGATTAACGCGGTGAATTTGCGCATGACCACCTCTCCAAGATTCCGTGGGCTTGGTACCGCCCGTTACTGACCGCGGTATGACAGCGGCTCGCATTCATGTTCACACCGCGTTTCGGCCGATGCAAGCCCAAACCAGCACTCGCGGGCGGTGTCGGTTCGATCAGCGGGCGTAGTCGCGCTCGTCGGCTATGACCTTGCCGTCATTGGGCAGGGCGCCGTCGGTGACGAGGACCACCGCGCCGCCGAGCTTGGTCACCTCGCGCAGAGTTGCCTCCACGGCGGACGGATCAAAAGCGCCCTCGGCCAGACCCTCGACCTGCAGGGTCATCGCGTCACGCTCGCCGTCGCGGGTGACGACGAGACGTGCCTTGGTGATCGTCGGATGGCGGCGGACCACCTCGTCGACCTGCTTCGGATCGACGAACATGCCCTTGATCTTGGTGCGCTGGTCGGCGCGGCCCATCCAGCCGCGGATGCGCACGTTGGTGCGGCCGCAGGGCGACACACCGGGAAGGATCGCGGAAAGGTCGCCGGTGCCGAGCCGGACCATCGGGTAGGCGGGATTGAAGCTCGTCACCACGACCTCGCCGACCTCGCCGTCGCGCACGGGCGTGTTCGTGCCCGGCCGCACGATCTCCACGATCAGGTCCTCGTTGACGATCATGCCCGGATTGGGCGCTCCGTCGGGACCGGAGCTTTCATAGGCGATGACGCCGAACTCGGCCGTCGCATAACACTGCAGGACCGAGATGCCGCGCTCGCGGTACTCCTGCCGGAGCGAGGGGAACAACGCGCCGCCCGACACCAGGCCCAGGCGGAACGACGACAGGTCCTTGCCCGTTTCGGCCGCCTTGTCGAGCATGACCTTGAGGAAATCCGGCGTGCCGCAATAGACGTTCGGCCTCAAGGTCGCCGCGGCGTCGACCTGCATCTCGGTGTTTCCGGTTCCGGCGGGAAAGACGGTGCAGCCGAGCGCCCTGGCGCCCTCGTCGAGGATGAAGCCGCCGGGCGTCATGTGATAGGAAAAGGCGTTGTGGACGACGTCGCCCTGTCGAATGCCTGCGGCGTGGAAGGCGCGCGCCGAAGCCCAGGGGTCGGCGCCGGCGCCCTGCGGTTCCCACAGCGGCCCGGGCGACAGGAAGACGCGGCTGCCGGCCAGCGCGGACGTATCGGCGAAGCCGCCGAAGGGCGGATTGGCCGCCTGCAGTTCCATCAGGTCCGACTTGCGTAGCACCGGGATGCGGGTGAGGGCTGCGCGGCTGTCGATCGCTCGCGGATCGATGCCCTCGAGCCAGCGGGCGAGGCCGGGGGCGGCCGCCATCGCGCGGGCAAGGAAGCCCGGCAGGCGGGCGAAGAGAGCCTCCTCGCGCCCGGCCTGCGAGCGCGTCTCAAGCATGTCGAAATGGGCTGCCATCGTTCCTCCCGGCGTTTCGGGAGTTATCGCAATCCACCGCGGAGGGCGCAAGCGAGGCGAATGTCGCGCCCCGCGCACCCGGTCCGTCGGAGCCGGCCGTCAGACCTGGCCGACTTTCCTGGTCAGGATGAACTGCTGGCCTGTCGAGGACGTGCAGTTCAGCTGCGACTGGGTGGCCATTGCGCAGTTGACCGTGCTGGTCGTCTGCCGGATCAGCGAAACCACCGTGATCTGGACCGTCCTGGTATCCAGGTAGCTGTAGTTGCCGTCCGCCAGCTTGTTGCCGGTGTCGGTCGCCACCGTCTCGAAGACGCCGCCGGAAAAGCGCGAGACCGCCACGCCGTCGGCGCTCAGCCATTCGCCCTCGACGCCGGTCGGCGCGACGGTCACCGGGCCGCTTCCCGGTCCGTTGGAACTTGCGCAAGCCGACAAAAGCAATACCGCCGCGATCGTTGCGACCGAAAATGCTCCGCGTTTCGTCGTCATGGCGCCCGAATCCTCTCCTTGCCGCATTCGCGCGATCCTTCGCGCCATTTTACGGCGAAAGCAAGAAAATTGCCGGCAAATGCCGCCGGTCGGCCGCTCACCGCACCAGTATGTTGCGGAACTGCCAGGGGTTCTTGCGGTCGATGTCCTCGGGGAACAGGCCGGGGCGGCCGTCGACCGGCGTCCAGTCCGTGTAGTAGCCCTTAACGGGTCCGAGATAGGGCATCTGCACTTCGAGGCAGCGGCGGTGATTCATCTCGTCGGTCTCGACGATGCCCTCGCCGGGGTTTTCCAGTGCCCAGACCATGCCCGCCAGCACGGCAGAGGAGACCTGCATGCCAGTGGCGTTCTGGTAGGGGGCGAGCTTGCGCGCCTCCTCCAGCGACAGTTGCGAGCCGTACCAGTAGGCGTTCTTGTCGTGGCCGTACAGTAGTACGCCGAGTTCGTCGCGGCCGTCGACCAGTTCCTCCTCGTCGAGGACGTGATGCACCGATTGTGCCTTGCCGCCGGCGCCGAACATCTCGTGAAGCGACAGCACCGCGTCGTTGCAGGGGTGGTAGGCGTAGTGGCAGGTCGGACGGAAGGTGACCTCACCCTTCTTGTCGCGCACGGTGTAATAGTCGGCAATCGAGATCGATTCATTGTGCGTGACGAGGAAGCCGTATTGCGGGCCGGGCGTCGGGCACCAGGTGCGCACGCGCGTGTTGGCGCCGGGTTGTTCGAGATAGATCGCCGCCTTGCAGCCCTTCTTGTGCTTCCTGGCGTTCTTCGGCATCCACTCCTCGTGCGTGCCCCAGCCCAGTTCGGCCGGCTGCAGGCCTTCTGAGATGAAACCCTCGACGGACCAGGTGTTCCAGAACACGTCGAGCGGCTTCGGGTTGCGCGTGCGCTGGGTGTCGCGTTCGGCGATGTGGACGCCCATGACGCCAACCTTCTTCATCAGCCTGGCCCAGCCTTCGCGATCGCGCACCGCCGGCTCGTCATAGTCGAGGCCCATGTCGTCGGCGAGATTGACCAGTGCCTGCTTGACGAACCACGACACCATGCCGGGATTGGCGCCGCAGCAGGAAACGGCGGTCGTGCCGCCGGGATGCTTGCGGGCTTCCTTGCGTACGCTCTCGCGCAGGGCATAGTTCGTGCGCGAGGCGTTGGAGGCGGTCTCGTCGAAGTAGAAGCCGAGCCACGGCTCGACCACGGTGTCGATGTAGAGCACTCCGAGCTTGCGGCAGAGCTTCATCAGGTCGAGAGAGCCGGTGTCGACCGAAAGGTTGACGCAGAAGCCCTGGCCCTCGCCATTGGTCAGGAGCGGCTTCAGTAAATCCTTGTAGTTATCCTTGGTGACGGCCTCCTGGATGAAGCGGATGCCGCGGTCGTCGAGCAGCTTGCGGTCGCTGTCCTGGGGATCGATCACCACCAGGCGCGACTTGTCGAAGGTGAAATGGCGCTCGATCAGCGGCAGCGTTCCCCGGCCGATTGAGCCGAAGCCGATCATGACGATCGGACCGGTGATCTCGCCGTAGACCGGCCATTGGGCTTCTGCCATCTCTCAATCTCCTGACGACGCGGCGCTTCCGCCGCTCACTGGACGTGCGAAGAACCACAGAACGGCGTCACAATAAAGGGAAAACGCTTGGTAGGGTTAGGAGCCGCGTGTGTGCCGGGGATGTCCGTGTCGCCTACTTCGTCATCGCCCGCAGCCGTGCCGCCAGCCGGTCGCGGTCGGCGGTCAGTCCCTTGTAGTCGAGCTGATCCTCGTCCATCGCCTCCAGCTGAGCGGCGAAGGATTCAGCGAGGGCGGCGCGATCGGGATGGCGTTCGAGCACCTTCAGCGGATCCATGTGGATGCGGATGGTGAACAGGATATCCTTCGAGACGGGCAGCTTGCGCAGCGTCTGGCGCTCGACGCGGATGAAGGCGCGGCCGTCGATGTCGCCGTCGGGGAACTTCGTCGGCCGGCCGGTGGCGCGGTCGATGCGCTGCTGTCCCGACAGCGGATGGTAGAGCGCGGCGCCGGCCTGTATCGACCAGTTGTAGCGTTCCACCGCCTGGCCCTGCAGTCCGTCGAACATGCGGTTGATGAGGTCGGCCGAGCGCGTGCCGGGGCCGAAGCCGGGAACCGGCGCGTGGATGTGCTGGAGCGGCTTGCCGAATTTCTCGACGAGCGACCAGGAGGAGGGAAAGCAAAGCGACCCGGCGGCGAGACGCCAGCCGCCTTCGCCCCTGCGCATCACGATCAGGTCTTCGGCGACGAGGTGCGAGGCGGTGCGCAGCGGCGCCGGATCGGCGGCGAGCGGCACGCTCCGGCCGCGTTCGCCGATCAGCATCGCGTCGCCCTCGCGCCGGTAGAGTCCGGGAAAGCGCCGCGGCAGGTGTTCGACGAGCAGGTCGAGAACCTCTGCCTGGACGCCGCGCGAATCGGGCTCCTCGACGAAGACCTTCTCCGGGATCTCGGCGTAGAGGCGGATCTTCTCGTCGAGCTGGTCCTCCAGGTCCGGTCCGGGCTCGATCCAGTCGTCGAGGGCAAGCGGCTTCAGGCCGATCGCGAAGGGCTTCGACGTGCCGTCGTAGGGTGTGTGGACAGGGATGGCGGTCTGGTCGGTCATGGGCAGATCTTCCGGGGCAGGGCGGCACGCATGGTCGGCTCAGATTGCGAGGCGGGCCGGGATCAGCCCGCGAAGCGAGTTGCCGACATAGAGAGACTGTGCCGCGGCGAGATCGGCGGGGGTAAGGACCGCTTCGCGGGCGGCGCCCGTCTCCAGCATCTCGGCGCGCAGGACGCCGGCCAGCAGCCCGCAGGACAGTGGCGGCGTAGCAAGCGGGCGGCCGTCGCCGAGATCGGCGAACAGGGTCGTGATCGTGCCTTCGCAGACATCGCCGCTGCCGTTGAGCAGGATGATTTCGTCGGCCTCCGCCTTCGCGAACTCGGCGCGCGCATGGTCGTAGACGGAGCGCCGGGTCGTCTTGTGGCGCAGCAGCGCGTCGGCGGCGTCGAGGCGGATGTTGCGCGCAATGCGCAGTGTCCAGACAGTGCCTTCGGCGATGGCAGCGTAGGGATCGGACGATACTGTGGCGGTGCCGTCGCGGGAGAGCAGCAGGCGGACGCGGAGCGCTCCCTTGCGTGCGTGCAGGCCGTCCAGTTCGTGTTCGATGCCGCGCAGGTCGAAGGCGAAGCCGAGCGCGCCGGCCGAGGCCTTCAACCGGCCGAGGTGCCGGTCGAGGCGGACGAACGTACCGTCGGCCTCCCGGCGCAACGTTTCGATCAGTGCGAAGCCGTCGTTCCGGTCACGAACCGAGCCTTCAGCAGACATTCCTCGTACTCCTCTTCGGCGACCGAATCGAAAACGACGCCGCCACCGACATTGAACACCGCTTCGCCGTCGGCGTGCAGCGTAATGGTGCGGATCGCGACGTTGAACCGCATGCGCCCGCCCGGCTCGATCCAGCCGATCGCCCCGCAATAGGCGTCGCGCGGCCGCTCCTCAAGCGCGCGCAACACCTCCATGGCGCGGATCTTCGGCGCGCCGGTGATCGAGCCGCAGGGAAACAGCGCGGCGAAGATCCGCTCGATCGTCAGGCCCGGCAGCAACTTCGCGCGCACCCGGCTCACCATCTGGTGGACGGTGGCGTAGCTCTCGATCTTGAACAACTCGGGGACCTCCAGCGAGCCGACCTCGCTGATCTGCGAGATGTCGTTGCGCAGCAGGTCGACGATCATCCGGTTCTCGGCCTGGTTCTTGGGATCATTCCGCAGGAATTCGCGGTTGCGCCCGTCCTCCTCGCGGGTCCGGCCGCGCGGCGCGGTGCCCTTCATCGGATGGGTCTCGATGAAGCCCCCGGCGTCGACCTCGAAGAAGAGTTCGGGGGAGCGCGACAGGAGGATCGGGCCGCCGAGCGAGACGAGGGCCCCGTACTTCACCTTCTGGCGCTCGGCGAGCGCGGCGAAGGCCGAAAGCGGGTCGCCGGACCAGCGCGCGTCGAAGGGAAAGGTCAGGTTGCCCTGGTAGCAGTCGCCGGCGCGCAGATGCCGGTGCAGGCGCTCGAATCTCTGCCGGTAGTCGTCGAAGGTCCAGGCCGGCCGTGTGTCGAAGATCGGGCCGTTCGTCTGCGGTCCGGCCGGCAGCGGCAGCCGCTCGTCGGATGGGCCGTCGAAGACACCGAGGCAGACCAGCGGCGTGCGCCGGCCTTCGGGCAGGAGCGGCCTCAGCTTCGGTTCGAGCAGGTATCCGGCCTCGTAGGAAAAGTAGCCGGCGAGCCACTTGCCGGCGGCCCTGGCGCGCTCGGCCGCTTCCAGCGCGGGAGCGAAATCCCCGGCCGTGTCGGCGACGATGATCTCGTTCGGCCGGTCGAACAGCACGTCGCTTCCGGAGAAGTCGTCGCGGAACAGGATGAAAGGTGGCGTTGCCATCGGAACGTTCAGACCCGGCGCGGATCAGGGCAAGGTTGGCCGGATCGGGAGAATGCGGCCGTGGCGAAGACGTCCGTTTCTCGATCCGTTCGCGGCGTTTCCGGCCCTACTCCATCGTCTCCAGTTCCCCGATCAGGTCGCCGATCACAGACAGGCCCTTCTGCCAGAAGCCGGGATCCGAGGCGTCCAGGCCGAACGGCGCGAGCAGCTCCGAATGGTGCTTCGTTCCGCCGGCGCGCAGCATGTCGAAGTACTTCTCCTGGAAGCCGGTCTCGGCGTTGCGGTAGACCGCGTAGAGCGAATTCACCAGGCAGTCGCCGAAGGCGTAGGCGTAGACGTAGAACGGCGAATGGATGAAGTGAGGGACGTAGGTCCAGAAGGTCTCGTAGCCCTCGCGCAGCCGGATTGCCGGTCCGAGGCTCTCGGCCTGCACCTCCAGCCAGAACTCGCCGATCCGGTCGGCGGTCAGCTCGCCCTTGCGACGCTCGCCGTGCACCTTGCGCTCGAACTGGTAGAAGGCGATCTGGCGCACGACCGTGTTGATCATGTCCTCGACCTTCTGCGCCAGCATCGCCTTGCGCTCGCGCGGGTCGGTGGTGCGGGCGAGCAGCGAGCGGAAGGTCAGCATCTCGCCGAACACCGAGGCGGTCTCGGCGAGCGTAAGCGGCGTCGACGCCATCAGCGCGCCCTGCCGGCCGGCGAGCACCTGGTGGACGCCGTGCCCCAGTTCGTGGGCGAGCGTCATCACGTCGCGCGGCTTGCCCATGTAGTTGAGCAGCACATAAGGGTGTGCGGAAGGCACTGTCGGATGCGCGAATGCGCCCGGCGCCTTGCCCGGACGCACCGGCGCGTCGATCCAACGCCGGTCGAAGAAGGCGCGCGCGATCTCGGCCATCTCCGGCGCGAACTGATGGTAGGCGGTAAGGACGGTGTCTCTGGCCTCTTCCCATGGAATCGACTGTCGCGGGGTTTCCGGCAACGGCGCGTTGCGGTCCCAGTGGTTCATGGCATCCATGCCGAGCCAGCGCGCCTTCATCGCATAGTAGCGGTGCGAGAGGCGCGGATAGGCGTCGCGGACGGCCTCGACCATCGCGTCCACGACATTGGGCTCCACACGGTTGGCGAGATGGCGGGAGTCGGCGATGTCGGCGAAACCGCGCCAGCGGTCCGATATCTCCTTGTCCTTTGCCAGCGTGTTGGTGATCAGCGCGAAGGTGCGCAGGTTCTTCTTGAACGTCGACGCGAGGGCTTCCGCGGCGCGCTGGCGCACGGCCGCTTCCGGATGCTGCAGCAGGTTCAACGCCGGCTCGAGGGCGAGCGTCTCGCCGTCGACCTCGAAGCGCAGGTCGGTCATGGTCTCGTCGAACAGGCGGTTCCAGGCGCCGCGGCCGGTAATCGATTTCTCGTGGAACAGCTGCTCCACCCGGTCCTCGAGCTGGTAGGGCTTGTCCTTCCTCAGATCGAGAACCCAGGGCCGGTAGTGGCCGAAGCCGGGATCCCGGTCGAGGGCCGCGGCGATCAGCGCGTCGTCGACGAGGTTTAGCTCCAGCGAGAAGAACAGCAGCCGCGCGCTGGCGTCGGTCATCTTCTCCTGGATGTCGCCGTAGAGCTTCGCCCGCTTCGGATCGGAGGTGTCGCCCGCGTAGATCAGGCCGGCATAGGAGGCGATGCGGCCGATCAGCTCCTCGATGGCCTCGAATTCGCGCAGCGCCGTGCCGAGTCCGCCGCCTTCGGGCCGCGCCGCCTCGGCCGCGAGCCGGCCCTTCCAGCGGGTCTCGAAGGCGGCCGCGTCGGCCTGGGCCGCCTCCATGTCGCGAACGAGTTCCGGCGCATCCATACCCGGGTAGAGATCGCCGAGATCCCATTCCGGGAGTTGGCCGAGATCCACGGTCGCGCCGGCGGCCTTGCCGGATCGGGAACCGCGCGGCGCGGCAAGGGGTGCGGTCTCGTTGTGCGGGGCGGGCATGCCATGCCTTTCACGGGGAGGGGCGCCGGTGCGCGGCACTGGCAAGGATTCGTTCACCGGCTTTCTTGAGCGCTTATTTAGAACCCTGTGCCACGTTGATCCAGACGGCAATTCCCCTGCGCGGCGAATACTCAGGAATCCGATGTCCGGCCCCATCCTCATCATCGACGATGATCCCGTGCAGCGGCGCCTGCTGGAGGCGGCCGTGAACCGTTTCGGCCACGAGGCGATCGTTGCCGATGGCGGCGAGGCGGCGCTCGCCGCTCTGGAACAGCCGCGGGGCCGCGACGCCGCGCTGGCCATCCTCGACCTCGTCATGCCGGGCATGGACGGCACGACCGTCCTGCGCGCCATGCGCGAACGCGGTTTCGACCTGCCCGTCATCGTGCAGACGTCGCAGGGCGGCATCGAGACCGTTGTCGGCGCTATGCGCGCCGGCGCCTTCGACTTCGTCGTGAAGCCGGCATCGCCCGACCGGCTGCAGGCTGCGATCACCAACGCCCTGAAGGTCAAGGCGGTCGGCGACGAGGCTGCGCGGCGCACGCGCCGACCCGGCGGCGGCGTCATCACCTTCAAGGACATGGTCACGCACAGCCCGGCCATGGAGCGGGTCATCCGGCTCGGGCAGAAGGCGTCGTCGTCGTCCATCCCCATCCTCATCGAGGGCGAATCGGGCGTCGGTAAGGAGCTCGTGGCGCGCGCCATCCAGGGTTCGGGCGACCGCCGCTCGAGGCCGTTCGTCACCGTCAATTGCGGCGCCATCCCCGACAATCTCGTGGAGAGCATCCTCTTCGGCCACGAGAAGGGCGCGTTCACGGGGGCCACCGAGAAGCACGCCGGCAAGTTCGTCGAGGCCCACACGGGAACGCTCTTCCTCGACGAGGTCGGCGACCTGCCGCTCGACGTCCAGGTCAAGCTCCTGCGCGCCGTCCAGGACGGCGAGGTCGATCCGGTCGGCGCCCGCTCGACGGTCAAGGTCGACATCCGGCTGATCTCGGCGACCCATCGCAACCTGATCCAGCTCGTCAAGGACGGAGGATTCCGCGAGGACCTGTTCTACCGCCTCAACGTCTTCCCGATCTTCGTGCCGCCGCTGCGCGACCGGCGCGACGACATTCCCCATCTCGTACGCCATTTCATCGGCCGGGCGGCGAGCGCCGGGGCACCGCGCCGGGTGACTTCCATATCCGCCGAAGCCCTGGCGATGCTGCAGACCTACGACTGGCCGGGCAACATCCGTCAGCTCGAGAACGCCGTGTTGCGGGCTACCGTCCTGTGCGACGGCGACATGCTGACGAGGGACGACTTCCCGCAGATCAGGGCCGAGGTCGAGGGATTCACGCTGTCGACCGATGCCGGACCGTCGCACCAGGCTTCGGAGACGCCGGCCGGTGGAGACGCCGAGGATGCCGCCTCCCCGGAATTGCAGGACAAGGCCGCTGCCGGAAGCGTGGCGTCGACGGGCCGCCATTTCGGCATCGTGCGGGCTCTCGACGACCGCGGCGAGGTGCGCACGCTCGCGGACATGGAACTCGAGATGATCAAGCTGGCCATCGAGCACTATCAGGGCCAGATGAGCGAAGTCGCGCGCCGGCTTGGGATCGGCCGGTCGACTCTCTACCGCAAACTCAAGGAATACGGCATCGAACCCGACGACGGCCGGTCGGAGCGCCTCGCTTCCTGACGGGTGTGACCGTTTACCGCGGCTTTCCGGTTCATAGCGCGTTTACCCTGTTGACCGGCGTTGCCTTTTCGCCCTCTAGTCGCCACGCTGTTACCGCATTTCAGCTTCAATAAGCGGTGATTAACCATTAGGATCGATATTCGGATGTCTCATTGCTGGACATCCGGAACGTCAAATCCGGGGATAATGGCAGCCTGACAGGGCCTTTGATTTGATCACGATCGCAGACCGAAATCGCGGACGGCACGCGAAGCCAAAGGCCCGGTGGGGTTGGCTGGCCTTCGCAATGCTGTGCATGTACGCGTTTGTCGCGTCCGCGCCGGCGGCTCACGCCGAGACCCGTGCCCTGAAGCTGATGTTCATCCATACGGGCGAGAAGGCCGAGATCACCTTCAAGCGCAACGGCCGGTTCGATCAGGACGGTCTGCGCAAGCTGAACCAGTTTCTGCGCGACTGGCGCCGCAACGAGCCGACCAAGATGGACCCGCGGCTCTTCGACCTGGTGTGGGAAGCCTATCGCGCCAGCGGCGCCAACGGTTACATCCACGTCGTGTCAGCCTATCGCTCGCCGGCCACCAATTCGATGCTGCGCAGCCGCTCCAAGGGCGTCGCCAAGAAGAGCCAGCACATGCTTGGCAAGGCGATGGACTTCTTCATTCCCGGCGTGTCGTTGAAGAAACTCCGCGAGATCGGCCTGAAGATGCAGGGCGGCGGCGTCGGCTACTACCCGACCTCCGGTTCGCCCTTCGTCCATTTCGACGTCGGCAACGTCCGCCACTGGCCGAAGATGAGCCGCAAGGAACTCGTCGCGCTGTTTCCCAACGGCAAGACGCTGCATGTGCCGAGTGACGGCAAGCCTCTGCCCGGTTTCCAGCAGGCGGTCGCCGCCTACGAGGCGCGCAAGAAGAGCGGTGGCACCGCGCTGGCGCTGGCGACCTCCACTGGCGGCAGCCGCTCGGGCGGACTGCTTTCGGCGATCTTCGGCGGAGGCGCGGACGAGGAAGAGGAAAGCGGCGGCCAGATCGCAGCCGACGAACCGGCGCCGAAGGCCAGGCCGGCGAAGCCGACGGCCGAAGCGAAGAACGACGGCAAGATCCGCGTCCTGCCGCCTGAATTGGCGCGTCCCGCCGAGCTTCCGGCTGCCGAGGAGCCGCAACCCGAAGTCATCGTCGCCGCGCTCCCGACGAGGGATGTGCCGCTGCCTGCCGTCGCGCCGAGACCGAGCCGCGATGTCGGCGCGCCGCTGGTCGATCTCAACGACGCCCGCGGCCCTCTGGTCGATCTCGCCCGCACGCAGACGCCTCCAGAGCCGGAGCAGCCTGCCGCCGAGGTCGCGCTGGGCATCCCGCTGCCGACGCGGCGTCCCGACTACTCGCCCGCCGCCGATGCGGATCAGTCGGCCCAACCCGTCGTGGTCGCCAGCGTAGAGCCGGCGGATATGCTCGCGACCGCGGCGACAGGCGCTGTACCCGTGCCCGCGCTACGCCCGTCGGCGGCCGAGAAGGCCTTTGCCGAAGCGGCGCTGCCGAAGAAGGTCAACGCGTTACCGCAACTGGCGGCCTACGCCACGGACGACGAAGACGCCTTCCCCGCCGCGCCGGAGGAGGTCATCGCCTCGCCCAAGGGCACGCGGGTCGCCTCGAGCACGCCGCCGACGCTGCGCGCGATCCTCGCCGAGTCCGGTATAGACCCGGCCTCCGTGGTCGGCGCCGGTGTCCGCACCACCGCCAAGGCGGCGCGTCCCGCCGCACGGGACGGCAAGCCCGACCGCAAGCCGCTGGTCGTCGCCGCGCAGCCCCATGCTGCCCGCTGGGCGCTCGACAGCGATTACGTCGTCAATAATACGAAGGGCACGTCGGCGCCGTCCTACGCCTACCAGATCGTGACGACGGCGCCGCGCGAGGTCTATACGGCCGGGTTCCAGCAGGAAGACCAGGCGGCCGTCGCCAACCGCTTCTCCGGCAAGGCCGTCACCTTCCTGTCGGTCGCCCGCTTCAACTGAATTCATTTCCCGGACCCGGCGGCCGGCGGCTCCAGCAGCCGCGGCGGTCGCGCTGCGATCAGGCGGAAAGGCCCGAAGCCTCTCGGGCGAGCGCCTCGATCTCCGACCATGCGCCGGCCTTGACCAGCGGATCCGGCGCGACCCAGGAACCGCCCACGCAGGTCACGTTCGGCAGGGCGAGATATTCGCGCGCATTGCCGGCGGTGACGCCGCCTGTCGGACAGAAGCGGATGCCGGCGAAGGGCGAGGCGAGGGCTTTCAGGAACGCGGTCCCGCCCGCCTGTTCGGCCGGGAAGAACTTCAGGAAATCCAGGCCTTGTTCCGCAGCGGTCATGATCTCGCCCGGCGTGATCGCGCCGGGCAGGAGAGGCACGTCGCTGTCCCTGGCCGCGGCGAACACCGAAGCGCTGCAGCCGGGGCTGACGATGAAGCGCGATCCGGCCTTCGCCGCGTCCGCGAACTGACCGGCATTGAGGATCGTGCCGGCCCCGACCACCGCCGCTTCGACCTCGCCGGCGACCCGGCGGATCGCTTCCAGTGCGGCGGCGGTTCGCAGCGTGATCTCGATCATCGGCAGGCCGCCCGCGGCGAGCGCCCTGGCAAGCGGTACGGCGGCAGCCGCGTCCTCGATCTTGAGGACCGGGATCACCGGCTGCCGGCCGAGCAGGGACAGGAGCTTTCTCGTCGTACCGGCCATTGTTCCGCAGCGCCTTCAATCGATTTAGCGAGAGCGGTCTAGCAAAGCATTGTCGTCCTGTCCACGATCGGTGCCCGGTGCCTGTGCGGTACGCCCTCCGGACAATGCACCCAGCCACTCCGCGAAGCGAGCAAACCCGCGGGACCCTTTGCTCGGGGGAGCCTTCGCGCTGGGAGCCGCCGGCGACAGGGCAGGCAGGATCGTCGCCGGCGCTGCCGGCACGGGCGCGTGCCTGGCGAGGTCCATCGCGGCGAAGCGGCGGTAACTCGCCGCCATCTTCGTGTGGTAGCCGTTCGCCTTGTAGCCGGCGCCGTTGTAGCCCCTGGCGAAGGCCGGCCAGTCGTGGGTGCGCAAGGCGGGGCGCAGTCCGGCGCGGTCGATGAAGCGGGCCATAAGGCGCGCCTGGCCGGCGGCGCCGCTGCGCGCATCGCCGACGAGGTCGTCGACGTTGGCGTAGCCGAGCCAGTCCCAGTGCGCGCCCATCACCTGGCCGATGCCCCAGGAGGTGGACTCCAGGGCAGCGCGGCGGTCGATGGCGGTGGCGCGCTCCAGTAACGCCCAGCGCGCTGCCTGTGTCGACGGATTGGCGACTCCGCCGGCCTTCGGCGAAGCCAGCCCCTCGGATCGCGCGCGCCTGCGTTTGGCGCCGGAGAGCCGGCGGTCGAAATAGTGACCCTCGAAGCGGATCAGGGGCAGGTTCTGGCCGCGGACCGTGGCGAAGACCTTGCCGCCGCTCTCGACCTCCGCGACGGCGAGAAGAGCGGCACGCTCGACCTTCAGTTCATCGGCGACCTTGGTGATTTCCAGTATGACCGTTTCCGTGAACATGTTCATCCTCTGCGATCGGGTTTCGATCGCCCAGTTTCGCCCTGCGCCGGGGAAGGGGGACGAACGCGGGGAGAAAATCCGCAACGCTCGGCGGGACGTGCTCCAGGAGGCGGCCTGTTTTTCCTCGTCAAAACGCGGTTCCTTGCCTTCGCGACCTGCCTGCGATAGGGCCATTCGCATGTCCGCTCTCCCCCTGGATGTCCCCTGGCGCGTCGCCGCCCTCTATCGTTTCGCGCCGCTCGACGGCTTCGCCGAACTGCGCGAGCCGCTCGTCGCCTTCTGCCGGGCGCACGGCATCAAGGGGACGCTCCTGCTGGCCGCGGAAGGCATCAACGGCACGGTCGCGGGGTCCGACGCGGCGATCGCGGCACTGGTCGACCATCTGGAATCCGTCGACGGCCTGGCGGGACTGGAGGTGAAGTACAGCCGCGCCTCGGCGATGCCCTTCCACCGCATGAAGGTCCGGCTGAAGAAGGAGATCGTAACCATGGGCGTCCCCGGCCTCGATCCGCGCCGCAGCGCCGGCGCCTATGTCGAGCCGGCCGACTGGAACGCGCTGATTTCCGATCCCGGCACCGTGGTCATCGACACGCGCAACGATTACGAGGTCGCGATCGGCACGTTCCGCGGCGCCGTCGATCCACGGACCGCAAGCTTCCGCGAGTTCCCGGAATGGGTCCGCGCCCGGCGCGACGAACTGGCGGGGCGCAAGGTCGCCATGTTCTGCACGGGCGGCATACGCTGCGAGAAGGCGACGGCCTATGTGAAGTCGCTCGGCATCGACGCCGTCTTCCACCTGAAGGGCGGCATCCTGAAGTATCTCGAGGACGTCCCGGCCGCGGAAAGCCTGTGGGACGGCGAGTGCTTCGTCTTCGACGAGCGCGTCTCGGTCGCGCACGGCCTTTCCGAGGGCGAGGCGGAACTCTGCCGCGCCTGCCGCCGCCCGCTCACCGCCGCGGAGCGCGCATCGGAGCGGTACGTCGAAGGGATATCCTGCGCGCGTTGCTTCGACGAGCGCGGCGAGGATGACCGGCGGCGCTATGCCGAGCGGCACAGGCAGGTCGCCCTTGCCGGGGAACGCGGCACGGGCCGGCATATCGGCGGCGAATGAAGCGGGCGTTCTCCGCCGACGGGACCTCCCAGCCGACGTCCGCATCCCACGCCCTGCGCGACCAATCCACGCGCGTCATTGCAATGTCGCGGAACGGTGCCTAGCTACCTCTCGAACGCATTCCGCTGCACAACCGATGGAGGGCCAAAGGCATGTTCGACCCCAAGAAACTGCTCGACGATCTGCTCGGATCGAAGATCCCCGGATCGGAGTCGACCGTGCGCGACAAGGCCAACCAGGCGACCCAACTCGCCAAGGACAATCCGATCGCGACGGGCGCTATCGTCGCCGTGCTCCTCGGCACCAGCGCCGGACGCTCGGTGACCGGAACTGCCCTCAAGGTCGGCGGCCTCGCCACCGTGGCCGGCCTCGCCTACAAGGCCTACCAGAACTATCGGAACGGCGCCGAACCCTCGGCCGAACCGGCGGCGGGAGGCCCCGAGCTGCTCCCCCCGCCCGCCGATCCGGCATTCGATCCGGCGACCGCCCCGCAGGGCGAAGACGAGTTCGCGCTGTCCCTCATCCGCGCCATGATCGCCGCGGCGCGCGCCGACGGGCACATCGACGACGAGGAGCGGTCCCGCATCGCCGACCGGCTGCACCTTTCCGGTATCGGCGAGGATGCCGAGCAGTTCCTGATGCGCGAACTGGAGCGGCCGATCGACATGGATGCCCTCGTCGCCTCCGCAGTCACCGAAGCGCAGCGGGTCGAACTCTATACGGCATCGCGGCTCACCATCGCGCCCGATTCGCGCGCCGAGCGCGGCTACCTCGATCTGCTGGCCGGCCGGCTTAAGCTGCCGGACGCGCTGGTCGACCACGTCGAGGCAACGGTGACGGCCGCCAAGGTGCCGCTGCAGTCGGTTTCCTGAGGAACGGCGACTGCCGGATCAGTCCGGCAGTATGCGTTCGATCAGGCGCCGCAGCCAGGCTTCGCGGTCGACCTCCGCCGCCGGCCGCAGCGACTTCATGCGTCCTGCGACGAGAAGGCTCGAGACGCCGTGGACCAGCGACCACGCCGCCGCGACGTCGAGTTGGCCTTCTGCGTCGGCAAGCGGGTCCTTGCCCGCGATCGCCGCGATGCCTTCGACCAGGTTGGCAAACGCGGCGCCGGCGTGGCGCACGAGATCGGGGTCGTCCGAATCCGGCCGGCCCGATCCGAACAGCAGCGTGAACAGCGCCGGATTTTCGAGCGCGAAGTCGATATAGCCCGTCCCCGACGCGACGAAGCGGGAGCGCGGATCGTCCGCCGCGGCGTCGCGGCGCCTGGTCATCGTCGCCGTCAGCCGCTCTGCAGCCACCGCGGCGAGCGCCGTCAGCATCGCCGCCGTATCCTTGAAATGATGGGCCGGCGCCGCGTGCGAAACGCCGGCGCGCCGCGCGACGCCGCGTAGGGTAAAACCCTCGATGCCTTTTTCGATCAGCTCGGCTTCCGCCGCGACAAGCAGCGCGCGGCGCAGGTCGCCATGGTGGTAGGTCGCTCGGGAAGGATGCGTCGTCGTGTCTGTCAAGATCGTGTTCCGTACGGCCGTCTGCGACCTCCAATCCGATGTCTTTACGACGTAAACATCGGGCCTGCCACCACGATGCGAACCGCGCCGTGGCGCACGCGGCGGCGGAACTCGTCGTTAAGGTTTCGTTAACCAACCGGGCGCATCATCGAAACCAGTCGGATCGGCTTTCCTCCTCCCAAGCACGGTTCGAAACGGGGCGGCCGCGAATGGCCGCCCTTTCGATTGTCGGCTCGGCAGCCGCGCTGCCTCTTCCGTTCCCTCCATCATCCGCACTTGCCATCGCCGCCGTCCTTTGCGACGAGTGTCCGGCACGTGGAGGACAAGCGCATGACAACGGGCAGGACCGCGATCGTCACGGGCGCCGGGACCGGTATCGGCAAGGCGGCGGCCACCGCGTTGCTCAGGGACGGCTGGAACACGGTGTTCTGCGGCCGCCGCTTCGGTGTGCTCGAGGATGCGATCACCGAGGCCGGGCCGGTCGAGGCGCGGGCGCTGGCGTTTGCCTGCGACGTGTCGAGGGAGGCGGAGGTCGACGCCATGTTCGACGCGGTCGCGAGCGAATTCGGCCGCATCGACCTGCTCTTCAACAATGCCGGCATGGGCTACAAGTCGACCCTGATCGACGAGATCCCCGTCGACGTGTGGAACGACGTGGTCGCCGCCAACATCACCGGCTCGTTCCTCTGCGCGCGCGCCGCCTTCCGCCATATGCGCCGGCAGGACCCGATGGGCGGCCGCATCATCAACAACGGCTCGATCTCGGCGCATGCGCCGCGCCCCGGATCGGTGCCCTACACGACCACCAAGCACGCCATCACCGGCCTGACCAGGACGCTGGCGCTGGACGGCCGGCCCTTCGACATCGCCTGCGGCCAGATCGACATCGGCAACGCGCTGACGGAGATGGCCGTGCCGATGACCATCGGCGTGCCCCAGGCCAACGGCACCATCGCGGCGGAAGCGACGATGGAGGTCGCCCATGTCGCCGACGCGGTCCTGCACATGGCCAACCTGCCGCTCGCCACGAACGTCCTGTTCATGACGGTGATGGCGACGAAGATGCCGTTCGTCGGGAGGGGCTGAGGAAGGTACACCTCTCCAGGTTGCGCCGGGAAAAATACCTGACTAAAGTCAGGAAATGGACGCTTCCCAGATTCGCAAGGTGCGCAGCTTCAACCGCCTGGTTTCCCAACGCATCGGTGCGCTCGACGACAGCTATCTCGCCCGCGGCCGGCCGCTCGGCGAGGCCCGCGCCATCTTCGAGGCCGGGCTGGTGGAGCGGCTCGACCTGCGCGAACTCAGGGCGAAACTCGGGCTCGACTCCGGCTATCTCAGCCGGCTCGTCCGCTCACTCGAGGCACAGGGCGTCGCCGAGGTCGCCAAGAGCCTGGAGGACGGCCGCGTGCGCGAACTCAGGCTGACGGCAAAGGGTCGCGCCGAGTTCGAAGCCTACGATGCGGCGTCCGACCGGCTCGCCGAGGCGATCCTTGCGCCGCTGGACGGCGCCCGGCGGGAGCGGCTTGCGGCCGCGATGGCGGAGGTCGAGCGCCTGATGCGCGCGTCTGCCGTGGTGATCGCAGAGGAACCGGCCGACAGCGCCGACGCGCAGCATTGCCTCGGCCAGTACCGGGCCGAGCTGGCGTCGCGCTTCGACGGCGGTTTCGATCCGGGCAAGGGAAACAACCTGACGGTCGAGGAGATGACGCCGCCGGCGGGCTATCTCCTCGTCGCCAGGCTCGACGGGCAGCCCGTCGGCTGCGGCGCGCTGAAGCGGCTGAGCGCATCGGAAGGCGAGGTGAAGCGGGTCTGGACCGCGCCCGACGCGCGCGGGCTGGGCGTCGCCAGCAGGTTGATGGACAGCCTCGAACAGCTGGCGCGCGATGTCGGCTTTGGCATCGTCAAGCTCGACACGAACAGGACGCTCGTCGAGGCGCAGGCGCTATACCGCAAGCGCGGCTACCGCGAGATCGGCCGCTACAACGACAATCCCTACGCCCACCACTGGTTCGAGAAGGCGCTCTGAGGCGAGTTCGGGCCGCCGCGGTCGATACGGCCCTCGGAGCTTGCGGGCCGGCCCCCGACAGAGCCGGAAGCCGCCCTCAGCAGGGGCCGTCCTTCAGCTTCGACACGCCATACGAGCGGCGGTCGCAGTCGTTGCCGTAGGTCTTGCCGTCGCAGCCGCAGACCGGGCGGTATTCGCGCGTGCAGACTTCCGGCTTCTTCAGGCAGATGCCGGTCTGGTCGGCGGCGCCGCAGGTGCCGACCGGAAAGTCGCAGAAGTCCTTCTCGCCGCAGGTCAGTCCCTGGATGCCGCCGCACAGCGGCGCCGGCTCGTCGGACGCGGCGGGCGAGGCGAGGAGGGAGAGGACGAGTGCCGCAAGGCTCGCGGCACGGACGAAGTTCGCTTTCATGATGCCGCCTCTTGCGATGCCGAGCCGAGGAATCTGTCGATCCGTTCCAGGGCGCGCAGGATGTTCTCTTCGGAGTTGGCGTAGGACAGGCGGATGTAGCCTTCGCCGAGCACGCCGAAATCGGGACCGCCGATCAGCGCCACGCCGGCCTCCTCGAGCAGGGCGGAGGCGAGCTTTTTCGCCTTCCACCCTGTCGCGGAGACATTGGGGAAGGCGTAGAAGGCACCCTTCGGCGTGATGCAGGAGACGCCGGGGAGGCCGTTGAGGCCCTCGACGACGATCTTCCGGCGGCGGTCGAAGGCCTTCATCATCGTCTCGACCTCGTCCTGCGGGCCGTCGATCGCGGCGATGCCGGCAAACTGCGACGGTGCGTTGACGCAGGACCAGCAGTTGACGGCGAGCTTGCGCACCTTGTCGTAGAGGTGATTGCTTTCCGTCGAATTCGGCCAGATCGACCAACCCATGCGCCAACCGGTCATCGCCCAGGTCTTCGACCAGCCGTTGAGCACGATCAGGCGGTCGCGGATCTCGGGGAAGGTCAGCAGCGAGCAGTGCGTCTCGCCGTCATAGGTCATGACGTCGTAGATTTCGTCGGAGAGGATGGCGACGTCCGGATGCTTCTCCAGGCCGCGCACCAGCGCCTCGATCTCTGAGCGCGGCGTGACGCCGCCGGTCGGGTTCGCCGGTGAGTTGAGGATGATCAGCCTCGTCTTCGGCGTGATCAGCGAAAGTGTCTCCTCGGCGGAGAAGGCGAAGCCGTTTTGCTCGCGGATCGGGATCGGCACCGGCTTGGCGCCCGTGAATTCGATCATCGAGCGGTAGATCGGGAAGCCGGGGTCCGGGTACATGATCTCGGCTCCGGGCTCGCCGAACATGACGATGGCCGCGTACATGGTCGGCTTGCCGCCGGGCAGGATCATCACGTTCTCCGGCGATACCTCGACGCCGGTCGTCGCCAACGTACGGCGCACCACGGCCTCGCGGCAGGCGAGCAGACCGGTTGCCGGCGTGTAGCCATGGTGGCCGTCGCGCAGCGCCTTGATCGCCGCCTCGACGATGTGCGCCGGCGTCTTGAAGTCGGGCTGGCCGATGCCGAGGTTGATGATGTCGCGCCCTTGCGCAGCCAGCGCCGTCGCGCGCGCCAGCACGGCAAAGGCGTTCTCCTCTCCGAGACGGTCGAAGGCGGCGACGGTGTGGAGCATTGCGGCAGCCCATCTGGTTCTTTCGGGACGACTAGGTTTTTGTGAGCGTCCCGGCGCAAAGTCAAATGGAATGGAGGCCCGGATGGGCGAGGACCTGAAGAACTGGCAGCCGCGGCCGCGCCCCGAACGCAAGACCTTGGAGGGACGCTACGTCGTGCTCGAGCCCCTCGACGCCGCCCGCCACGGCGACGGCCTCTACGCCGCGTCGAGCGTGGAGGATGCAGGCGCGCGCTTCCGCTGGCTTCCCGACACGCCGCCTGAAAACCGTGCCGCCTTCCAGCCCTGGTTGGACAAGGCCGAGGCGAGCCCGGACCCCCTCTTCTTCACGGTCATCGACAAGGCGAGCGGCGACATCGCCGGGCGGCAGACGATCATGCGCATGGACCCGGCCAACGGCGTCGCCGAGATCGGCAACATCTACTGGGGACCGCTGATCGCCCGCCGGCCGGCGGCGACCGAAGCGCACTTCCTCTTCGCCCGCTACGTCTTCGACGAGCTCGGCTACCGCCGCTGGGAGTGGAAGTGCAACAACCGCAACGAGCCGTCGAAACGCGCCGCCGAACGCTTCGGCTTCAGTTTCGAAGGGGTCTTCCGCCAGCATCTCGTCGTCAAGGGCGAGAACCGCGACACGGCTTGGTTCTCGATCATCGACAAGGAGTGGCCGGGCCTCCGTCGGGCCTACGAGGCCTGGCTCGACCCAACCAACTTCGACGCCGACGGCCGGCAGAAGCGCCGGCTCGAGGAATTCCGGGCAAAGGCCTGATCACCCGGACGGCACCCGCCGGGGAGAGCGGCCGCGGCGCCCCGCGCAAACGGGCGCTTGCATCGCGGCGCGGCATCGCGCATGCCAGTCCTCGAGCGGGGCATGGAACGGCGTCGCACGGCGCTATGAGAGCCCGGCGGCGGATACGGCGGATCGAGCGGAGGCGGCAGTGGATCAGGGCAACAGGAACTCGGCGCTCGCCGCGGCCGCCATCCTCATCGGCTTCGGCATGCTCGCCTACTTCATGCCGACCATCATGCTGGCCATCGGCGGCTATTCGCCGGCGGTGGCCGGCGTCGTCGCGGTGGGGTTCGTCGCCGCCTTCTTCCTGGTGTTCTATTTCCGGGCGCGCTTCCAGCGCCGCAAGGGAGGCGAATGATGCGCGTCCTCGTCACCGGCGCCGCCGGCATGATCGGCCGCAGGCTCGTCGAGCGGCTGGTAAGGGACGGCAGGTTGGCGGGCCGTCCGATCGCGGCAATCGACCTGCACGACATCGTGCCGCCGTCGGCCGACGGCGGCGGGATCGCCGTTTCCACGCACACCGGCGATCTCGCTGCTCCCGGCGCCGCGGTGGCGCTGGTCGTACAGCGGCCCGACGTGGTCTTCCACCTGGCTGGCGTCGTGTCGGGCGAGGCGGAGACCGATTTCGACCTCGGCTACCGGGTGAACCTCGATGGCACGAAGGCACTGTTCGACGCTGTCCGCGCCGCGGCCTACATGCCGCGCGTCGTCTTCACCTCGTCGATCGCCGTCTTCGGCGCCCCATTCCCCGAGGTGATCCCGGACGATTTCCACCTCACCCCGCTCACCTCCTACGGCACGCAGAAGATGATCTGCGAGGCGCTGCTCGCCGACTACACGCGCAAGGGCATCTTCGACGGCATCGGTATCCGCCTGCCGACAATCTGCGTGCGGCCGGGCAAGGGGAACAAGGCGGCGTCGAGCTTCTTCTCCGGCATCATCCGCGAGCCGCTCAACGGCTTGCCGGCGATCCTGCCGGTGCCCCGGCCGGTCGTGCATACCCACGCCAGCCCGCGCTCGGCCGTCGGCTTCCTCGTCCGCGCCGCCGAGATCGACGGCGCTCTCGTCGGCCCGCGCCGCAACCTCGTCATGCCGGGCATCGCGGTGACTGTGGGCGAACAGATCGAGGCGCTGCGCCGCATCGCCGGCGAGCGCATCGCCGGGCTGATCGAGGAAAAGCCCGACCCGGCGATCTGGGCGATCGTGCAGAACTGGCCGACCCGCTTCGCCGCGAGCCGGGCGAGGGAACTCGGCTTCGCCGCCGAGACGAGCTTCGACGACATCATCCGCGTCTACATCGACGAGGAACTCGGCGGCCGCATTCCGTCCTGAAGCGGCTTCGCCGGCGTCAGGCCGAAAGGCTTGCCGCCAGCAACATTAGGCCGAGCAGCATGACGAGTGCGGCGCCGCCGATCTCGATGGTCGAATGGACGGCATTGCCGGCGCGTCCGTCGCCGGCGACGGCGACAGCCCAGTTCTTCGCCGTCACCGCCAGCGTCGCAAAAGCCGCCACGGTGATCGCGGTGCCCAGCGACATGGCGAACACGGAAAGGATGCCACCGAGCCACAGGCCGTTGAGGAAGGCGAAGGTCAGCACGATCAGGGCGCCGGAGCAGGGCCGGACCCCTACGGCGGCGACTGCCGACCAAGCCGTGCGCCAGTCGAACCGGTCGCCGGCCAGCAACGCTGGATCGGGCGCGTGCGAATGGCCGCAGGTTTCGCAAACCTCGCCCGGCGCATGGCCGTGGGCGTGATGATGATGATCGTGATCATGATCGTGATCATGGCCATGGTGCGCGTGATGATCGTGATGCTCGTGACCATGCCCGGCGTGGGCGGCCGCGGCCGACGACAGGCTGTGGGCCGGGGCGCCGCCGAGGCGCGCGACGAGACGCCGCCCGGCCTTCTGCCAGAGCAGCCAGGCGCCGAAGGCGGCGATCAGCGCGTAGCTCGCCGTCTCCAGGGTCCAGGTCGCATCCGTCATGGAGATCGATGTGCCCCTGAGCAGGAAGTAGACGAGCAGCATGACCGTGATCGCGGTAAAGCCCTGCAGCATGGCGGAAACGAAGGACAGCATCACACCGCGGCGCAGCGCCACCTCGTTGGCGAGCATGTAGGAGGAGATCACCGCCTTGCCGTGCCCCGGCCCTGCCGCATGGAACACCCCATAGAGGAAAGACAGGCCGACCAGCATCCACAGGCGGCTGCCGTCCTCGCGCATCGCCTTCAGCGCGCCGGTGAGTGCCCGGTAGAACTCCTGCTGCTGCACATTGATCCAGTTGAGGAGCCCGGCGAAGAAGCCGGTCGACGGCAGCACGGCCTCGTTGGTGCCGATGCCGAGCGAACTCTGCGCATGGGCGTGGCCGATAAAATGCGTCAGTACGTAGACGACCGCGAGCAGGGCGAAGGTGGTCCGCACGGCGTTCTTGCTCATCAGGTCAACCTTTCGCGGCGCAGGTCAGCTCGAGCCGGGTGGCGAAGATTCTCGACATATCCGTTCCCGCCGGATCATCGAAGAACTGTTCGGTGAGGGTCGCCTGGTTCTGCGCCAGCGCCTCGTCCGGATCGGGGCGGATCACGGCGCGCGTACATGTCGTCGGCAGGTCCTCCACCGCCATGTTCTCGTCCTCGATGAAGTCGATCGCGGTGTAGAAGGTCGGGTCGTAGACGCCGAAATCCAGCTTGCCCGAGAGAAGGATCGGTTCTTTCGGCTGCGATTCGAACAGGATGACGAGTTGGTCGTTCTCGTAGTTGACCATCAGGTTCGGCGGCGGGTCCATGGCCACGTCCTTGCCGTCGGCGGTTACCATCTGGAAGTAGTCGTAGTCCGCGATCGACGTGTAGACCGTGTCGGCGACGTCCTTGAGTTCGGCGTCGTCGAGCTTCAAGTCGGCATTCTTGTCGAACTCCATCAGCACCGTGCTGGAGAAGACGTCGTCGAACCGCCACAGGTGTCGCAGCGAACTCACCGCCGTCCTGTCGGAAGATAGCACGACGTCGAGGCGGGCTTCGGCGAAGACGTGGGGGTGGACGCGCGCAGGGACCGTCGACCCGAGCAGCCCCGCCAGCGTGGCGGCGGCGATCCATTTCGTGGACGGTTTCCGCATGTATCGGTCCCGGGAAGACATGCGGTGGAATTCCACCAGAAAGCGGGCGGAAATTGGACCGGTGCGAGGCGTGGCGGTCATGGCTTTTCCTTCGCCTTGAACCACTGCACGAGAAAATCGACGAAGACGCGGACCTTGGCCGGCAGGTAGCGCCGGTGAGGATAGACGGCGAAGATGCCGCCGCCGGAGGGGATGAACTCGTCAAGGACGGACACCAGCGTCCCGTCATCGAGCGCCGGCCGGGCAATGAAGTCGGGCATGGTCGCGAAGCCGAGCCCGGCTACCGCGGCGGCGCGCACCGATTGCGGGCTGTTGACCTCCAGCCGGCCGGTCACCGCCACCGTGATCGGTTCTCCTCGCTCGTTGACGAACGGCCAATTGGACAGCCAGCGTCCGTTGGTGTCGATCACGCAGGGCATCTGCGCCAGGTCCTGAGGTCGTGTCGGGCGGCCGTATTTCTCGATCAGTTCCGGCGCGGCGCAGATCCGGATGCCGAAGGCGGCCAGTTTTCGCGCGATCAGAGACGAACTCTCCAGCCGCGTGATGCGGATCGCGAGGTCGTAACCTTCCTCGACGAGGTCGACGAAGCGGTCGTCTAGATGGATGTCGAGGACGATGTCTGGATGCTCCTTGGCAAAGTCGATCAGCGACTGGCCGATCGGCGCATCGGCGAAGGTGCGCGGCGCGGTGAGCCTGATGCGCCCGCGCACGTCGCCCGAGGAGTCGCGCACCGCGTCGGCCAGGCTGTCGATCTCGCGGACGATCTCGGTCGCCCGCCGGTAGTAGGTATGCCCTGCTTCCGTGAGCGAGAACTGCCGCGTCGTTCGGTTCAAGAGCAGTGCGCCGAGCTCGTCCTCCAGTTCGCGGACGTATTTCGACAGCAGCGCCTTCGAGCGGCCGATCTTGCGTGCCGCGGCGGAAAAGCCTTCGGCCTCGACCACGTCGATGAAGGCGCGCATGCGTGTCAGCGTGTCCATGACGGCTCCGTCGTTCGCAAATCAGGAACGCGACGGGAAGAATCGTTCATGAGATGGCGAGACGCAAGGGGCAGGAAGCCGGCGCCTCATCCGCGCAGGCCGGGCGCCTCGTGGCCGGTGCGCGCGACATATTCGGTATAGCCGCCGCCATAGGCATGCAGGCCATCGGCGGTCAGTTCCAGCACGCGGTTGGACAGCGCGGCGAGGAAATGCCGGTCGTGGCTGACGTAGAGCAACGCGCCTTCGTATTT
>CAYJMY010000021.1:0-41177 GCA_964371125.1 uncultured Mesorhizobium sp. | reverse complement strand
TGAACCGCGCCGGGTTGATCGGAGGCTCCAATCCTTGAGAAGGTGGAGCCATGACAAGCAAGACAACGAACAGGTTTTCTCCCGAGGTCCGTGCCCGCGCGGTGCGGCTGGTTCTGGATCACGAAGGCGAGCACACCTCGCGGTGGGCGGCGGTCTCGTCGATCGCCACCAAGATCGGCTGCACGGCGCAGACGTTGCATGAGTGGGTGAAGAAGGCCGAGCGCGATAGCGGCGTTCGCGCCGGTGTGCCTACGGATGTGGCGACGAAGCTCAAGGCTCTGGAACGCGAGAACCGCGAGCTTCGGCAGGCCAACGAGATCCTGCGCAAGGCGAGCGCGTATTTTGCCCAGGCGGAGCTCGACCGCCGGTTCAGGCCATGATCGCGTTCATCGACGATCATCGTGGGGCGCATGGGGTCGAGCCGATCTGCAAGGTGCTGCCGATCGCCCCGTCCACCTACCACGACCATGTCGCCAAGCGCGTCGATCCCTCCCGGCTGTCGGTTCGGGCAAGACGGGATGCAGCCTTGAAGGATGAGGTCCGCCGCGTGTTCGAGGCTAACTTCCGCGTCTATGGTGTTCGCAAGGTCTGGCGGCAATTGCAGCGCGAAGGCTTCGATGTCGCTCGTTGCACGGTTGCCCGCCTGATGAAGGCCATGGGTCTCGAAGGCATCATCCGCGGCAAGCCGCTCCGCACCACGGTGAGCGACAAGGCCGCACCTTGTCCGCTCGATCATGTCAATCGCCAGTTCCATGCCCCGGCGCCGAACATGCTGTGGGTCTCCGACTTCACCTACGTCGCGACCTGGACGGGCTTCGTCTATGTCGCCTTCGTCATCGACACCTATGCGAGAAGGATCGTCGGCTGGCGGGTGAGCCGGACGGCGCATGCGAGCTTCGTCCTGGACGCTCTGGAACAGGCTCTTCACGATCGGCGGCCGATCCATCGCGGCGGGCTCGTGCACCATAGTGATAGAGGCAGCCAATACGTCAGCATTCGATACACCGAGCGCCTGGCGGAGGCCGGCGTCGAGCCGTCGGTCGGCAGCGTCGGCGACAGCTACGACAACGCTCTCGCCGAAACCATCAACGGTCTCTACAAGGCCGAGGTGATCCACCGACGCGGACCATGGCGCTCATTCGAGGCAGTCGAGTTCGCGACGTTGGAATGGGTGGACTGGTTCAACAATCGCCGGCTGCTGGAGCCCATCGGCAACATCCCGCCGGCGGAAGCCGAGGAACGCTACTACGCCATGCTGGTAGAACCAGCCATGGCCGCGTGACTCAAACGAAACGGCCTCCGGAAAACCCGGCGCGGTTCAGACTGCCCGACCCCTTTCCGGATGACGGCGTTCGCCTGATGCTCTGAGCCGACCTGGCAAGAGGAGATCGGCATGGTCGTTTATGCAGGACTGGATATCTCTCTCGACGCTTTACCGGCAGCCCGGAAAGCCTAGGGGATACTGCGTGCGATGATTTCCTTCATGATCTCGTTCGTTCCGCCCCAGATCCGGTTGATACGCGCATCGGCAAAGGCCCGGCAGATTTCATATTCCCACATGTAGCCATAGCCACCGAAGAGCTGCAGGCAGGCGTCCAGCACGCGTCCCTGGAGGTCGGAGGTCCAGTACTTGGCCATCGCTGCGGTCGCCGGATCGAGTTCGCCTTCCAGCATCTGGCCAAGGCAACGGTCGACGAAAACCCGGCCGATCTCCGTCTCCGTCACCAGTTGGGCAAGGGTGAAGCGGGTGTTCTGGAACTCGAACACCTTCTTTCCGAACGCCGTCCGTTCGCGCGCATAGGCAGTCGTGTAGCCGATCGCCGCCTCGCAGGTGGCGACGCACCAGATGGCGGTAATGAGCCGCTCCCAGGCGAGCTCCTGCATCATGTAGTAGAAGCCCCTGCCCTCCTCGCCGAGGAGGTTCTCCGCCGGGACTCTGACATCGTCGAGAAACAGCTCGGCCGTATCCTGCAGCTTCATGCCGAGCTTCTTCAGGTTGCGCCCCTTGCGGAAGCCGGGACGGTTGGTCTCGACGAGAAACAGTGACACACCCTTGGCGCCCTGCGTCGGATCGGTCTTGCACGCCATCACGATCAGATCGGCACTGATACCGTTCGTGATGAATATCTTGGAGCCCTTGATGACGTATTCTTCGCCCTCGCGCCGCGCCGTCGTCTTGATCGCCTGCAGGTCGGAACCCGTGCCCGGCTCCGTCATCCCTATCCCCATGATGGCTTCGCCGCTGGCCCCTTTGGGCAGCCACTCGCGTTTCTGCGCCTCCGTGCCGTAGTTGAGGATGTAGGGCATGACGATGTTGGAGTGCATCATGAAGCCCGGGCCGGACAGTCCGGCGCGCGCCTGCTCCTCGATGACCAGGGTGGCGTAGCTGACGTCGAGGCCCGAGCCGCCATACGCCTCGGGCATCAGCGGGCCGAGCAGACCCAGGCTTCCCGCCTTCAGCCAGATCTCGCGGTCGACGATTCCCGCTTCCTCGAACTCCTCGCGCCGCGGCAGGACCTCGTTGCGGAAGAACCGGCTGACCGTCGTGCGGAACTGCTCGTGGTCATCGTTGAATATCGTCCTGTCGAAGTGCATCTTGCCGGTCATTCCGTTCACCGCTCCAAGGGTAGAAGATCCGGACGTCGCGCCCGGGTGCCGTTCGCGTGCCTCCGCGTGGCGGCCGCAGCTCAGTCCATCCAGAGTCCGCCGTTGACGTCGAGGATTTCTCCCGTGACGAAGCCGGCCTTCTCCGAGGTGAGGTAGGCGACCGCTTCGGCCACCTCCTCCGGCGTGCCCAGCCGCCCCGCGGGGATTTGCTTCACCAGCGCTTCGGGAAACCGCCTGGTCATCGGGCTGGCGATCGGGCCGGGGGAAACGCAGTTGACCGTCACGTTGAACGCCGCGGCTTCCTTCGCCGCGTATTTCGTCAACGCGTGCACGCCTGCCTTGGCGGCGCCATAGGCGGCGTTGGCCCCGCCCTTCTGCTCGGTCGGGTCGAGCCATGGACGCGGGTTGCCGCCATTCTTCCCGAGCACCGAACCGATCGTGACGATACGGCCGGCCCTCTGCCGCTTCATGACCGGCAGGGCGGCCTGGATCGCGAGAAACGTTCCGCGCAGGTTGATGTCCATGACGCGGTCCCATTCTTCGAGCGAAACGTCCTGGAAGCTGCCGAAAGAGGTCACGCCCGCGATCGTGACGAGGATGTCTAGCCGGCCGAAACGCTGCAAGGCCGTGTCTACCAGAGCCGTAACATCGCCGGGTATCGATACGTTCGCCGGCGCGTGCACGGTCTTCACCTTCCCGCCCAGTACCGCTTCGTCGGCGAGTACCACGCCGGCCATGTCGGACAGGACCAACGCACAGCCTTCATCAGCCAGGCGTCGCGCGACGGCCTGACCTATAACGCCGCCTGCGCCGGTGATGAGCGCAACGCGGCGCACGGACGTGGCGTCTTCAGCCACTCAAACCTCCACGCGCCGTTGTCCAGCGATATGCTGCGCCGCGCGACGGCCGAAGACGGCGCCCCTGAGGACCGAGGTCGAACCCGTGTAGACGCGGTAATAGATTCCGGCCGCTTCGCCCGCCGCGTAAAGGCCCGGTATCGGCCGCCCGTCGCCATTGACGACCCGGGCGTCGCCATCGATCTTGAGCCCGCCGAAGGTGAAGACGTTCGCGGAGATGATCGGATAGGCGAGGAAGTCCGGCCGATCGAGCGGACGCGCCCAGTTCGACTTCTTTGGCGACAGTCCCTTAGTCGAGAGATAGTCGACCTTCAGCGGCTTGAATTCACCCGTGCCGCAGGCGGCATTAAACTCGCTGACGGTCGCCTCAAGCTGCGCGGAATCGACTCCGAGCTTTTTGGCGAGTTCGGCGATCGTCGCCCCTCGGATCGGCTCGCGATCGCTCCTGAGGCTCTTCTTCCAGTTCGGAACGTCCTCGATCTTGGCGTCGAGGATCATGTAGGCGATCCCGTCGCGCTGATCGTAGATTCGCCGCGTCACAGACTCGTAGTGCGCGTCGACCGTGCCTGGCGCTTCGTCTGTGAACCGCTTGCCGTCCTTGTTGACGAGGATGCCGTACGGAAAAGTGAATACCGCCGGTTCGGCGACGCCGGAGCGCGGATCGACCGGCTCGGCATGATAGCTGCCGAAATCGCCGCAACCGGCGGCGCCGATATCGAGGGCCATGCGGATACCCTCGCCACGATTGTAGTACCCGCCCCGAGCGACCGGACGAAGATTGATCGACTTCGGCCCGAGATAGCGCGACAGCATTTCCGGATTGCCCTCGAAGCCTCCGGAGGCGAGCACCACCGCGCCCGCGCGCAGGACCTTGGATCCATCTGCATCGGTGACGCGTAGGCCGACGACCCTGCCGTCGTCAGCCGTCACCAAAGATTGCGCGGTCGTCTCGAACATCAACGCCACGCCGAGTTCCTTTGCCCTGGCCGTGAGCGCCTCCACCATCGCGAGGCCGCCGCCCACTGGCAAGAGCCTCGTGGTAGTGGTCGTGAGGAATGCGGTCGGCAGGAAATCGAACGCCACGCCCATCTCTCGCAGCCAGAGCAGGGTCGGTCCGGCGGATTCGGCGAGTTTCGCAATGACTGCCGGATCGAGCATGCTGAGCGAGCGCGTCAGCGACGACCATGTTTCAGGTGATGCAGAGGCTTCCTGGAGGAAGGTCGGATCGACATAGCCCCCGGCGTTTTCGGCAAGATGCTCCTCAAAATCGTCCGCGACCTGGTCGATCGCCTTCATGCGGAGATAAGCTTCAGTATAGCGGGTATTGCCGCCATGCTCGCCTTCCTTCGCCCGCTCGACAACAACTGTATTGAGCCCGGACTGGGCCGCGGTCACCGCCGCGGAAAGACCGGCGATCCCTGTGCCGACGACGATGAGGTCGGCCTTTCTTTCACTCGAGGTCATCTCTTTTCTCAGCCCTTAAACCGGTTCTAGGTGCGAACGCGGTACTTGTCTTCCAACTCGTCCCAAACGCCCTTGGCCACGAGCCGCTGCCGGTTCTCGAACGAGGTGAGCAATTCCGACACCATGTTCAGAGATCTTTCCGACTTCAAGGATCCAAGTACGACTTCGGTCGCGTGAACGGCGGCCTGCAGAGCAGCGTTCGCATAAAGCACGAAGGCGAACCCCATTTCCTCGAAGGCCGACCCGCCCGGATCCGGCGTCTTGCCGCCAAATACGATGTTGCCCACCTGTGGCACCGGGATCTCGCGCGCCACGCGGCGCAGATCCTCAACCGACGTGACGGCTTCGACGAAGGTCAGATCGGCGCCCGCCCGGGCGTACAGGTTCGCGCGCTCAATCGCCTCGTCGAGGCCCTCTACAGCGAATGCGTCGGTGCGGGCGATAATAAGGGTGGAGTCATACGCCCTGGAATCCGTCGCCGCCTTGATCTTCTCGACCATCTCGGCGCTCGAAATGACGTCCTTTCCGGCGAAGTGGCCGCACTTCTTCGGGAAGGTCTGATCTTCCAGCTGAATAGCCGAGGCGCCCGCGCGTTCGAGCTGGCGCACGGTGCGATAGACGTTGAGCGCGTTGCCGTAGCCGGTATCCCCGTCCACGATCAGCGGAATGCTCGTCGCTTCGTAGATCGCATTGGTGGCGGCAACGATCTCGGTAGCCGTCGTCAAGCCGAGATCAGGCAGGCCGTGCTGCATGTTCGCGACGGCTGCTCCGGAAATGTAGACCGCTTCGAATCCGAGATCCTCAATGATCCTAGCAAAAAGCGGATTGGCGGCCCCGGGTAGCGGTAGACCTCGCCGCTGATCCACGAATTTGCGTAGCTGTTCGGCGCGGTCCACGATCAGGCTCCTTTGGTGTAGTCGGCCGTTTCGCAGACCCGGGCGAAGACGGGCAGGATCTGCCCGACGGCGAATTCGTGCCACGCCGGATTGGGAGCTGTGCAGGCGTCCTTGAGCACCGTGACCGCGAATCCCGCATCGTCGGCGAAGCGAGCCGTGCTTTCGACGGCTAGGTTGGTGACTACGCCCGAAAGGACGACGCTGCGGATGCCGTTCTTCATCAGCCACGTCATCAGGCCTGTATTGAAAAACGGGTTCACGCATTTCTTCGTGATGATCATCTCATCGCCGTTGGGGGCGACCTCCGGGGCGAACTCGGTTCCCCACTCGCCCTCGATCGCCGCCCGGTTATCCTTCAGCTTTTGGATACGCGGAGCGACGCTGAGGCAGTCAAGATAGTCGGCGCGAAAACCGAGCCTGACATGGACGACCGCATGGCCTTCCCGGCGCGCATGGGCGAGTGCCGCCGCGGCGTTCTCAAGCACCGTTCCGGCAGCGATCTGCTGCGCCAGGCCGTGCGCACCTATCTTACCCTGGGGGCTCGTCATTTCGTTCTGCAAATCGAGCAGAAGCAGGGCGGTATTATCCTTGAAGGCCATCATTGAGTCCCTTGATTCAGACTTCCGGCACGAGGTTTGCGCTTTCGACGAGAAGCGCCCGATTCCACTGACGATCCCGTAGCGCAAACCCCGCCCGCGAAGCGCCGACGGCGTGTTCCCGAGAACTCGACGATCGATCTAACAAGCCATTCACGCCGTAAACTGTCAACAGTTTTCTTTCATTCTGTCTATACTATTACGGGTGAATTCAATGCGATGCGGACCGCGACTTTATGAGGCGGACGCGGGGAGCCTAAGCGAGTTCGCGAATTTCATTGTCCATCACGCGCCTCCACAGGCATGCATACCGGCGATGCGGCCGAAGACCGCTGACTTTCCCAGGGAGGTGCCGGTCATGTACGCCCTCCCGTGGAATCCCCCGATGATCTCGCCGATCGCGTAGAGGTGGTCGATCGGCAGGCCTTCGGCATCGAGCAGGCGGGCGAACCGGTCGACGGTCACGCCGCAATAGGTCGCGACGATCCCCGCGGTCGCCTTGAAGGCACGGAAGGGCGGCTCGTCGATCGGCAGCGGTTCGCCGTATCCCATCGACAGCGACCGGCGGCCGAGCGGATCGGGCTCGCCGGCCCGGATTCGCGCATTGTAGCCGTCGATCTCCCCGATCAGGTTCTCCGGCGGGATGCCGATCCTGCCGGCGAGTTCCTCGAGGCTTCCGGCCGTGACCAGCAGACCGCGCCGGGCGACATCGTCGAAATCGAACATCTCGGTGCCGGGCTGCGAGCGATCCATCACCTTGCGGTCGAATATCTCGTAGCCGAGGCAGTCCGGCTGCTCGAGGCAAGCGTCGCCCAGGAGCTTGTACGACAGCGATTCGTTGACGAAGCGCCGACCCTCCTTATTGACGATGATAGCGCCGGAATAGTTCGACAGCAGGATCTCCGAACTGTCGCCGGAATAGTCCGGGTGGCAGCCAAACGTCCCCTTGATCTGGTCCATGTCGCGCAGGACGGCGCCGGCGGATTCGGCAAGCGCGATGCCGTCGCCGCTGTTTCCGTTGCCACCGATGAGCAGCGCCCGCCCCTTGCCCGACGCGAACCGCTCGATCATTTCGCGGTTTCGCGAGAACCCGCCGGTCGCCAGGATCGTCGCCTTGTTGGGGCGGACGCGAACGATCTCGTCGCCGCCCTTCACCGCCAGGCCGGCGACGAGGCCGCTCGAACCGACAGTCAGTTCGCGGAGGGAAGTGTTCCAGACGAGCTTGCCCCCGCTCGCCGCCAGCTCCTTCTCGAGCGTGCCGATGAGCGACGGTACATAGACCTGATGCGAGCGCGGCACCGATTGCCCCGAACTGAGGACGGGCGGTTGGAAATGCGTCCCGAGCAGCTTCAGAAACTCGTAGGTTACGAACTGATTGTAGGCGAACTGGCGGACCAACGCCGGGTCGCTCAGGCCTCCGCCGACCGTCAGCAGGTCCGCTTCCAGCTGTGCCGAACTGTCGGAAATGCCGAGAGCGGCCTGCTCCTCCGTTCCGGCGAAGGCGAAGAAGCCGCCGGAAATGTATGAACTCCCACCGGAGACCGGTTGCTTCTCCACCACGCGGACCCGCGCCCCGGCATGCGCGGCGGTCACTGCGGCCATCAGGCCGGCGACGCCCGCCCCGGCGACCAGGACATCCACATCCTTCAGGTTCGCCTGCAGTTCAGCGGACATCTTCACCCCGCAGTCGGATCGCGGAGCGGGAGACCGGGACGGGACGGCGGCGACGACGCCCGCCGCGGATCACGGTCCTATCGGATGGATGGCCTTGCGTATGAATGTCCATTGCTCCCCTCGGCGTGAGCGCATTCGGCATCGCGGATGCCGCCCGCCGGCGTCGGCCGCAGCGGCCGCACGGACCGGCATGCGGTCCCGCGCGGCGAAGGGCGAGCCGTACTCCGGTCCGCTCCGGCTCAGATGCTCCGTGCCCGGCCTTCCCAGAACTTCGCCCTGATCTCGCGCTTCAACACCTTGCCGTTCGGGCTTCTCGGCAGGCTCGGCCAGATCTCGACGCGCTTGGGCGACTTGACGCTGCCGATGCGCGCCTTGCAGTCGGCGATGAGTTCCATGTCGTCGATCGTCGCGCCGTCGCGCAGTTCGACCACGGCAACGACCGCCTCGCCCCACTTGTCGTCGGGCGCGCCGACGACGGCGCAGTCGCGGATCGCCGTGTGCCGCATCAGGACCTGCTCGACCTCGTTCGGGTAGACGTTGAATCCCCCCGAGATGATCATGTCCTTCTTCCGGTCGAGAATGTAGACGAAACCGTCCTGGTCGATCCGGCCGATGTCTCCGGTGTGGTGCCAGCCGCCGGCTTGCAGTTCGGCGGTGGCCGCCGGGTTGTTGTGGTAACCGGGCGTGGCGAGATTGGTGCGGCAGACGATCTCGCCACGCTCGCCGCGCGGTAAGATCTTGCCTTCGTCGTCCATGATTTCGACGACCGCGACGTGGGTCGCCCTACCGGCGCTCCACAGACGATGCTCGAGCTCCGGAGAGGCGAGCGCCTCCGTATGCTCCCTAGGTGTGAAGAGCGTCGCCGCGACCACCATCTCGGTCTGCCCGAAGGCCTGCGCGAATACGGGGCCGAAGATGCCGATCGCCTCCTTCAGCTTGTCGGCCGCCATCGGCGCCGCGAAGTAGTGGACGTAGCGCAGCGAGGAGTAGTCGTACTTGCGGATATCGGGATGCGCCAGCAGCATGTAGATCATGGTCGGCGTCAGGAAGACGGTCGTGATCCGGTGGCGTTCGATCGCGGCCAAGACGTCGCCCGGGTCGAATTCACGCATGATGACATTGGTCGCAGCCGACGGCAAAAGCGTCACCATCACCGCGCCCGCAGCATGGGTGAGCGGCGCGACACAGAGATGGACCGGAGGCACGTCGTAGGGGAAATAGGCCTGCCAGGCGTTTGTCAGGGTCTCGTGCATGAGATGCGTCATGATAACCGCCTTCGGCAAACCCGTCGTGCCGCTGGTCATCATCATCGCAAACATGGAATGGGGACCGTCGCCGAGGATCGGGAAATCCGCCGACAAATCGCGGATGCGCTCGAACAGACCGGCGCCGCCGCCCTCGTCGTCAATCGCGATCCAGTGGACGTCGGCCGCGATCGCCTCGCGCACCTTGAGCACGGTCTCCATGTATCGGGTGTGATAGAAGACGCACCTCGTCTCGGTGATGGTCAGCGAGTGCACGAGCTCCGTCACCGCGCTCCTTGCGTTGAGCGGCACCCACGTCGCACCCGCCCGCCAGATGCCGAGCTGGGCCATAACGCTTTCGATGCAATTCGGTCCGAGCGTGGCGACGCGCTCCTGCTCGCGGATACCGAGTTCGCGCAGCAGATAGGCGATACGACCGGATCCGGCTTGCGCCTCGGCGTAGGTGAGATGCCGATCACCGTCGACGAAGGCCGGCCGGTCGGGGTGACGCCTCACGCCCACGTCGAAGATATCGATCACTCGCAAGTTTTTGGCTCCGACTGCTCTAGAACCCGACGATCGCGATTGCCGGATCAAGTGTCTACATTTATACTGTTTTCAATACTGCATTCATGAGAGGAGCACAAGACGCAATGACAAGCGCTACGACGGAAAACCAGGGAAAGATCGCCATCCTGAAAGTGGGCGATCCGGAAACCGGGTACATGGACGAAGCAGGGCTCGACGCCCTGCACAAGGAATTTCGCCGCGCCGAAGCAGCCGAGGAAACCCGCGCGGTCATCATTACCGGCGCTGCGGAGGGCGCTTTCGTCCAGCACTTCAGGCTCGCGGAGATCGAGAAGACGTCGAGGAAACTGATCGAACGCGGCGCCTCCTACGGGGAAGACAGCTATGTCGGCGAACGGACGATGGATCTTCTCTTCCATCGCCTCGCCGCCTCCCGCCTTCCGGTCATAGCCGCCATGAACGGCAACGCCCAGGGCATCGGCCTGGAACTGGCCCTGGCCTGCGACTACCGCATCGCGCTCGACGGTGATTACCTGATCGGCTTTCCCGAAATCCGCCTCGGCACCCTGCCGGGTGCGGGAGGCACCCAGCGCCTCACGCGCCTGATCGGCACGGGTCCAAGCATGGAGATGATCCTGTTCGGAGAACCGGTTTCGCCGCGCGAGGCACTCGCGCTGCGTATCGTGCATTCGCTGTCCGCGGACGACGTGGTGGGAAGTGCGCTGGCGCGCGCCGAACAGCTGGCGGGCATGCCGCCGCCCGCGGTGGCCTACTGCAAGCGCCTGGTTCACGCCGCCGGCTCCATGTCGCCTCGCGAAGGCCTCGACCTCGAGCGGCGCCTCTTCATGGACCTTCTGACACGACCAGAAGCTCTCGACCGCGTCTCCGCGCTCAACAGCGCCGGTAAGGACCTACGCAACATCGGTGACCTCTTCTGAACACCGCCCGCAAACGCAGCGAGCCCGGCAAGTTGCCGGGCTCCTTCGTTATCGGGATCGCGATGTCCTAGAGCGGGAAGTAGTCGGAGATCCGCTTCCACCGGCTGGCTTCGACCTGATAGAAGTACACGCCATGCGCGACGAGGTGGTCTTCGGCGCTGAGGGTGTAGGGCACGGTCTGGAACAGGTCCGTATAGTCCTTCATCTTCTCGAGTCCGTCTGCGAGCGTCTGGTGGGTAAGGTCCCGTCCCGCGTTCTCGAGGCCGAACCGGAACATCAGCATCGCCTGATAGCCGTAGAGGGCGCCGAGATCGGCCTTCTGGCCGTATTTCTTCTGGTAGCGATCGTTCCACTCCGCGACCTCGGGCGAAACCTCCGGATAGGGGATCTGGACCTGCGAGACCGCGTGAACGCCTTGGGCGGCGTCGCCGGCCAGATCGACGAACGTGTCGGAGTATGCCGCCTGGGTAAGGAACAGGTCGACGTTCCAGTTCAGCTTCGCCTTCTCCTTGGCGATCGAAACCGCCGGGGGAATCACGGTCGCCACGATGATCGCCTCGGCGCCGGCCGCCTTGAGGCGACTGACCTGCGAGCTCGTGTCGATCAGGTTCCGCTGGATGCCGAGTTCCTCGACCGTCTTGACGCCCAGTGCCTCGGCCTCGGCGTGGATGCCCTCGAGATAGCTCTTGCCGAGATCGTCGTCCTGATAGATCACGCCGATCTTGGAGTAGCCCTTGTCCTTGACCAGATAGCGTATCATCAGGCGCCCCTGGCTCCTGTTGGGGAAGTAGAAGCCCCAGAACAGGTCGCTGGTTGGCTCCCAGACCTTCGGTTCGCCGGTCGACGGAAACACGAGCGGCATGCCCGCTTCCTCGGCGATGGGCTTCAGCGCCATGTTCTGCGCCGTTCCGAACGAGTGGACAAGCACGAAGACCTTGTCGAGGTTGATCAGCTTGTCGGCCGCCTGGAGAGTCTTGCGCGGATCGTACTGATCATCCTCGATGATGATCTCGATCTTGCGGCCGTGTACACCCCCGGCTGCATTGATGTCGTCGACCGCGAGGCGCAGGCCGTTCGCGGTCGGCACACCCCAGGACGCGACCGGCCCGGAAAGCGGCTGGGTCGAGCCTATCAGTATCTTGTCGTCGGTTACGCCCTGCATCTCCGCGCCGGCGTAAACCGCCGATGCAGCAAGGCTCATGGCGGCCACCGCCAGTCTGGTAATCACGCTTCTCATCTGGTCCTCCCTTGGGTGTGAGACGCTGAATTCCGGGCGACGTCAGCCGTGCCCGAGATAGGATTTCCTGACTTCGTCGGAAGCCAACAGTTCGGCCGCACCGAACTTCTGCGATGCGCGTCCGTGTTCCAAGAGATAGCCGTACGTCGCCACCTGGAGCGCCGAGTTGGCATTCTGCTCGACGAGGAGAACGGAGATCTGCTGTTCCTCGTTGATGCGCCGGATGATCGAGAAGACCGTTCCCACCAACTTGGGCGATAGCCCGAGCGACGGCTCGTCGAGCAGGAGTATCTGCGGACGGCCCATGAGTGCGCGGGCGATGACGAGCATCTGCTGCTCGCCGCCCGAGAGAAGCCCGGCCAACTGGCGCGTGCGCTCCTTCAGGATGGGGAAGTAGTGATAGACGAGGTCGAGGACCTGCGTCGCCGCGTTCCCGGCCGGCAGCGAATAGGCGCCCATCAACAGGTTCTCGCGCACCGAAAGATGCGGGAACGGCTGGCGACCCTCGGGGACATGAGCGATGCCCCGGCGTATCAGCGTGTGCGGAGCGCAGCCGACGATGGAGGCACCATCCAGCGAGACGCTGCCGCGCGTCGGCTTGACGAGGCCGGAGATGCAGCGCAGCAAGGTCGTCTTGCCGGCTCCGTTGGCGCCGAGCAGGGCGATTACCTGCCCTCTGCCGAGTTCCAGCGTGACGTCGTTCAAGACCGACGATCGGCCATAGCCTGCCGTCAGCCCGTCAACCAGCAGCCGCCCCCCGCTCATCCGATCACCCCGCCGAGATAGGCCGCGATCACTTCCGGATGCCGCTGCACCGCTTGCGGCTCTCCGACGGTAAGCACGCGCCCGGACTCCATCGCCAGAACCCGGTGCGAAACCTCCTCGACCAGGCGCATGTCGTGCTCGATGAGGACGATCGTCACGTTCAGCGACGTGTTGATGTCGCGTATCCAGTGGGCCATGCGCTGGGTCTCGGTGGCGTTGAGGCCCGCGGCCGGCTCGTCGAGCAGAAGCAGCCGCGGCTTCACCGCCAGCGCCCTCCCCAGTTCGACGATCTTGCATATCCCGTAGGGCAGATTGGCGATCGGCGAGTCGCGAAACCGGCGCAGACCCAGATAGTCGACGATTCTGTCGGCCTCGGCGCGATTGGCTTCTTCCTGCCGGCGCGCCGCAACCACGCCGAGTGCCTCCTGCCAGATAGACGTGCTGTAGTTGATGTGCCGTCCGGCGAGCACGTTCTCGACCACCGTGGCGTCCTGGAACAGTTCGAGGTTCTGGAATGTCCTCGCGATGCCCAGGCGCGCGATCTGGTTCTGGCGCAGACCGAGCAGATTGGTACCGTCGAAGAGCACCTCGCCGCTGTTCGGTGTCGCCACCCGCGTCAGCAGGTTGAAGATCGTCGTCTTGCCCGCGCCGTTCGGTCCGATGATCGAGAAGATGCTTCCAGAAGGGACGTCGAAGGAAACGTCGCGCACGGCATGAATGCCGCCGAAGCTCATGCTGAGATGCCTGGCCTCAAGCCCCTGCATGGTCGTTCCCTCCGGTGCCGGAGCCGTTCTTCAGCCGGGCAAGTACGGCTCGGATGGCGCCGTCGATGCCCTTGGGCTGAAACAGGATGAAGACGATCAGTGCCGCTCCGAAGATGCCGGCTTCGAGACCGGGAAGCTCGCCCATGCCCGAAGGGACATTGTCCTTCACGATGGACAGCAGGACCGGCAGGATGATCAGGAAGGCCGCGCCGTAGAACGCGCCGGCGAGAGAGCCCATGCCGCCGATCACGACCAGGATCAGCATCTCGATCGATTGCTGGATCGTAAACCCGTCGGGTGAAAGATAGCCCACCTTGTGGGCGAGCAGCGTTCCGGCAAGCGCCGTGGTCGCCGCCGAGAAGGCGAAGGCGTAGGTCTTGTAGCGCGCGATGCCGACGCCCATGCTGGCGGCGGCGACCTCGCTGTCGCGCAGCGACGCCCAGGCGCGCCCAGTGCGCGAGCGCACGAGGTTTCGCGCGATCAGGAACGTTCCGACAAGCAACACGAGCGTGGCGTAGAACAGGACGTTCGTCTGCGTCAGCGAGTAGCCAAAGAGCTTCTCGCGCGGCACCGGCATGCCGCCGCGCCCGCCGGTGATCTCCAGATCCCCGATGACGGCCTCGACGATAAAGGCGAAGGCCAGCGTCGCCATGGCAAGGTAGACGCCCGAGAAACGCAGGCTCGGCAGCGCGATCAGCGCACCGACCACGAGGCAGGCAACGACGACGATCGGCACGGACAGGAGGAACGGCACGCCCGCGCCAATGAGCAGCGCGTGCCCGTAGGCACCGATGGCGAGGAAGGCCGAATGGCCAATCGAGACCTGGCCGGAGTAGCCGAGCAGCACGACCATTCCCAGGCCGATGATCGTCCAGATCAGGACCGACGTGACGACGCCGACGAAGAAGGAGTTGAGCAGGAACGGCAGGCCGGCGGCGACGAGCAATGCCGCGGTCGCCAGAAGAAGCACCCGGCCCGACCGCCGGGATCCCGACGCGGTGTGTTGCGCGACCATCGGCCTAGACCTTCTTCTGCAACCGGACTCCGAAGAGACCGGACGGCCGGATGAACAGCACGGCGAGGAGCGCCATGTAGGGTGCGGCGTTCCTCACCCACTCGGACAGGTAGAAGCCGGAGAAGACCTCCAGGAGGCCGATGACGATCCCGCCGACGAAGGCGCCGGGCAGGCTGCCGAATCCGCCGAGGACCGCAGCCGGAAACGCGAGGAGGCCGACATAGCCCACGCCCGGATAGACGAAGGTGATGGGCGCGATCAGGATGCCCGCGACCCCGGCCATCCCTGCGCCGAGGGCCCAAACCAGCGAGTTGACGCCGGGGACCGATATCCCGACGAGGGTGGCCGCCGTCTTGTTCTGGGAGGCCGCCTGCATGGCGATGCCGACGCGGGTGAAGCGGAAGAAGAGATAGAGCAGCACCATGAGGCCGGCCGTCACCAGAACGATGACCAGGCGTTCCTGGCTGACCGGCATGCCAAAGACGACGTCGACCTTGCCATCGAAGGGAGTGGCGAAACGTTGCGGCAGGCTGCCCCAGCCGGGAACCACGCCGGCAATCGTGCGCAGAATGTAGCCCAGGCCGATCGTGACCATGATGATCTGGAATTCCGGGCGCCCGACCACGTGCTGCAGCAGCAGCCGGTTGAACAGATACCCGCACGCCGCCGTCGCCAGGACGGCGCAGACGAAGCCGAACAGGTAGGGCATGCCCCACAGGCCGATCGTGGTCAGGCCGAAGAAGGAGCCGAGCATCATGATGTCGCCCTGGGCGAAGTTGACGATGCCCGTCGCCTTGAAGATCAGCACGAAGCCGAGCGCGATGAGGCTGTAGACGCAGCCGAGCGCGATGCCGTTGAGGAGGAGTTCGGCGATCATCTGCTGCCCTCCTTCGCCTGCGGCTCCGTGCCCGTGATCTTGGCGAGCTGGTCGGCGCCGCTGTGGAACGGCCGGCTCCCGGTGAAGTCGGAAATCCGCGGCAGGGCCGCAGCCACCATGTCGGCGGTGATCCGGTCCTCGCCCTCGAAGGTGACACCCGCCGATTCGACCATGCGATCGAGTGCGAAATGGCGGGCGCCGGCGGTCATGACGGCACCGGACAGCTGGCAGGCGCGGCTGCACAGGAACGCAACCGCCGGCGCGACGTGTTCGGCCTGCATCTTCGCCGCCTGCTCCGGTACGACCAGCCCTTCGGTCATCGCCGTCATCGCCGAAGGCGCGACGCAGTTGATGAGCACGCCCTTCCGTTCGAGTTCGATCTTCGCGGCATTGGCCAGGCCGACGAGACCCATCTTGGCGGCGGCGTAGTTGGACTGACCGAAAAGGCCATAGAGACCCGACGACGACGTCACCAGGACGATGCGCCCGTATCCGCGCGAGAACATGGCGGGAAGCACCGCCTGCACAACATTGAAGGCGCCCCTGAGATGAACGGCGATGACATCGCCGATGTCGGCCTCGGTCAGCTTGGCGAGCGTCCGGTCGCGCAGGATGCCGGCATTGTGCACCAGGGCATCGACACGGCCGTACTTCTCCTGGACCCGGCTGGCCAAGTCCGCCATGGCGTCGCGGTCCGCGACGCTGGCGCGCAGTGCGATCGCATCTCCGCCGCCGCTGCGGATCTCCTCGGCGACGCGCTCGGCGGATTCGCCGATGTCGTTCACAACGACCGAAGCACCGAGCCCGGCCATTTCGAGCGCATAGGCGCGGCCAAGACCGGCGCCTGCGCCGGTCACGACCACGACGTCACCTTCCATCCGAACAGACAACGGGCTTCCTCCAGCTCCGACCCTAACCGTCGCTCGATAGCAACAGCACTACTGTATAAATGTCAACAGTTTTCAGAATTGGATTTTACGGACAGCTTCATTTTACCGCTCATGACGGATGAATCGCCGCGGCCGAAGGCAGCGAAATCGAGGCTTTCCGCGCCTCCGAAGAGCCTGAACTCCACCTGGTCGCCGCCGAAGACGGGAGCGAGGAAGTCCGCCTGGAACTCGGTCACCGTCCTGCCGCGCCCGACAAGCGAACGGTCCTCGACGGCGGCGCACAGGGCGCCGAACGTGCACAACCCGTGCAACAGCGGCTCCGGGAAACCGATCGCGGCAGACGCCTCTGGGTCGATGTGGATCGGGTTGTAATCGCCGCACAGACGATACATCGCCGCCTGGTCCTCGCGGACACGCCAGGGGAGGATCTCGCCGGGCAGTTCGCGCGGCACAGGGAAGCGCTCGGTCTTCGCGGCGCGGGGAGCCCCCTCGATTCTCTCGTTCTTGCGGCAGAGCAATATGGACCTGGTCTCGGCCAACAGCGTGCCGTCGGCCTTGTCGGTGATACGCGTGCCGGACGAGACCACCACTCCCTTGCCGGCATCGAGGTTTACGGCCTCGATGAGGCGCGGCTCGACCCTGAGCGTCGTCCCCGGCGTCAGCGCACGGTGAACCTCGAGAACCTCGCGCACGTGGACGAGCCCTTCCCGAACCACCCCGAGATCGAACAGCCATCCCGACTGCTTCCACGCCGCAAGCGTGTAGAACGTCGGCAGCGGGCGGATGCCCTTCTCGTAGACGCGGCCGAGATTGACGCTTCCCTCACGATCGAGCGATGCGCCGACCGCCAGGGCATACAGGATCAGATCCGAATCTCCGGACGGCACGTCGAAACCCGGAATTGGCCTGTTCATCAGCGTATCATTGTCCATTGCCGAATCCCTGAATCGATAGCTTCCTGCCCGCCGCGCGCCGGCACGACGCCTCAACACTGGCGTAGAAATGTCCTTCTGTCTACAGTTGACAAATCCTGGGGCGTCTCATAGCAGTGCCGGAAGCAGCCGGATCGAAAGCTCCAAGACGCGATCCCGATCGACTTCGCGTCATGCCGGGACACGCTGTCGGCGACTGATTTCCGCTTCGCGGGAGCATCCTGAGTCGAGGCTCCCGAAAGGCGCTGCCGCGATCCGGCGGCGTTCCATCAATCCGCTTGAAGAAGGCGACCGAAAACGTGACCCGAACTTCTTCAGCCAGCCCGTTCAACGAGGTGCGCAATGTCGATACGCGGTAAGGCCTACATCGCCGGCGCCTGGGAGCACCCGCTGCGCAAGGCGCCGGATCACTCCGTCGCCCAACTCCACTACGAGGTCGCGAAGGGAGCGCTGGACGATGCCGGCCTGACCTTTGCGGATGTCGACGGCTTCTTCTGTGCCGGAGACGCCCCGGGCCTCGGCGCGAACTCGATGGTCGACTACCTCGGCCTCGATCTCCGCCATGTCGACACGACGGAAACGGGAGGCTCGTCCTACCTCGCCCATGTCAGCCACGCCGCGCAGGCGATCATCGCCGGCAAGTGCGATGTCGCGCTGGTCACACTGGCCGGGCGGCCGCGCTCCGAACGCACCGATATCCGGGCAGCCGCGCCGATCGAGGGTCCCGATGCGCCGGACGTGCCGTTCGAGGTACCCTACCAGCCCGTCCTCTCCGCGGTCTATGCACTCTGCGCCATGCGCCACATGCACGAATACGGCACGACGCCCGAGCAACTCGCATGGATCAAGGTCGCGGCCTCGCACCACGCCGCCCACAATCCGCACGCGATGCTGCGTGACCGGGTAACGGTCGAGGACGTGCTGTCCTCGCCGATGGTCGCCGATCCGCTGCGCCGGCTCGATTGCTGCGTCGTGACCGACGGCGGCGGCGCCCTCGTGGTCACCCGCCCCGAGATTGCGCGAAGCCTGTCGCGACCGCGCGTGAAGGTACTCGGAGCCGGTGAGTCCATAGGCCACCGAAAGGGCGGCACGGCGGACATCACCAAGACGGCAGCCGCGATATCCGGACCGGCAGCTTTCGCCGAGGCCGGCATCAAGCCTGCCGACATCGACTATGCGGCGATCTACGACAGCTTCACAATCACGGTTCTCATGCAGCTGGAGGATCTGGGATTCTGCGAGAAGGGGCGCGGCGGCGCCTTCGTGGCCGACGGCAACCTGATATCGGGCGTCGGCCGCCTGCCCTTCAACACCGACGGCGGCGGCCTGTGCAACAACCATCCGGCCAACCGCGGCGGCATGACGAAGGTCATCGAAGCCGTCCGCCAGTTGCGCGGCGAGGCGCATCACGCCGTCCAGGTTCCCGACTGCCGCCTCGCGGTCGCCTCCGGCATCGGCGGTCCGCTCGCAACCCGCCACGGCAGCGCAACCCTGATCCTCGAACGGGAATAGTACGAACATGGAAATGCTCACCTTTTCCGCGCCGGCGGTGAATCCGGAAACCCGGCCCTTCTGGGACGCCTGCAACGCCGGGAAGCTGCTGATCGGCTGCTGCACGGCTTGCCGCAAGCACCATTATTACCCGCGCCCGTTCTGCCCTCATTGCGGCGGAGACAAGGTCGAGTGGGTGGGGGCGGAGGGGACCGGCCGAATCTACTCCTACACGGTCATGCGCCGCTTCAATCCCGTCAGGGTATTGTGCATGGTCGAGCTTTCGGAAGGCGTCCGGATGATGACGGTCCTGCGCACCGAAGAGCCCGACGCGGTCCGCATCGGGCTTCCGGTAAGCCTCACGTTCGCGGAGAGCGATGGCGGCCAGAAACTGCCGGTATTCGAACCCACCGACTGACCAGCGACCAACCGATCCGCGATCCCTTTCAACTCGCAGCGGTCGCGAGAACTTTGCTCTGGTCGCTAAGCCACAGCTCTTCGATATGGGCCCGCGCGTTGCGGATGTGCTTCCGCATGGCGCTCTCGGCGCGCTCCTCATCCCGGGACTCGAGCGCCGCGACAATTTCCTGGTGCTCCTTCAACGCAGCCGCGGCTCGACCTTCGCGCGTACTGGACTTGTACCGGTAGACCCGCAGCAGGTGATAGAGATCGTCGCACAGCATCTGGATCAACCGCTCGTTACCGCTGGCTTTCACAATCCGGAAGTGAAAGTCGAAATCATGCGATTCCTGATAGTAACCCTTGCCCTGGCGGAACGTTTTGTGCGCCGTGTGCCGCTCCAGCAGGTTGTTCAGGCTGGCGATCTCTGCATGCGACATCAGTTGAGATGCGAGTCGGCATGCGATGCCCTCCAACGCTTCGCGTACCACGAGAAGGTCGAGTAGATCCTTCTCGGATAGTGACGCGATATGGACACCGATGTTGGGCGTGCGTGTCACTAGCTTTCGGCCTTCAAGCCTGCGGATGGCCTCGCGCATCGGACCGCGGCTCACGCCAAGCGAACGTGCCAGCGTCTGCTCGCGTATCTTCGAGCCGGGCTCGAGCTCGCCGCTCATGATTGCTTCTTCGACTCGCTGGGTGACGATATCGACGAGTGAGGTAACTGATACCTTCTCGCTCAGCGTATTTGTTTTGGCCAAGATGCGTCGCTCCGGAACGGCTGCAAGTGTTTACACTTTACCGACTAATGTCGACTGTTACAATGCGCGCTCACAATGACAGAGCCATTTTTCGACGTCACACGGTCATGGCGACAATGCTGGTTATCGGCTGGAGCTCAGGTTTCGTCGGCATCGGCTTCACCAACGATCCGGCCAGCATCTGCTGATCCACCTCTAGCCGAACCACCGGTACGTGTAGAGTTGGGGGGTATTTTCGGGGTAACGCGAATTTCTCGAACTACTAATATATATTTTATTACAGGTACTTAGGCAGTTACTTCGGTTCCGCCCCTGAAAAGGAAAAATATAATGGAATCAAGTATTTATTTATATTTCCTCTCAAAATCAAACTGCAGGGGATCGAACTCCCCCTCATCACTTTTAGTGGCATGTCCCGAACAGCTCTTACGTATTAACTGAACCCAGTCTTTCGATCGGGACATAGTGCCCGTCGAACGCGCTATTTTCCTGACGCGGCGCGTTGTCCACTCCGCAGTCGCCTGTGCTCCCCTTGGGGCGCTTCCGGCCAACCCTTGTCACGCTAGTCTTTGAGCGTGAGGGTTTGATTGTTAGCACCTTGATCAGAAGGGTTTGGTAAGTTCGGGTAAGGGCGCGCAGCGACGTGGCTGTGGCAGCCTACCATATCGATTTCGCACTCACAGATCTCTCGAGAAGGAAGCGGTTCGCCTCGGTCGTCGTCCTTCACATCGATGCCGCGCAAGATCATACCGCCCATGTCGGGCGGTTCACTAAGGTCGGCGCGAACGAAAGCGCATCGGCGTTTGACCTACGGTTTTGCGAAAGACCCGGGCAAAATGGCTCGGATTGCCGAAGCCAACGGAGGCACCAACATCCTCAACCGCCCTGTCGGTTCGGACGAGCAGTTGACGGGCGAATTGTATGCGTATGCGCATATAGGCTTGCGACGGCGTCGTGCCAACGTCCGCCAGGAAGCGGCGCTGGAGTTGTCGCGTCGAGCAGCCCACGCGGGACGCCACGGCTGCGATCGGGTGGGTGACCGAAAGGTTGCCTTCCATGAACAGCAGCGCCCGCCGTACCAAGCGATCGCGAGCGCGAAGGAACGCGCCGGACTGCGGCTGCGGCGCCCCTCCGTCACGCAGACCGTCGAGAAGAAGGATCTTCGCGGCGTCCTCCACCGGAGGATCCTTGAGCCTTCCTCGGACGAACTCGGCGGCCAGGTCCGCGGCGCCCACGCCACCGGAACAGGTAGAGACCCGTTCGTCGACGGTGAACAGGGTTTCTGCGGAGGCGTTGACGGCGGGATAGCGCTGCCGAAACTCATGGACATGAAACCAGCTTACCGATGCGCGCCTGCCATCCAAAAACCCCAGTTCGGCGAGGACGAAACTACCGGTACACAGGCCGATCAACGAGGTCCCGCGCGCGGCGGCGGCGCGCAAGAACCGCTCCATGCCCAGCGTCAGCGGCAAGAGACTGTCGAGCAAACCGCCCACAACGACGACACTGTCGTAGTCGACCATCGAATCGAACGACGCGGTCGGCAATATGCGCGCGCCGCAACTGGCGTCGATTGGCAGGCCTTTCTCACCGAGGATATGCCAGTCGCAACGCAGGCGCCTGCTGCGGTCGCCGTCGTCGCCTGTGAGCCTCAGCACGTCGATAAACAATGCGAATGGCGTCAGCGTGAACCGCCTCGTTAGCACGAAGGCTATCTTGAGTTTCTCTCCGCCGGATCGCCAGGCTCCCGCCTGCCCCGCGGCGGTCTGCGGGCAGCCGTCAGCGTCCAAATGGATCCACGCCGCGGACGTCGTAGCGCCTTTCGGCATTAATGATACTGTCGATCCCTACGATCTCGTTGAACTGATCGAAGGTGATCATACGCTCGGCCGCCGCGCCGTAGGTGCCGGTCTTTTTCAGTTCCGAGAAATAAAAGCGCAGGGCGTGAGAGACGGCATAGAGCACGTCGGCCTGGAGATAGTAGCTATAGCCCATTGCCGCCAGTTCCTCCTTCGGGACGAGGGGGGACTTGCCGCCGAACACCCAATTGTACATGACCGGGCCGTTGACCAGCCGCGGAATCTCCGCCGCCTGCTCCCGGGAGGTCGGCGCTTCGATGAAGATGACGTCCGCCCCCGCTTCGAGGTAGCGGTTGCCGCGTTCGACGGCCTCGTCGAATCCGTGTGTGGCGATGGCGTCGGTGCGCGCGAAGAGCAGGAATTTAACGGATCTGCGCGTGTCGACGAAGGCTTTGATCTTCGCCTCGAAAGCCTCGACCGGCACGATGCGCTTATTCTCCATGTGGCCGCATTTTTTCGGAAACACTTGGTCTTCCATGTGAATGCCGGCCGCGCCGGTCTTCTCGATCTCGGTCACAAGCCGCATGACGTTCAGGTAGTTGCCGTATCCGTCGTCGCCGTCAACCAGCACCGGGCGCCGCGTCGCGCCAACGATGCGGCGCACGGCGTCGAGGTTTTCCGTCAACGTCAAAAGACCCACGTCCGGCATGCCGTAGGCGGAGCCCGAAATATTGTAGCCGCCGACATGCAGCCAATCGATTTCGTAGCTGTCGGCGATACGTGCGCTGAGGGCGTCGTAGACGCCGACGATCTGTTCGATCCTGCTGTCCATCTTGTCCTCAACCGTAGTGGCCGGCGACGAAATCGGGGGAGTATTTGCCAGATGCGAGATCACGCTCGATCGCCGCGGACTCTCGCTCAGCGGGTAGACCGTAGCCGCCGGCTCCCGGCGTCTCGATGGTGACGCGCTGCCCCGGACCGAAGGTCACGCCGCCGGGCTTACTCGGCAGCTCCGTCCGCGATCCGTCGGCATCAACGCGAAGGAAGCGGCCCCTGGCGCCTTCCGTGCCGCCGAATATACCCCAGGGCCGGCTGTGGAACCGTTCGCCCGACCCCGAGAAGGTGCAGACATGACCGATGGGCTCGATGGTCCGCCGCAGAGCGAGCCCGCCGCGGAAGCGCCCCGCTCCACCGGAATCCGGCACGAGCCCGTATTCCACCACCCTCAGCGGGTAGTCCATCTCGATCGCTTCGATCGGCAGGTTAGAGGTGTTGGTGATGTGCACCTGCACCCCGTCCTTGCCGTCGTGCGTGGAACGGGCGCCCGCGCCACCACCGAGCGTCTCGAAATAGATGTATCGGCGGCCCGTGCGCGGATCGATGCCGGTGAAGACGGCGGTGGTGTTCGCGCCGTTGCTGGCGCCGAGCGCCCTGTCCGGCAGGGCGGGCGCCAGCGCGCCGAGCATTGCGTCGATGATCCGCTGCGCGGTGTGGGCACGGTTGGCGACCGCAGCAGGGAATACCGCGTTGACCAGGCTTCCTTCGGGCGCGGTCCACTCGCACACGTCGAGCACACCCTGATTGTTGGCGACTTCGGGATCGAGCAGCGCTTTCAGCGTATAGCTGATGGCCGACAGCGTGGCGGACGAGGTGCAGTTGATGTTGCCGGCGGTCTGCGGCGCGGTACCGTCGAAGGCGATCGCGATGCGGTCGCCGGCAATGGTGACCTGCACCGCGATCGGCAGGTCGCGATTGCCGCAACCATCGTCGTCCATCACGTCGCTGAAGGCGTAGACGCCGTCCGGCAACTTCGCGATCGCATGGCGCATCCGCAGCTCCGTCCGGCGAATGATCTCGTCGAACGCCGTCTCCAGCATGCTTCCGCCGTAGAGTTCAATGACCTCCTCGAAGCGCCGGGCGCCCAGCCGCGCGGCGGCGATTTGCGCGTTCAGGTCGCCGCGGCGTTCTTCCGGCACGCGCGTGTTAATCAGGATTATGTCGTAGATGTCCTGATTCAGCCGGCCGGCGCTGAAGAGACGTACCAGCGGCACGCGCAGCCCTTCCTGGTAGATCTCGTTCATTCCGCCTCCCATGCTGCCCGGCACCATGCCGCCGAAATCCGCGTGGTGCGCGATGTTGCAGACGAAGCCGATCACCCGACCGCTTTCAAACACCGGCATCGCGACGTTGAGATCCGGCAGATGCGTTCCGCCCGCCTCGAACGGGTCGTTGGCTACGAACAGGTCGCCCTCGCACATGTCGGCGAGCGGCACCTTTTCGAGCAGGATCTTCATCAGCCCCATCATGGATCCGAGGTGAATCGGCAACGATTCCTTCGCCTGCACGACGAGACGTCCGCGCGTGTCCACCAACGCCGTCGAGTGGTCGCGCCGCTCCTTGATGTTCTGAGAAAAGGCGCTCTTCATCAGCGCCATGAAGGATTCGTCGACCACCGCGCCCAACGCGTTGCGCATGATCTCGACCGTCACCGGATCGACCTGGGAATGCATGTTCATCAGAATTTCTCCAGGGTAAGGTTGAGCGCGGCGTCGATCGTTGCCGTGGTTCCCGGCATCACCAGCGTCGTCGTGTCCATCTGTTCGATTACCGCCGGTCCCTCCACGCGATGCCCGGGATCGAGGTCGTTGCGGTCGTAGATCGGGGTCCGCATCGGCCCCGCCGCGTTGAACCAGACGTCGCGCACGCTGCGCGGAGACGGCGTCGGCTGCCGCATCGACCGCGCCGTTGGCGTCGCGCCACGATAGAGGCGTCCCCGCGCCACGCAGCGATAGTTGATGACCTCGATTTCCGCGGACGGATCGCTGTGACCGTAGTTCGTCTCGTGCAGCGCGTGAAACTGGCCGGCGATCCACCGAACGATCTCGTGCGCGTCGCCGTCGCCGAACAGGCCCGCGGCAATCGGAACCGAGAGTTCGTAGTTCTGCCCGACATAACGAAGGTCCAGCGACAACTTGACGGCGCGGTCGCGGCGCTCGACGTCCTCGATGGCAAACCACCGGTGCGCCTCCTCCATCAGTCCCCGTGCGACTTCGCGCATCCGAGACACCGAGGCGGGGACCAACGGCACCCTGTTCGTGCGGACCAGGTTCTCCTTCAAGTCCGACACCACGATTCCCTGCGCGCAGAGGATGCCAGGATTGGGCGGCACCACGATTCCGGCCATCTGGAGCGACCGGGCCACATCCTCCGCATGGAGCGGCCCGCCCCCGCCGAACGGCATGAGTGTGAAGCTCCTCGGATCGTGACCGCGCTCGACCGACACGGCGCGGATGGCGCGGACCATATTGGCGACCACGATGTCGATGCAGCCCAGCGCGGCCTGCTCGATCGATACGCCGAGGCGCTCGGCAATGGGCCTGAACGCATCCCGCGCCAGATCCATGTTCAGTGGAACGCGACCGTTCAGCAGGCCCTTCGGCGACAGCCTGCCGAGGATGAGGTTGGCGTCGGTGACCGTCGGATCCGTCCCGCCCAGGCTATAGCAGGCCGGACCCGGCTTCGCGCCGGCGCTGTAGGGGCCTACCTGGAGCATTCCGCCGGGGTCGAACCACACGATCGAACCGCCGCCGGCTCCGACGGCGTTCACGTCGACCATCGGCAGCCGGACCGGAAAACCGCCGATCGAACGGTCGAACGCGACGCCCGCCTGCTCGCCTTCGATCATACAGACGTCGGCGCTGGTGCCGCCCATGTCGAGGGTGATGACGTCGCCGCGCCCGGCGAGGCGCGCGATGTGGGCGGCGCCAATCACCCCGCCCGCCGGCCCGGAGAGCGCGGTGCGTACGGGAAAGCGCCGCGCCTGGCGGATCGACATCAGCCCGCCGGAAGATTGGTTGATGCCCACGCTCGCTTCCGGCAGGTCTTCCGCCAGCGCTTGCTCCAGCTTCACCAGATAGTGGTCCATTACTGGGACCAGGTAGGCATTCAACACGGTCGTCGACATCCGCTCGTATTCGCGGAACTCGGGCTGAACCTCGCAGGAGAGCGACGTCGATATGCCCGCCGCCTCTAGTGCCGCGCCGATCCGCTTCTCGTGCTCGGGGTTGAGGAAGGAGAACAGGAAACACACCGCGCAGGATTTCACCTCGGCCGCAACGAGCTGCTCGACCAACCGCGACACGTCGGCGTCATGCAGATCGCGAAGGACCTGCCCTCGCGCGTCCACCCGTTCCCCGGCCGTCAACCTTAGTCGCCGCTCCACCAGCGGCGCCGGATGATCGAGGTTTACGTCGTACATGTGCGGCCGCGTCTGCCGGCCGATCTCGAGCAGGTCGCGGAAGCCTTCGGTCGTGACAAGCGCTACCGTCCCGCCCTTTCGCTGGATGAGCGCGTTGGTCGCGACCGTCGTGCCGTGACAGATGCGGCGAATATCCGACGCGTCGACCTCGCCTTCCGCAACGAGCGTCTTGAGGCCCTCAATGATCGCGTCGGCCGGATTGTCGGGGGTGGACGGCCGCTTGAACACCCGATCGCCGCCGCCCTCCAGATCCATAATGTGAAAGTCCGTGAACGTTCCGCCCACATCGACGCCTATGACCTTCATGCCCGTCATTTCGCTCCAGTTTGTATTTATCGTGCATATTTGTTTTGTCGAAAAAGGTCAAGTATGGTTGCGAGAACAAATCACCTGATGGCAGCCGCTGAGCGGATGTGAGATAGCGGCTGATGTCGGATGGCGCCGTCAGGATTTGGAGAGATCGATGACCGAGGTTCCAGAGCGGCGACCAAAAGGTACCGGCACACGTTGGGCCTATGACGAGATACGCAGCCAGATTCTGGCGCTCCAGCTCGAACCGGGGGCGGATTTGGACGAGCAGGAACTGATCAACTCGCTCAAGGTGTCGCGCACGCCGATCCGCGAGGCATTGATCCAGCTGGCGGCCGAGGGGCTGGTCGAGATCCTGCCAAATCGGGGCGCCCGTGTCTCCCGGGTGGACCTTGCAGGCGTGCGCGAGTTCTTCGAGGCGCTTGACGCCAATCAGCGCATGACCACCCGCTGGGCGGCGCGCCCGCGCGCGCCCGGGCCCAACGCGGGCATAGATAGGGGGCGGGGGCGGTTGGAAAATGCGGTTGCCGCCGGCGACCTGACCGCCATGCAGGACACCAATTTGGCATTTCACGAGGCGATCGGCGTCGCTTGCGGCAACGCACTGGTGGCCAAGCATTATGCACAGCTGCTGGCCTTCGGTCTGCGCCTATCCCGCCTGGCGCTCACTTATGAGGGGACCGAGAAGCGACGCGACGAACATCTGCGGGTCATTATCGAAGAACACCGCGAAATGGTCCGTTTCATAATCGCGGGTGACGCAGCGGCCGCGGAGGAATTGGCGCGATCCCATACCGAATTGTTCCGCAAGCGGGTGCTCGAATACATGACGAGCAGCCTTGCGTCGGACATGTCGTTCTGACTCGCGCGCTAGCGGGTCAGCCAGAGCGCAATCTCGGGAAAGGCGACCAGGATGACTGTCGCTAGACACATCAGAAGGAAGAAGGGGAAAGATGCACGCGCTACGCGCACAATGCTGTCGCCCGTCTGCGACTGCAGGATGAAGAGATTGAACCCGACAGGCGGCGTGATCTGAGCCATCTCCACCATCACCACCAGAAAGATGCCGAACCAGACCGGATCCCACCCGGCCGCTACCGCGAGCGGCAGAGTGATGGGCAACGTCATGACCGTAATCGACGTCCCCTCGAGAAACATGCCCAGCAGGAGATAGAAGAGCGACAGCATCAGGATGAGGCCATACGGCCCGAGATCGAGGCTGGCGATGGCTCCGGCGATGATCGTAGGGATATGCAGGTAACCCATTGCCGTCGACATGAAACTGGCCGCGATGAGGATGGAGCACAACATTGCCGAGGTGACGACGGCGGCCTGCACCGATTCGGCGATGAGCCGTAGGCTGAACTGCCCGGTCACCAGGATCACGGCGAGGCTTACGCCGACGCCGACGGCACCGGCCTCGGAGGGCGTTGCGACGCCGGAGTAGAGCACGCCGAGCACGCACCCGATCAACAGGATCACCGGCGCCAGCGTTACAAGGGCGTTCGCATAGTCGCGAGCGGTGTAGTGCGGCTCGTCGACCGGCGTCGTTCCTTTTCTGAAGACCGAGATTCCGACGATGTAGAGGGAGTAGATGCCGGCGATCATCAGGCCGGGAACGACGCCGGCGAGGAACAGCTTGGTGATCGACACCTCGCCGAGTACACCGTAGACGATCAGCACCACCGAGGGCGGGATCAGCAACCCGAGGCTGCCGGCGCCGGCAAGCGATCCGATGGAAATGTCGCGCGCATAGCCGCGTTTGAGCAGCTCGCCGGTCGTGATCTTGCCGACCGTCGCGGTGGTCGCCGCGCTCGAGCCGCTGACTGCCGCGAACAGGGTGCAGCCGAGGATGTTGACGTGCAGCAGGCGTCCGGGAAGGAACGACACCAACGGGGCCAAGCCGTTGAAAAGGCGCTTGGAAATGTCGGTGCGGAACATCAGCTCGCCCATCCAGACGAACATCGGGATCGCCGACAGTTCCCAGCGCGTGGCGGCCGACCACGTCACCGACTGCATGATGAAGCCGACGCGATCGAACGAGAACCCGGCGAGAAAGAAGAGGCTGGTGATGGCGACCAGCAGCAGCGCCGCGAATATCCAGATGCCCATCGCAAGATAGGCGAGCATCAGGCCGAGTACGGCCAGCGCGGTGAAGACGGCTTCCATGCCCATGCGATCAGGCGCTTTCGTGGTTGTCGCGGATCGGGTCGCCGCCGCCGAGCAGGCGAAGGCCGTATGCGAGAAGCTGGATCATGAAGACCCCAAGGCCGGCGACGAACACCGTCATCGGAATCCAGAGCGGGGTCGCGGCGAGCGTGTTGCTGCTCGCGCCGCGGGCATAGGCCGTCTCGATTGCGAAGAGATGGTAACGGCACAGATAGGCGCAGAGGACCAGGGCGATCGCCACCGACGCCAATTCCATCCAACGCTGGCCCTGAGGCGGCAGCAGGCGCGTCAGCAGGTTGACACGGATCAGGCTGCCCGTGTTGAGCGCATGCCCGAGACCGAGCATCGTCAACGCCGCGACCTCGTAGCCGACGAACTCGTCCAGCACGAATGTGGAGGTATTGAAAAACGCGCGCAGCACCATTTCCAGAACGGTGTGCCCGACCATGGCCACGAGCAGAACGCCCGCCAGCAGCGCCGCGATCGCGGAAATGACGGAAGCCGAACGCTGAAATGTCATCATGATTGCACTCCGGGGGGCGACGGGGCCGCGGTCTGCCGCAGCCCCTCGCATCGGCCCTATCGGCCGGCCTTCTTCTGGAAATCGTCGATGATCGCCTGGCCCTTGGGGCCGATCTCAGTGATCCAGCCGTCACGCGCTTTCTTTCCGCCGGCGATCAGCGCCGTGACGAAGTCCGGGGAAAGCCCGCTCACGACCGTCACTCCCTTCTCCTTCATCGTGGCGTAGTTGCGCGTGGTCCGATCGGCAAGCGCCGACCAAGCAAAATCCTCCGCGACCTTCGCCGCTTCCATCACCGCATTCTTCTGATCGTCGGTCAGCGCGTCGAACTCGGTCTTGTTCAGCGTCGCCATGCTGAGCGGCATCGCATAGCTGATCTCGGTGAAGTGGTTCAGATGATCCCAGAACTGCGCGCCGACGCCGCCTTCGGCGGAGGTCAGAACAGCGGAAATCCCGTTTGCGGCGAGCTGCGGAATGACATCGCCCCAGGCGAGCTGCACCGGACTGGCCTGAAGCTCGGACATCGTCATCGTCGAATTGGTGTCGTAGCTCCGGATCTTGAGACCCTTGAGCGCTTCGAGGCTGTCCACGGGCTTGCTCGCCCAGATGCCGGAGGGAGGCCAAGGCGCGGTATAGAGCAGAACCTGGTTGCCCGCTGCGAGCACCTCCTCGTAGGACGGGCGGCCGGCCTCGTAGAGCAGCTTCGCTTCGTCGGAACTCGCCAGGAGGAAAGGCAGGCTCGACAGCTTGAAGATTGGGTCAACACCGCCCCAGAAGGCGGTCGACGCGTCGCCGATCTGTACCGCGCCGGTGCGAACAGCATCAAAGACATCCTGTGACTTGTAGCCAAGGGCGCCGCCCATGTGCAGCGTCACCTCGATGCTGCCGCCGCTCAGTTCCTTCACCTTGTCGGCGAAGACCTTGTCGGTCTGCCCGGGCAGCGAACTCGCCTGGTAGTCGTTGGACAGATCCCACTTGACGGTCTGCGCAGATGCCGCCGCACCCGTACCGACAATTGCCGCGAAGGTGATGCCGGCGATAGTCCCTATGGTCCTCATGACTGTTCCCCTTTTAAATTGATCGAATGGCATCAACCAAATGCACAAATCAAATATGCACAATAAATATTACGTTGTCTACACCTCCCTCAACCGTGCTTTCGATCGCCGCTTTCAAGCCCCGACACCAGCCGTATATGAGTGGTCTCGGTCTTGTAGCGATTGTCAGCTAGTCGTCTGGCAGAGGCCGTCGAAGCGATCTAGGTCACAGCAACCATGCAGCAAACAAACGAATGTCGGGTTTCGGGATCCGTGGAGAGCAACAAGGACGACGGGGTTGGTGGCGCGCGATCCGGAGCACCGGATTCACCTGCTAACGCCAAAGGAAGATAATCTTATATAGAGTAGTGAGGCAGCCCAAAGCGGAAGAGCGCAGTACGCGCTCTGACACCGCGACACATAATGGGTATTGCAGCGAGACTTCGCGCCAACGATGGTGGCCCGCTTGTCGATTTCGACTGCTCGACAGAAGGGTGGACCGCCCGGCCGGACGATCCACCCGCTCCTTGTTCAGGAGTGTCGAGCAGGCACTTCTCGACGGTCGATGCGTTCGCGGAGCCAGTCGAGTATCTCATCCTCAACCCAGCCGACCCTGTTGGCGCCTAACCGTACCCGCTTGGGGAATTGGCCGGCCGCCTCCTGGCGTGCGACGTGTTGCGATGAATACAGGACTAGTTCCTTGACCTGCCGTTTCGATAGTATCCTCATCGCGAGAACTCCTCGATTGGGGAGCATCGCGACGCCCCGTGGGTGACAAACCCCTAGGGATCGCCAAGGTGGCAGAAGACGATCACATTGTCGCGAGTGGTTGCATTTCTGGAACCGAACCACTGGTACGTGTGGAGTTTGGGGTATTTTCGGGGGTAATACTAATATCACGAACTACTAATATGTATTATATTATAGATATTTAGGCAGCTTCTTCGATTCCGCCCCTGGCACCATTTCACCCTAGCCTCTCGAAAAGCCTCTTAATTTCAATGCATTACGAGATTCGGCCCGACCATGGCTGAACACGCGGACCTCTCGTTCGTATCGGATCGGGGGTATCTCGAAGTCCACGGGACGCAACACCCCCAGTTGCCCCTGAAAGAACTCCTTCTCTCATCCGCATCGCTCGATCCATTCGAACGATGCGGCGAGGGAACTGCATTGGCCCTACGCCGTATTTCCGCAATTCCGAGAGCATGTCGGCGAAGGCCGACGCGGTGAAGGAGCGGAATTTGTCGACGTAGAAGGCTGGCGCCGTCGACTTGGGGCCGCCTCGCAACGTGAGCTCGGGATCGACTGGCTTACGTTCGCCGTCCCGGCCGTTTCGTCAAATGGGAGTTGATTTTTAGAACAGTGTTCTATTTATTGATTTCACCAACATCCTGTCGATCGCGACAGCGGAAAACGGGAAAGAGAGGAAATGCGGGAGAGCGCAGAACCGGCGTCCGCCGACGACGGTCGGATCGGCTTCATCGGCCTCGGGAGGATGGGCTTCGCGCTCGCCTCGAGCCTCGTGCGCAATGGCCGTGGCTTGTCGGTCCACGATGTCAACGAGGCTCGTGCCCGCGACATCGCCGGGCCCCTGGTGCGCTGCGAGCCGAGCGCCGGCGACGTTGCCGCCGCGTGCGGCGTCGTCTTCCTCATGCTGCCCGGGCCGAAGGAGGTGCTGTCGGTCGCGCTGGAGCCCGGCGGCGTCTTCGACCGCGCCCGCCCGGGCACCATCGTCGTCGACATGAGCACGGTCGATCCCGCAACCTGCGACACGCTCGCCGAGGAGGCCGCGAAACGCGGGCTGGCCTATGCCGATTCGCCCGTCGGCCGCCTCGCCGCGCATGCCGACAAGGGCCAGTCCCTGTTCATGGTCGGCGCCGACGACGGCGTCTTTGAGCGCATTCGCCCGCTGCTGGAGGACATGGGGACAACGATCTTCCGTTGCGGGAAGCCCGGAAACGGCACACGGACCAAGCTGGTGAACAACTTCCTCGTCCTCTCCTATTGCCAGTTGAACTCCGAGGCGCTCACCCTCGCCGTGGCGATGGGGCTCGACGTGCGCAAGACACTTGACGTAGTGCTGGAGACCACCGCCTCGAACGGGCAGTTGCGCGAGAAGTGGCCGGTCAAGGTCCTGCGCGGCGACACGACGCCCGGCTTCGACATCGCGCTCGGTCTGAAGGACCTGACGCTTGCCTGCCGGGCGGCGGAGGAAGCGGGTGTCGCCGTGGCGCTCGGACAGGCGGCGCGCGACATATTCCGCCAGGCGCTGGACGAAGGCTATGCCGGCCAGGACACGTCGGCGCTGACCGACTACTGGGCGAAGGCCAACAAGCTCTCGCCGATCCGTTTGCCGGAGACGCTTCCGACGAACTGATCTGCAACGGACGACATGGGGAGGAAGCCGGATGCACATCGGCATCATAAGAAACATAAACAGAGTCTACCTGATCGTCGGCGGCGTCGGTCTTGTGCTGATGGCGTTGCACGTCTCGATCGACGCCATCGGCAAGTACCTCTTCTCGATCCCGATTCCCGCGACGCTGGAGATCGTTGCCTACTACTACATGCCTGCGGTCGTCGCGCTTCCGCTTGCGCTCGTCGAGATCAGGAACGGGCACGTGGCGGTGGAGATGGTGCACCAGATGCTCCCCCCGGTGGTGCAGCGGATCAATCTCGCCATAAACGGCCTGCTCACCGCCGCCTTCCTCGTGGTCATGACCTGGCTCGCAGGCCGCGAGGCGTGGCGCAAGTTCCTGATCGGGGAGTTCATGTTCGGCGAGTACCCGATCATCATCTGGCCCGGCCGCGTCATCTTCGTGCTCGGCGCGGCCCTCTTTACCCTCGTGGTCATCGTCAAGACGCTCGCGTTCTTCGGCCTCGGACGCGACATCTTCGCTTCCGCGGACAAGGACAGCGGGTGGGAGATGTCGGAATGAACCTGGAAATCGGTTTCGCGGGACTCGGCGTCCTGATCCTGCTGCTGGCGCTCCGCCTTCCCATCGCCATCGCCATGGGCGTAGTCTCCTTCGGCGGCATCGCCGTGATGTACGGCACGGGAACGGCGCTCGGCATCCTGACCAGCGGCCCCTTCGAATTCACCGCCAGCTGGTCATTGAGCTCGATCCCCATGTTCGTGTTCATGGGCTACATCTGCTACTACGCCGGCATCACAGACAGCCTGTTCAAGGCCGTCGACCGCGCCTTCCGCGGTCTCAACGGCGGCCTCGGCGTGGCGACGATCGGCGGCGCTGCGGCGTTTTCCGCAGTCAGCGGCTCGAGCCTCGCCACCGCCGCCGCCATCGGGCGCATCGCGATCCCGGAGATGACCAAGAACGGCTACAATCCCGCCTTCGCCGGAGCCATCGTAGCCGCCGGCGGCACGCTGGGGACGATGATCCCGCCCTCCATCATCATGATCATCTACGGGATCTTCACCGAGACATCGATCGGCAAGCTGTTCATCGCCGGTATCATCCCGGGCATCCTGTCGGCGATCATGTATTCGCTGACCATCCTGCTGCGGATACGGATGCAGCCCGACCTGATCGGCGGCAGCGGCCAGTCCGCCAACGACGGACTCCAGACCAAGGGGCGCCGCAATGCGGTGCTGCGCGCGTTTCTCGACGTCTGGCCGATCCTCGTTCTGTTCGCCTCGATCATGGGCGGGCTGTTTGCCGGCCTGTTCTCGGCGTCCGAGGCCGGCTCGTTCGGCGCCTTCGTCGCGCTCGTCATCGCGGTCACCAGCGGGACCTTCAACTTCAGGGCGTTCGGCAAGGCGGTGATGGCGACGCTGCAGACGACGTCGTCGATCTTCCTGATCGGCATCGGCGCCATCCTCTTCACGCGGTTCCTGGCCCTGTCCGGCGTCTCCGACTACCTCGCCCAGGACATCATTGCGATCGCCGGCGATCCGATCCTGTTCATCATCGGCGTCTCGGTGCTCTACCTGATCCTCGGCATGTTCATCGATCCGATCGGGATTATGCTGCTGACCCTGCCGCTGCTCTACCCGATCCTGCTCAACATGCAGATCGACATGATCTGGATGGGCATCATCGTGGTGAAGCTGCTGGAACTCGGCCTGATCACGCCGCCAGTGGGAATGAACCTGTTCGTCATCAAGGCGACCATGCCGGATACGCCGCTGGAGGCGATCGTCAGGCAGGTTTTCTGGTTCATCCTCGCCGACCTGGTGATGCTTGCGATCCTGATCGCCTTCCCAGCGATCTCGACCTTCCTGCCGTCGCTGCTGAAGTGACGGCACGATGAAGCAGCCGGCCTCGCCCGATGGCGCGGCCGGCTGGGCGTCGCGGCGGATCAGCCGCGCACGGCCTTGCGCTGCCTGTGCCTCTCGGCGATTGCGAGGTTGGAGAGTTTGCGCGACGCCTCGAAGAGAAGCTGGCTCATCGAAGCCACCGTCTGGTCGGTGAATCGCTCCTTCGGACCCGAAACCGACAGCGCGCCGATCAGCTCGCTGTCCAGTCCGAAGACCGGTACCGAGATCGCCGCGCAGGACGGATCGACCTCGCCGTAGGACACGGCGATACCCTGCTCGCGAATCGTCTGGAAATCGGTGCCGCCGATGCCGGAATAGGCCTGGAGCACCTTGCCCGCCGCGCCCTTGTCGAGCGGCAGGCGGTCGCCGGCGGCGACGCGGTCGAGCGTCGGATGGTTGGAATCGACGCGAAGGATGCAGAGCCGGCGGTCGCGATCGAGCACGTGGAAGGAAGCGCTCTCCGTTCCGTTGGCGACGAGGTCCTCAAGGGCGTGTTCGATCGCCTCGTCCAGTTCGAACGCCTGCTTGTATTTCACCCCGATGCGGAACGCCGTCGGGCCGAGCGAATAGGAGGCGCCGTCCTTGCTGCGGCGCAGATAGCCGTGGTCCTCGAACGAGGCGATCAGCCTCAGGATGGTACTCTTGTAGAGACCCGTCGCCTTCGAGATCTGCGCCAGCGTAACGGGCTCATTGCTCGATTCGAAGACCGACAGGATGGACAGCGCTCGTTCGAGCGTGGCGACCCTCGCCGGTTCGGCCTTCGCGCCCTTGCTGTTTTTCATGCAGCCGTTCCCCCATCTCCCTCATAGCGACGCACGAAGATCGCTGCGGCAATAGAACATCGTTCATAAACGGCTAGGCGGTTGATTTCCATCGGTTGTCACCAAATGACAAGCGTTCTCCCATTCCTTTGACCGGTCCCGCACTCGACGAAGGCCCGTTCATTCTCCGCAGACATCCACAAGCCAGTCGATGAACTGGCGTACCTGAAGCGGCGCGGACTTCATGTTGGGCCAGACCACGTAGAAAGCCGCGCCGGTCCTCACCGGGCTGTCGAACGGACGCACCAGCCTGCCGTCGGCGAGTTCCCGCTCGAGGATGTCGATCTGGCCAATGGCGAGCCCGTATCCGCGTTCCGCCGCGTTGTAGGCGAGCAGGGAGGAATCGAACTCCAGGCCGGGATTGCGATCGATCGCGACGCCCGCCGCCTCCGCCCAGACCTCCCAGACGCGACGCCGGTATTTGGCATAGAGAAGGTCCGCGCCAGCGAGGTTCCTGCCGGCGACCGCCGCGGCCATCCCCTCCGCATAGGCGGGGCTGCAGACGACGTCGATCACCTCGTCGAACAGCTTTCGCGAGCGGGCGTTGCTCCAGTCGCCATGGCCGAGCTGTACGGCGACGTCGAGCTCGGTGTTGCGGAAGTCGAGCGGCTTGACCGTCGTGTCGAGATGGATGCGCCAGTCTGGATGCGCCTTTATGAAACCGGACAGCCGCGGCAGCAGCCAGTGGTGGGCGAGCGTCGGATAGATGCGCAGGTTGATCGTCTTGGCGCCCTCCTCCGACAGGAAGCGGTGCGTCGCATCGTCGAGCTTGTCGAACGCCTCGGCGACCTCGTGGCCGAACAGCCTGCCGGCGTCGGTCAGCCGCACCGAGCGCGGACCGCGCTCGAACAGCTTCACGCCGAGGAACGCCTCGAGCGCCTTGATCTGCCGGCTGACGGCGACCTGGCTCACCCCCAGGTGCTGTGCGGCGGCCGTCAACGTACTGTGCCGCGCGGCGATCGAGAATGTCCGCAGCTGGTTCAGGGGCAGGTCCGGACGCGTATCTTCCATAACCGGAGATTAGCCTACCCTGATATCAAGTCCAGTTTTCCTACGCCTGCATTAGGCTATTGTGCGTTCGCTCAACACGCGGACGGGCAGGCCATGGATTTCAGACTCACCGGCGAACAGCAGCTGTTCTACGATTCGGTCAGCAGGTTCGCACGCAACGAACTGGCGGAGGGCGCCGCCGAAAGAGCCCGGTCGCACGAGTTTCCCTGGGACGTCGCCCGCAAGTGCGCCGAGTTCGGCCTGCTCGGCATCACGGTGCCGCAGAAGGACGGCGGCATCGGCGGCAGCCTGGTCGACGCGATCCTCGCCATCCAGGCCGTCGCCGAGCAGTGCCCGCGCAGCGGCGACGTCGTCCAGGCCGGCAATTTCGGCCCGATCCGCACCTTCACCGAATTCGCCGACGAGCGGCAGAAGGCCCGTTACCTGCCCGACCTGCTCGCCGGCCGGCGGGTGATTTCCCTCGGCATGACCGAGCCGGACGCCGGATCGGCCGTTACCGAACTGGCGACGACCGCAGTCGAGGACGGCGACCACTTCGTCATCAACGGCTCGAAGATTTTCGGCACCCATTCCAGCGAGGCCGAGGTCTTCCTCGTCTACGTCCGCTACGGGCCGGGACTGGAGGGCATCGGCTCGATCCTGGTGGAGAAGGGCACCCCGGGCTTCACTATTGGCAAGTCGTCCCGCTTCATGAACGGCGAGGAATGGTCGCCGCTGTTCTTCGACGACTGCCGAGTGCCGCGCGAAAACGTCCTGCTCGGCCGCGGCGGCTTCAAGCGGCAGATCGCCGGCTTCAACGTCGAGCGGCTCGGCAATTCGGCGCGCGCCGTGGCGGTCGGCCGCCATGCCTTCAACGTGGCGCGCGATCATGCGTCGACCCGCAGGCAGTTCGGCCGCCCGCTCTGCGAGTTCCAGGGCCTGCAGTGGAAGTTCGCCGAGATGGCGGTCCGCCTCGAGAGCGCGCAGCTGCTGCTGATGCGCGCCGCGGTCAACGCCGGCGACGGCCTGCCGTCGGCGCAGGACACCGCCATGGCGAAGCTCGCCTGCAACGAGGCCGGCTACTTCGCCGCCAACGAGGCGCTGCAGGTGATGGGCGGACTGGGCTTTTCCGAGGAGAGCACGGTGCAGTACTGCCTGCGGCGCACGCGCGGCTGGATGATCGCCGGAGGGTCCGTCGAGATCCTGAAGAACCGCATCGCGGAGGGCATCTTCGACCGCCGCTTCGCGCAGGGCGCCAGGGGCTAGCCAGGAACGGGCCGGACTGCCGATGACACGTGACCGATCCCTCCTCCAGGCGCTGATCGCGCCCGCAAGCGTCGCGCTCGTCGGCGCGTCCGCCACGGCCGCGAAGCTGACCGCGCGACCGCTCGCCTTCCTTCTCCGCCACGGCTTCGCCGGACGCATCCATCCGGTCAATCCGACCCGCGCCGAGGTGATGGGCCTGCGCGCCTGGGCGAGCGTCGGCTCGATCCCCGAGAGGGTCGACCACGCCTACATCCTGCTCGACACCGATGCCGCGATCGACAGCCTCGCCGAATGCGCCGCCGCCGGCGTGCGGGTCGTTTCGATGCTCGCCGACGGCTTCGCCGAGGCCGGCGCCGAGGGCCGCGAGCGCCAGGCCCGGCTGACCCGGATCGCCCGCGAGGCGGGCATCCTCCTGATCGGGCCGAACTCGACCGGCGTCGTCGCGACCCGTTCCGGCTTCGCCTGCACCACCAACGCGGCGTTCCGCGCCGAGCGGCTCGGCGCCGGGCGCATCGCGGTGCTGTCGCAGAGCGGCAACGTCATCGGCACGCTGTTCTCGCGCGGCCAGGCGCGCGGCATCGACTTCTCCACGCTGATCTCGGTCGGCAACGAGGCATCCGCCGGCATCGGCGAACTCGGCAGCCTCCTGCTCGACGATCCGGACACGGACGGCTTCGCGCTGTTCCTCGAGACCATCCGCAACCCGGAGGCGCTGGCCCGCTTCGCCGGCGCCGCCGCCGACGCCGGCAAGGCGATCACCGCCTACATGATCGGCCGGTCCGACGAAGGGCAGGCGCTGTCGGTGACCCATACGGGCGCGCTGACCGGCTCGCGCGAGGCCGTGTCGGCGTTCCTGCGCCAGATCGGCGTCGGCCAGGTCGACAATTTCGAGACGCTCATGGAGGCACCGCGCATCCTCACGCGCCGTCGCCCGGATACCGGCCGGCCGAAAAGCGTCACGGTCGTCACCACGACCGGCGGCGGCGGCGCCATGGTCGTCGACCAGATCAGCCTGCGCGGCGTCACTATCGCCGGTTGCAGCACTGCGGCCCGGGAGAAGCTCGAAGCGCAGGACATCCCGCTCGGACACGGCAAGCTGGTCGACGTCACCCTCGCCGGCACGAAGTACGAGACCATGCGCGAGGTTGTATCGACGCTCGCCGACGATCCGGCGACCGGGCTGCTTCTTGTCGTCATCGGCTCGTCGGCGCAGTTCGATCCGGAGAAAGCGGTGCGCCCGATCGTCGACGTAGCCGCAGAAGGCGTCGCTGGCCGCGCGCCGATCATGGCCTTCGTCCTTCCCGAAGCCCCTGTCAGTCTCGCCATGCTCGAGGCCGGGGACGTGCCCGCGTTCCGCAATGTCGAGACCTGCGCGGAGGCACTGTCCCTGTTCATGGCGCCGCGGCGCCGGCGCGACGATGCGGGTTTCGCGCTCCCCGACGAGGCGGCGGCGCTGCTCGCCGGCGCGCCCGCCGGAACGCTGGACGAGGTGCGCTCCGGCGCCGTCTTCGCAACCCTCGGGCTGGCACGCCCGCGCCAGGTCGTCCTCGGGGCCGACGAGGAGGTCCCCGCCGACCTGCCGTTCCCCTATCCCGTGGTGGCGAAGCTGGTCTCCGCCGACCTGCCGCACAAGACCGATGCCGGCGCCATCGCACTCGGCGTGGCAAGCCGCGACGAACTCGTGGCGAAGATCGCCGGAATGCGCCGCTCGGTGGAGGCCTACCGGCCCGGATACCGCCTCGACGGCGTCCTCATACAGGAGATGCGCCGCGGCATCGGCGAGGTCCTGGTCGGCCTGACGCGCGATCCCCTCGTCGGCCCCGTGGTCACCGTCGCCATGGGCGGCATCATGACCGAGATCTACCGCGACGCCGCCGTCCGCGCCGCGCCGGTCTCGGTCGCGGAAGCCGGTGAAATGCTTACCGAGATTAAAGGCGTGGCGGTGTTCCGCGGCTTTCGCGGACGACCGCGCGGCGATCTCGCCGCGCTGGCCGAGGCCGTCTCCGGCTTCTCACGCCTCGCCCTTTCCGATCGCCTCGGCGAGGCCGAGATCAATCCGATCCTGGTCGGCGCCGAAGGCGAGGGCGTCGTCATCCTCGACGCGCTGATCCGCACGCGCTGAACGGCCCGCGGTGGGCCGCCTGCGTTGCGAGCGCGGTCAGCCCTGCGTGCCGGCCGCCTCGGCCGGCCGGTCGGCCCGGCGCTCGGCCGCGTGAAGCGCCAGCGCGGCGAAGCGGTAGAGGCCGTGGACGAACTTGCCGTAGGGCATGGTCAGGAACAGCGCGAAGACAATGCCGAGATGCAGCGCCAGCATCGCGCCCATCGCGGGCGTCTCGCGCAGCGCCATCAGCGCCAGGCCGCTCGCGCCCGCCGCGAACATCATGGCGAGGAACGCCGTGTCCATGCCGAAGCGCGCCGGGTCGAGCAGTTCGGGCTCGCGCTTCAGCTTGGCGCGCATCAGCCTGATGGGGCCAACGACCAGCCCGATCCCGCCCGGAATGCCGAGCAGCTTCGGCAGGTCCAGCCAGCCGTACGGCGCCGGCCAGTCGAGCAGATAGTGGTAGACCGTGCCGGATGCTGTCGCGGCGAAACACAGCATGAAGCCGTAGAAGGTCAGGTGGTGGAACAGCCGGCGATTGTCCGTCGGCCGCTCGTCCTCGTTGTAGCAGCCGACCCCGCCGCCATCGAGATAGCGCAGCCGGCCGGCGTCCCTTGCCGCCCGCCAGAGCGATACCGGCGAACCGGCGTTGACGCTGCCGGCGCCGATCTCCTTCCAGAAGCTGCGCAAGCCCATGGCCAGCGCCACCACGGCGTAGAGGCCGACAGCCCCGAACAGCCCGGCCATCGCGGTGTGCGGCATCAGCCGGTAGAAGTCGCCGCCGGACGCGACGACGACCGAGGGATCGTGCCACATCGCGAAGCCGAGGATGAAGGCGGCGACGCTGAGCGCCGCGACGACGGCGATCGCAAGCCCGTTGCGGTCGAACATCGGCCGGGCGAATCCCGGCCAGGCATGGCTCTTCCACGAATCGGCGCGCACCTGTGCCAGCGTCCGCGGCACGTTCACGGCGAATTCGTGCGGCGGCGCGAACTGGCAGTCGACATGGCAGGCACCGCAGGCATGGCAGAGATTGGCGAGGTATTCGAGGTCGCCGCCGGCGAAGTCGCGGCGCAGTTCCATCGCCGGGAACACGGCGCACAGGCCCTCGCAGTAGCGGCACGAGTTGCAGACGGTCATCAGCCGCTCGGCTTCCTTCAGGTGATCAGTTTCGTGCATGTCGAGCCGCCCCCTCCCCGGCGATCCGGCCGAAGACGCTGCCGATCGTCATTCCGATGCCCGCGGCGTAGCCCCTGCCGAGGACGTTGCCGGCCATGATCTCCCCGGCCGCGTACATGTTTTCGGCGCCGCCGCCGGACGCCATCCGCATGCGCGCCTCGCGGTCGACGCGGGTTCCGAGATAGGTGAAGGTGATACCCGGCCGGACCGGATAAGCGTAGAACGGCGCCTGGTCGATGCACCGCGCCCAATGGCTCTTCGGCGGCGACAGGCCCTCGGTGCGGCAGTCGTCGAGTTCGGTGTGGTCGAAGCGGCCCGGCCGCGTCGCGGCGTTGAAACGCGCCACCGTGGCCTCCAGCGCCGCGGCCGGCAGTTCGAGCTTCGCCGCCAGTTCGGCGACGCTGCCGGCCTGGATGGGCGGGTAGAGCGACGGCATGAACATCTTCAGCGATTTCGCGTCGAAGACGATGTAGGCGATCTGGCCGGGCTGGGCGGCGACCAGCCGGCCCCAGAT
>CAYJMY010000020.1:2456-41759 GCA_964371125.1 uncultured Mesorhizobium sp. | reverse complement strand
CGGCGATGATCAGCGTGCGCTCGAACTGGCCGGTGTTCTTCTCGTTGATGCGGAAATAGGTCGACAGCTCCATCGGGCAGCGCACGCCCTTGGGCACGAAGACGAACGAGCCGTCGGTGAACACGGCGGAATTCAACGTCGCGTAGTAGTTGTCGGTGGTCGGCACGACCGAGCCGAGATACTTCTTCACCAGTTCCGGATGCTCGCGGATCGCTTCCGAAATCGAGCAGAAGATGACGCCGGCCTTGGCGAGTTCGGCCTTGAAGGTGGTGACGACCGAGATGGAATCGAACACGGCGTCGACCGCGACCCGGCCGGACTTGTAGACGTTGTCGTTGGCCACGTCGTCGTCGCCGTCGGCGGCCGGCTTCTGCACGCCCGCGAGAATCTCCTGCTCCTTCAGCGGGATGCCGAGCTTCTCATAGACCTTGAGCAGTTCGGGATCGACCTCGTCGAGCGACCTAGGCCCGGTCTGGTTCTTCGGCGCGGCGTAATAGTAGATGTCCTGGAAATCGATCTTCGGATAGTCGACGCGCGCCCAGGTCGGCTCCTCGAGGGTCAGCCACCGGCGGAAGGCGCCGAGCCGCCATTCGAGCATCCATCCCGGCTCGTCCTTCTTCGCCGAGATGAAGCGAATGATGTCTTCGTTGAGGCCCTTCGGGGCCTTGTCCATCTCGATGTGGGATTCGAAACCGTACTTGTACTGGTCCACATCGATCTTGCGGACCTGCTCGATCGTCTCCTGCACCGCAGGCATCGGCGTTCTCCATCCATGCAGGGTTCAAGGCCCTGCCGTTTTCAAACTATGGCACCGCGCAGCGGCGTAAATCGCATATAGTGCGTTCCGTCCAGGAATTCACCCGGAAAAGCCGCCATGGCGGGCCGGAATGCGTCATTCTGGCGTCCGTTATGGCCGCCCCCGCCTTTTCAGGCGGCTTTCGTCCTTTCCCGGCGCGCCAGGAGACCCGCCAGCGCCTGTTCGAACAACTCCATGTCCCGTTCCGTGGTCGCGTGTCCGATGGAGACGCGCAACGCCCCCGCGGTGTCGCCGCGACCCATCGCCTTGAGCACATGGCTCGGCCCGACCCTTCCCGACGAGCAGGCGGAACCGGCGGACAGCGCCACGCCGGCGAGGTCGAAGGCGATCTGCGCCGTCTCGGCCTTCACGCCCGGCAGAGCGAAGAAGGTGGTGTTGGGCAGGCGCGGCGCGGCTCGGCCGAAAATCTCGACGGACGGTTCGTGCCTGAGAAGCATCGCCTCGAAGCGGTCGCGCATCGCGGCGATTTCGCCGATGCGGGCAAGCCCTTCGCGCGCCGCGCGGGCCGCGGCGCCGAAACCGGCGATGCCCGGCACGTTCTCCGTCCCGGCGCGGTGTCCGCGCTCCTGTCCGCCGCCGCGAACGAGCGGCGCGGGCATCATCAGATCGGACGCTGCGACGATGGCGCCGACGCCTTTCGGGCCGCCGATCTTGTGCGACGACAGGATGAAGAAATCGGCACAAGTTTCTGTCATATCATAGGGAATTCGGCCAACGGCCTGGACGGCGTCGATCACCGAGATGCCGCCGGCCGCTTTCGCCGCCACGGCGATGGCCGATACAGGCTGGACGACGCCGGTCTCGTTGTTGGCCGCGTGCATGGCCACAAGCGGTATTCCCGAAGCCTTGTCGTGCAGGGCAAGCCGCGCGCCGAGGGCCTCGAGGTCGACCAGGCCGTCGCCGTCGACGGGAATGACCTCGACGTCGGCCGGCGCGAAGCGCCCGCCGCCAAGAACGCAAGGGTGGTCGGCCGCCGAAACATAGAGTCGCGACGCGCGGACGACGCCGCGTCCCATGCGCCATTCGGGCGTCAGCAGCGTCGACGCAGCCTCGGTTGCGCCGGAAGTGAAGAAGACGTTCGCCGCGGTTGCGGAAACGAGCGCCGCGACCTCGCGTCGCGCGTCTTCGACGATGCGCCGCGCGGCGCGTCCCTCGGCGTGGACCGAAGACGGATTGCCGACGATGTCGAGCGCCTCAACCACGGCCGCACGCGCGCTTTCCCAGAGGAGAGCGCTGGCGTTGTAGTCGAGATAGGCGCGCTTGCCGGCCATGGTCCTGTCATATTCCGCCCGCCGGCTCCCCGCCGGAAAGCGTTATTTCCTTGAAAGTTCGAAACAAGCCATCCTATCTACCGGGCAACCGGACGGATGACCGTTCCTGTTTTGAATTATTCTAAACTAGCTTCTATGGAGCCCCGTCTGCCGCGTCAAGGGTGGCGGGCCGGAGGCTCCAGAGTGGCGTTTCGCAGCATTTGCTGCAAGTGGAGTTGTCATGCCCGAGGTCATATTTACAGGTCCCGCAGGACGGCTGGAAGGCCGCTACCAGCCGTCCAGCGAGAAGAACGCGCCGATTGCGCTGATCCTGCACCCGCATCCGCAGTTCGGCGGGACGATGAACAACAAGATTGTCTACGACCTCTTCTACATGTTCCAGAAGCGGGATTTCACCACGCTGCGCTTCAATTTCCGCGGCATCGGCCGCAGCCAGGGCGAGTTCGACCACGGCACGGGCGAACTCTCCGATGCAGCCGCTGCGCTCGACTGGGTGCAGTCCCTGCATCCGGACTCGAAGAGTTGCTGGGTCGCCGGCTATTCGTTCGGAGCCTGGATCGGCATGCAGTTGCTGATGCGCCGGCCCGAGATCGAGGGCTTCATCTCGGTCGCCCCTCAGCCCAACACCTACGACTTCTCGTTCCTGGCGCCGTGTCCGTCGTCGGGCCTCATCATTCACGGCGACAGCGACAAGGTGGCGCCGCCGAAGGATGTTCAGGGCCTGGTCGACAAGCTGCACACGCAGAAGGGCATCACCATCACGCAGAGGACGATTTCGGGGGCGAATCACTTCTTCGCCAGCCACGCCGAAACGCTCATCGAGGAATGCTCGGACTATCTCGACCGGCGCATGGCAGGCGAATTGTCCGATCCACGGCCCAAGCGCCTGCGCTGACGAGCCGGTTTTCCAGCGTTTCCGCGCGTTTCGGGCCGTCACCGGCTAATGTCCGGTCGACAGGCTGAGGTCTTCGTGGCACGTTTTGCGCGCAGATGTTTCGTCGCAAACGGGGGAAGGCCACATGTACAAGTTCGAAGTGTACAAGGACAAGAAAGGCGAGTTCCGCTTCCGCTTCCGCGCCAGGAACGGCGAGCCGATGTTCGCGTCGGAAGGCTACAAATCCAAGGCCTCGGCGACAAAGGCGATCGACTCCATCAAGAAGAACGCGCCCGGCGCCGACACCGTCGACATGACCGCAGCAGCGAAGCCGGCCGCGGCGAAACCTGCGGCGAAGGCCGCAGCCAAGCCCGCCGCGGCGGCCGCAGCTCCCGCCGCTGCCGCCAAGCCCGCCGCGAAAGCGAAGGCCGCGCCGAAGGCGAAACCCGCCGCCAAGGCCAAGACGCCGGCAGCGAAGTAATCCGCTCGATCCGAGCAGTCGAGGCGCCCCGGACGCAACAGCGTGCCGGGGCGTTTTCTCATGCAGTCGCTGCTTTGGGCCGGGCGAGTAAGCCGCCGGTGACCGGAGCCCGGCATCCCGTCGTGGTGGGAAACGTCAGGGGCAGCCCCGCCGCCGAGCGCACGGCCAGGTAGGCCCACGCCTCGGCTTCCATGGCATCGCCGTCGAACCCGGCATCTTCGGCAAGAACCACCGCCGCATCCCGGGCGGCCGCGCCCTCGCGGAGATCGGCGAGGATATGCGGGTTCTTGCGCCCGCCGCCGCAGACGATCCACAGCTTCGGGAAGTCCGCCTGGCGCTCGGCGGATTTGAGGATGGCGGCCGCGGAGACCGCGGCGAGCGTGCGCGCGCCGTCGGCGAGTTCGAGGCCCTCGGCGAGATCGAGCGTGAAATCGCCGCGGTCGAGCGACTTCGGGCCGGGCCGGTCGAAGAAGGGATTGGCAAGATAGGCGTCGACGACGCGGCCCACCACTCCGCCCTCGCTGGCGATGGCGCCGTCCGCGTCGAACGGCACGCCGCCTTCCCGCGCGACCCACTGGTCGATCAGAGCATTGCCCGGACCGCTGTCGAAGGCGACCGGGTCGGCGGCCCTGTCAACGAAGGTCACATTCGAGATGCCGCCGATGTTGACGAAAGCGATCGGCCAGCGGTCGGCGAAGCCGGCGGGCAGTGACCGGGCGAGCGCGGCGTGGTAGGCTGGCACCAGCGGCGCGCCCTGCCCGCCCGCCGCCATGTCGGCAGCGCGCATGTCGTAGACGACGGGAAGCCCGGTCTGTTCTGCGAGCAGCGGCCCGTCGCCGAGCTGAACGGTGAGACCGGCCTGGGGCCGGTGCAGGACCGTCTGCCCATGGAAGCCGATCATCTCGGGACGGAAAGCCGTCAGTGACGGAAGAAAGCGCGCCACCGCCTCGGCATGGCGCAGCGTGATGTCCCTCTCCAGGACGCCGAGATCGCCAGAGCGCTCGGTGCGCACCTCAATCCCCTTCGCCTCTTCGAGACTCTTCTCGATGCGCCGGCGGAAGGCCGCCTCGTAGGGCACGAAAAGCGACGGCCCGCGGCGCACCACGGCGTCGCCGTCGGTCGACAGCACGGCGAGGTCTATACCGTCCATGGAGGTGCCGCTCATCAGCCCGATCGCGCAGCGGATCGTCATTCGCGTCCCGTCGTCCTTGTGATTCCCGTCGGCGCGATGCTAAAGGCGCGCATCGCCAATGGCCACGGCACCACCGTCGGTCATCGTCCACCGAAAGCGCCGAGCCATGACCACGTTCAAGTCCGATTTCCTGCGCATCCTGTCCGAGCGCGGCTTCATCCACCAGCTATCCGACGAAGCCGGCCTCGACGAGATTTTCGCCAGGGAGATCGTGACGGCCTACATCGGCTTCGACGCCACGGCGAAAAGCCTTCACGCCGGGTCGCTGATCCAGATCATGATGCTGCACTGGATGCAGAAGACCGGACACCGGCCGATCGCCCTGATGGGCGGCGGCACCTCGATGATCGGCGATCCGTCCTTCAAGGACGAGGCGCGCAAACTGCTGACGCCGGAAAACATCGAAGACAACCTCGCCGGCATCCGCCGGAACTTCTCCAACTACCTGACCTTCGGCGACGGGCCGAGGGATGCGCTGATGGTCAACAACGCCGACTGGCTGATGTCGATCAACTACGTCGAGTTCCTGCGCGACGTCGGCCGCCACTTCTCGGTCAACCGCATGCTGTCCTTCGACAGCGTGAAGTTGAGGCTCGATCGCGAGCAGAGCCTGTCGTTCCTCGAATTCAACTACATGATCCTGCAGGCCTACGACTTCGTCGAACTGAGCAAGCGCTACGGCTGCAGGCTGCAGATGGGCGGCTCCGACCAGTGGGGCAACATCGTCAACGGCATCGACCTCGGCCACAGGATGGGAACGCCGCAGCTGTTCGCACTGACGACGCCGCTGCTGACCACCTCTTCCGGCGCCAAGATGGGCAAGACGGCTTCCGGCGCGGTCTGGCTCGATCCCGAGATGATGAGCCCCTACGACTTCTGGCAATACTGGCGCAACACCGAGGACAACGACGTCGGCCGCTTCCTCAAGCTCTACACAACGATGCCGATGGACGAGGTCGCGCGGCTGGAAGCGCTCGGCGGCGCCGAGATCAACGACGCCAAGAAGGTGCTGGCGACCGAGATCACCGCGATGCTCCACGGGCGCGCCGCGGCCGAGGAAGCCGCCGAGACGGCGCGCAAGACCTTTGAGGAAGGCGCGATGGCGGATACGCTGCCGACCATCGAGGTCGCGAAGGCGGAGCTCGACGCCGGCATCGGCCTGCTCTCGCTGATCGTCCGCGCCGGCCTCGCCCAATCGAATGGCGAAGCAAGACGCCATGTCCAGGGTGGCGCAGTGCGTGTCAACGATATGCCGGTTTCCAATGAAAAGCTTCTCGTAGACTGGGGCATGCTTGTCGGAGGCAAGCAATTGAAGCTCTCGGTCGGCAAGAAGAAGCACATCCTGGTCCGGCCGGTCTGATCCTAGAGCGCGTTCTTCGTCGGCGCGTTCCCGCGCCGGCTCAGCCGCGGAACTCGAAGATCGAGCGGAAGATGCCGGGCGCGATCACCGACAGCGGGTTGACCTGCAGGTTGGGCGAATTGGCGTCCCCGGCGAGGCGGAAGGTGACGCCGATCAGGCCGCGGTCGCTGCCGTTGCCGAGGATCTGGCCGAACAACGGGATCTCGCCGAAGATCCGGTTGAGGCCGTAGGCCGGCATGAAGGTGCCGGTCATGTCCATGTTGCCTTTGCGGTCATAAAGCGTGCCCTGGAAGATCAGGCCGATCACCGGGCCGCGCAGCACGCCGCGCTCCAGCTTCAGGCTGCCCGGCCCCTTCTCGATCAGCGAAAAGCCGCGCTCGAACTTGACGCGCGAGGCGTCGATCTCGCTGCGTACCGCCTGGTTGAGGCTGCGCTGGTCCCCGGGCGGCGGGGTCGCGACGATCGAAGCGAGTTTCGGCTCGTTGACCACCCAGAAATCGGTAGCGTCGACCTGACCTTTCATCGGTCCGTCCACCGCCCCGGCCAGGCCGAGGCGGATCGTACCGCCTTCCATATGCGGGTAGATGTCGAGGAATTTGAGGATCGCGCCGGCGTCGTTCGACTGCATCTCCATCGTGCGGCCGCCGTTCTCGCCGCCGCTGGTGACGGCGACGCGGCCGCCGCGCGACGTCACGGCATCGAACTTCATTCCTTTCATGACGGCGCCCGTCCCCGAATAGGAGAGCTTCACATCGGCCATGCCGGCGCCGTGGAAGCCGGAAACCTGCTTCACCGCGCCGTTCACCGTCACCGCGGTCGATCCCGTCGCCTTGGCGGCACTCTCGGTATCCGAGAGATAGGTCTTGATCAGCGAGCGGGCGTCGAGGGACGCGCCGGCAACGTCGACGGCATAGCCCTTGCCATCCCGGCGGATGGTCACGCGGACGTCGTCGCCGCGGTTCAGCCTGACCGTCCCCAATTTCGCCGACTGGAGATCGCCCGACAGCAGGACGAACTCGCCCTCGATGGCGAATGTCTGCCCAGACAGCTTGAAATCCCTGAGCGTCGTCCTGGCGCCGGACGTCTCGAGGATGAACGAGGCCTTCGCGGCAATGCCGGGGCCCTTGCTCCAGCCGGCCCATGGTATGGTGAGTTGCGTTTCGGTGAGGTCGGCTTCGATGCGGCGGGGCGCGCCGGCTTCGCCTTCGCCGAACTGCACCCTGGTCGGTCCGTCGAGCAAGGTCGACAGGCCCGGCGCGATCGCCTCGCGCGCCTTGTTGTCGAGCACGACGGAAATCCGCCGTTCGCGCACCACCCCGCTCTGACCGATGGGTTCGACCATGTCGATCTCCGCCGGGGCGCCGTTCAGCCTAGCCTTGGCCTTGATCACCGCACGGGCCGGGTCGAGGGTGATCGAGCCCGTCGCCTCGGTGGCGATCTGGCCGTCGAACGGACGCGCGACGTCAAGATCCTGGAAATCGAGCGCCACCAGCCAGCCGAGTTGGACATCGTCGCCGACCCCATAGAGCGGGATGTCGGCCTTAACGTTGCCGGAAACCTGGCCGGAGAACTCGTCTGCGGTCATGCCGATGTGGCGCATCGCGTCGATAGGCTCGTATGAGGCGAGTTCGGTGACCGCCTCCGCGGCGCCCGCGACGTCCATGTCGAGCTTGCCGATCGTCGGCGACACGTTGGCGCTGCGGATCGTCAACGTGCCGTCGCGGGCCGCGACCATGCGCCCGCTCGGCAGGTAGACGACGCCGGACGCCAGGGCAATATCGACGTCGTTGCCGCGGAAATCGACGCTGCCGATCGCATCGCGCATCGGCGGGATCCGGCCGGCCACGTCGAAGCGGGCGCCGGCGATCTCGAAATGACCGGAAACCTCGTCGCCCGACAGCGGAACCCCGTTTCCGAGCCGTCGCGGCGCCACTTCGTATCGCAGGGAGCTGTCGGTGACGGTCCCGCCGAACAGGTTGTTCATCGCCCAATTGCGCGCCGTGCTCGCCGCCAGCCATGGCCACAGCAGCTTGACGTGCGCCACGGGCATCTGGGGAACATCGAGCTTGAGCGAGATGCCAGGGGCGCCGTCCTCGACGAAATCGAAGGCCGCCTTGCCGGATAGTTCGCCGCCCGTGGTGCGGATGCGCAGTTCCTCCATGGAAAGACGGCGGGACGCCGGGTCGTAACCGCCGGCGATCCGCGAAAGGAACTCGAGCGCCGGCTCCGTGGAATCGCCAGGCGAAAGGTAGGAGCCGTCGCTGACGAACTCATAGCGATAGGCGGGCGCCTCCCCATCGACACGTGGTCTCGGGCCGATGGCGCCGTGGAACTCGAACCTCGATCGCCCGACCGTCAGCCGCGCGCGCTCGATCTCCACCTTGCCGCTGCCGGTGACCAGCGTGGCGGCGATCGTGGCGTCGCCGGCAATGCTGTCGGCCGCGTCGACGCGAATCAAGGCGTCGACGACGGAAGCCGCGATCACGAACCGGGAAGCCTCACCCTGGATGCCTTCCTCGCCGCTGATGCGAAGCTTAAGGCTGCCGACGCCCGTCTCGTTCTCCGCCACGGTCGGAGACCGGGATTCGCCGCCTTCTGCGCCCTGTGCCGCTTCGACCGTGAGATCGAGTCCCGAAATGCGCCGCGAGGCGGCATCCCTCCGTGCCGTGCCGGCGACCTTTACCGCACGACCGCCGACATCGGCTTCGATAGCGACGGCAAGTTCGCCCGCGCGCTCGACACGCAGCGAGGCGCTGGCGATCGCAATCGACTTTCCGCCGCCGTCGTCACCCGGCAGGAGGATCTCGACGCCCGAAAGTTCGATCGCCTGTGTCGTTCCGCTTTCGATCGCATCGACCGCCTGGTGGAGCGCAGACAGGAGCGCGTTCGCCGCAAGGTCGGGATCGATGAGGCCATCGGCGTTGGCGAGGGTGGCGGTCCAGTCCCCCTCGCCCTCTGGAAGCGCACTCGCGGCGACGCGGGCATTCTCGACCCGCACACTGGCGACCTCGACCCGGCCGGCGAGCAACGCAAGCGGCCGCAAGCCGACGCGGACGCGCCCTGCCCTCACCACCTCGTGCGTTGCCGTCTTGAAGAGCGCGTCCTCGATCTCGACAGCGAGGAACCGCTCCCGGTCGAAGGAGAGCCGCGCCGGCCCGAGCGATGCGTCGAGGTCGATTCCGAGCAGCCGTTCGACCGCGGTCTCGGCCTCGCCGCGGACGCTGTCGGTGCTGATGCCGTTGACACCGACGAAATAGATCGCCGCGGCGAGAAGAACGGCGACGCAGCCGAGCACGCCGAACGCGGCCCCGGCATAGCGCAAGCCAAGCGACGTGGGAGACTGCCGCCTCCACTCTCCCTGCCCCTGCGCGGACGGAAGCGTGTGAAGCTCGGCGATCTCTCCGCGCTTGAACTTGATCTTCTCGTGTCTCTGAACCTCTTGGTTCACAAAATTCCTTCAATGGTCCGCAGTTGTGGACGAATCCTCGCCGACGACATATTTGCCTGCCGCAGCGCGTAAGCGCAAACAAGGGCAAGGATATGACTGAGTTGACGGTCGGTGGGTTCGCTCCGCACTTCTCTCTCCCTCGCGACGGTGGCGGCACCGTCGCGCTGAAGGATTTCGTCGGCAAAGCGATCGTGGTCTATTTCTATCCGCAGGACGACACCAAGTCCTGCACCGCCGAGGCTAGCGATTTCTCCGCGCTGTTGCCTCAGTTCTCGGCAGCCGGCGCAGTTGTCGTCGGCATTTCGCCAGATATGCCCACGCGCCACGACCGCTTCAAGGCCAAGTACGGCTTGAGCCTGATCCTCGGCTCCGACGAAGCGAGAACGGTCATCGAGGCCTTTGGCGCCTGGGGGGAAAAGAGTCTCTACGGACGGAACTACATGGGCGTCATACGCTCGACGTTCCTGATCGATCGCGACGGCCGTATAGCGCGGATCTGGCGAAATGTCAGGGTAAGGAATCATGCGCAGGAGGTCCTCCAAGCCGTGAAGGCGTTGTGATCGGGAACCCACTTCGCGGCGCCGCGTTCTCCACGCAGCGCAACTTACACGGAGACGGACCGATGCTGCGAGGACTCGTGCTTTGGATGCTGGGCATTCCGATCCCCATCATCATTTTGCTTTGGCTGTTCCTCGACTAGGACGCCATACCGATCTACCCCGAAAGACCCGCCCCGGCGGGTCTTTTTTTGTCCCTGCGCAAGGCCGATGCGGCGGCGCAAAGCTTTGTTAACCCTAACGATGTGTAATCATTTCCAGCCGGAAACAAGTCCACGGCATGGAAGTCGAGTGACGTGAAAGCATCCGCCCAGTCAGCAGTGTTTGGCAAGCGCCGGGAGCCCCATACGGTCATCATCGCCCGCGGCGACGATATCCGCCACTTCACGGTGAGGCCCTGGATGGCGGCGGTCGTCGGCTCGGCGCTCTCGGCAATCGCCATCGGCTACCTCCTTGCCACCTCCTACCTCGTGCTGCGCGACGACCTCATCGGCGCCGCGGTGGCGCGGCAGGCGCGAATCCAGCAGTCCTACGAAGACCGCATCTCCGCACTTCGCGCCCAGGTCGACCGGATCACCAGCCGGCAGCTTCTCGACCAGCAACTCATGGAGAACAAGGTCTCCGAGCTCCTAGCGCGCCAGAGCGTGCTTTCCCAGCGGCACGGCCGGATCGGTCCGATCCTCGAACGCGCCGCCGGCGAGACAGGGCTGTTGCCCGCCGACGCCCCGGTTCCGACGGAAAAGCCGCAGGTACGCGCCGACGCGAGCGCGACGGCCGTTCTCGCCTACGCGGCGCCCAACGGCACCCTGGCCGCGCTCCCGCTGAGGACCGGCGATGTCGGCCGCGAATCGGCTGCCGACCGGGCGGACAAGCTGTTCGTCGCCATCAACCAGTCGCTGCGCGCCATCGAGGGCGAGCAGCTGACCAAGATCGCCACCCTCGCCGAGAACGCCGCCGAGACGGCCGACGTCATCGCCCAGGCGCTCGAGGATGCCGGCCTCGAGATCGACGTGGACTACGGTAAGCAGGGCATCGGCGGTCCGCTGATTGCGCCTGATCGCGCCACGGAATTCGACACGCGGGTGCGCGAACTCGACGAGGCCCTCGACCATCTCGACGCGATGAAGCAGGAAGCGCGCCGCTATCCGATCGCCAATCCCGCCCCCGGCGTCTCTGTGTCGAGCGGCTTCGGCATCCGCCGCGATCCGCTCCTCGGCTCGCCGGCGATGCATGCCGGGATCGACTTTCGCGGCGCCGTCGGCTCGCCGGCGCGGGCGACAGGCAAGGGAACGGTGGTCAAGGCCGGATGGAACGGCGGCTATGGCCGGATGGTCGAGATCGACCATGGCGACGGCTTCACCACGCGCTATGCCCACCTGAGCAAGGTCCTGGTGAACGTCGGCGACAAGGTCAATGCGGGCGACGTCGTCGGCAAGATCGGCTCGAGCGGCCGATCCACCGGCCCCCACCTCCACTACGAGGTGCGTAAGAACGGCGACGCAGTCGACCCCGTCCGCATGCTCAAGGCGGGACGCAGGGTCAGCGCCTACCTCTGAAATCCAAGCGGAACGATTTCGACATTCGCATCCCGTTTGCCATCTCGTGGAACATGCAAATGTCGAATTCGAGGATCCGCTAGTATCATGTACTCGCTCGTGGTCCGTCGATCAGTCGATGTCGGCGATCGCCTGGCCCGCGCCACCCTCGATACGCTGCGATAGCGACGCCTCCATGAAGGGGTCAAGGTCGCCGTCGAGAACGTCCGACGGGCTGGTGCTTTCAACGCCGGTACGCAGGTCCTTCACGAGCTGATAGGGCTGCAGCACGTAGGAGCGGATCTGGTGGCCCCAGCCGATGTCGGTCTTGGCGGCTTCCGTGGCGTTGGCTGCCGCCTCGCGCTTCTTCAGCTCTTCCTCGTAGAGGCGCGAGCGCAGCATTTCCCATGCCTTCGCCTTGTTCTTGTGCTGCGAACGTTCGGCCTGGCAGGCAACCGCGATGCCGGTGGCGAGGTGCGTGATGCGCACGGCGGAATCGGTCGTGTTGACGTGCTGGCCGCCAGAGCCCGACGACCGATAGGTGTCGATGCGGACGTCGGATTCGCTGACGTCGATCTGGATCGAATCGTCGATGACTGGATAGACCCAGACGCTCGAAAACGAGGTGTGGCGCCGCGCGTTGGAATCGAAGGGCGAGATGCGCACCAGGCGGTGCACGCCCGATTCCGTCTTCAGCCAGCCATAGGCGTTGTGGCCCTTGATGAGCAGAGTCGCCGACTTGATGCCCGCCTCCTCGCCCTCGTGGACTTCCAGAACCTCGACCTTGAAGCGGCGCCGTTCCGCCCAGCGCGTGTACATGCGAAGCAGCATCGACGCCCAGTCCTGGCTCTCCGTTCCGCCGGCGCCGGCGTGCACTTCAAGATAGGTGTCGTTGGCGTCCGCCTCGCCGGACAGCATGGTCTCGATCTGGCGCGCCTTGGTCTCGCCGGCGAGCGAGCGGATCGCCGCCTCGGCTTCGGCGACGACACTCGCATCGCCCTCTTCCTCGCCGAGTTCGATGAGGCCGATATTGTCCTCCAGCGCCTGGCCGAGACCGCGGACCGACCGGATGCCGTCGTCCAGGTACTGACGCTCGCGCATCAGCTTCTGGGCTTCCTGCGGATCGTTCCAGAGACTGGAATCCTCCGCGCGCATGTTCAGGTAGTCGAGTCGCTTGATCGCCTGATCCCAGTCAAAGATGCCTCCTCAGCAGGCTTATGGCCTGCTTGATCTCGTCGACCAGGTTCTCGATTTCCGTACGCATGGAGGTTTCCCGCTGCCGGTCAGAGCCGGGGGTTGAATCGGCGCGGACCATAGGGAGGCCCCTGCCCGGTGTAAAGGAAAATGGCGGAGGCGGCGGCGATCGCAGAAGCGCGCAGAGGCCGCGCCGACAACATTCGAGCTCGTTGAATGTGCCACGCGGTTGGTTCGGCAAGAGCGGCGTATCATGTCGGCCCGTTCCGACTTCGAATCGCACTTCGGGATGACGGGAAATGTCGATACGCTTTTGCAATCGATGCGCTTCGGAAGGTGCCGATGTCGTTGTTTGAAGAAAACGCCGCGATCCTGCAGAAGATGGCATCCGACGGAAAGGACCTTGCTTCGCCTCGATCCGTCGATTTCTGCCATGTCTTTCCAGACAGGATATCGGCCGAGGCTTTCGCTCAGGCGGCGAACGCCCAGGATTTTGCCATTGCAGTCGATGAGGTCGAGGGCGACACGAACCCGTGGGATGTCACGGCTTCGAAGGTCATGAAGCCGACTTGCGAAGCCATAAGCGGCACCGAGGAACGTCTGGACAGGCTGGCGCGGTCACACAACGGCCGGTCAGACGGCTGGGGCTTCTTCAACGTCTGACCGCGCCGACCTATTCGTTCGCGGGGCCTAATAGAGCCCGCCGCCACCGCTCTGGATCGCCTTGTTCGCCTGCGGCGACAAGGCCTCGCCGAATCCGTTTGAGCCGTCCTCGCCCATGCCGATCACCCAGTAGCTGTCGGCGGGACCGGTGCCGGGCTTGAAGGCCTCCATGATGGTCCCGCCCTCGCCGTCGGCGGCCTGCATGCCGGTCTTCCGGTTGATCGCGATCAGCTTCATGCCCTCGGGCACCTGGAAGTCGACGATCGGCTTGTCCTTGAGCGCCTCGGCCATGAACTCCTTAAAGATCGGCGCGGCGAGGCCGCCGCCGGTCGATCCCATGCCGAGGCCCTGCGGCTTGTCGTAGCCAAGATAGAGCCCGACGACGAGGTTGGGCGTGTAGCCGATGAACCAGGTGTCCTTCTCGTCGTTGGTCGTCCCGGTCTTGCCGGCGATGGGGCGGCCGAGTTCGGCGACCGTGGTGGCGGTGCCGCGGGTGACGACGCCTTCCATCATCGACGTGATCTGGTAGGCGGTCATCGGATCGAGCACCTGCTCGGCATTGTCGATCAGTTCGGGCTCGGGCTGATCCATCCAGTCCTTGGCCACGCAGCCTTCGCAGGCGCGCTCGTCGTGCTTGAAGACGGTCTTGCCGTAGCGGTCCTGGATGCGATCGATCAGCGACGGCTTGATCTGCCTTCCGCCATTGGCCATCACGGCATAGGCGGAGACCATGCGCATGACGGTGGTTTCGCCGGAGCCCAGCGACATCGAGATGTGCGGCGCCATCTTGTCGTAGACGCCGAACCGCTCCGCATATTCGGCGACCAGCTTCATGCCCATGTCGTTGGCGAGCCGCACCGTCATCAGGTTGCGCGAGCGCTCGATGCCGTTGCGCAGCGTCGAGGGGCCGGCGGCCTTGCCGTCATAGTTCTTCGGCGACCAGGTCGAGTTGCCGATCTTGATGGTAATCGGACCGTCCATGATCACTGATGCCGGCGTGTAGCCGTTGTCGAGCGCGGCGGCGTAGACGATCGGCTTGAAGGAGGAGCCCGGCTGGCGCTTGGCTTGCGTTGCGCGGTTGAATTCGGAATCGGAATACGAGAAGCCGCCGACCATGGCGAGCACGCGCCCGGTGTGCGGGTCCATCGCCACCATGCCGCCGGACACTTCCGGAATCTGGCGCAGGTCGTAGGCGCCCTCGCCCTCAGCCGCCTTCTCGACGAAGACGACGTCGCCGGGCAGCAGGACATCGGCGGGAGACGACGCCTTGACGCGCTTGCCGTTTGAGACGTAGCGCATCGCCCAGTTCATGCCGTCCTCGGAAAGGGCCGCGGTCTCGCGGGCCTCCTCGATCGCCCCGGAAATCTCGCGCCGGGGCTGCAGGCCGATCGAGACGTTGTCCTTGGAGCTTTCCAGGACAACGGCGAGCCGCCATTCGGGAACGTCGTCGAGCGACTTGACCTTGGCGAGCGCCTCGCCCCAGTCGCCCGAGGTGTCGATCTTCTCGCGCGGCCCGCGATAGCCGCGCAGGCGATCGAACTTCATCAGGCCGTTCTGCAGCGCCTTACGCGCAAACAGCTGGAGTTGCGGGTCGAGCGTGGTGCGCACCGACAGGCCGCCTTCATAAAGGGCGTCCTCGCCATAGCGGGAAATGATCTCGCGCCGCACTTCCTCTGTAAAGTACTCGCCGGCGAACAGATACGTGCCCTTGCGCCGCGGCGACACGCCGAGCGGCTCGGCCTTGGCCTTCTCGCCCTCGGCGCGCTCGACGTAGCCATTCTCGACCATCTGGTCGATGACCCAGTTGCGCCGCTCGATCGCGCGGTCTGTATGCTTGAAGGGGTGGTAGTTCGACGGTCCCTTCGGCAGGGCCGCCATGTAGGCCGCCTCGGCCACCGTCAGTTCGTTGACCGACTTGTCGAAGTAGGTGAGCGCCGCGCCGGCGATGCCGTAGGCGCCGAGACCGAAGAAGATCTCGTTGAGATACAGCTCGAAGATGCGGTCCTTCGAATAGGCTTGCTCGATACGGAAGGCGAGGATCATCTCCCTGATCTTGCGGTCGTAGGTCTGGTTGGAACTGAGGAGGAAGTTCTTCGCGACCTGCTGGGTGATCGTCGAGGCGCCGACCGGTCGGCGGCCGGAGCCGAGGTTCTGGAAATTGGTGACGATGGCGCGGACGAGACCGGTCACGTCGATGCCGGGGTGCGTGTAGAAGTTCTTGTCCTCGGCCGAGAGGAACGCCGCCTTGACGCGGTCCGGAACCGCCTGGATCGGCAGGAAGAGCCGACGCTCGCGCGCGAACTCGCCCATGAGGGACCCGTCGCCCGCATGGACGCGGGTCGTCACCGGCGGTTCATACTTCGCCAGCACCTCGTAGTCGGGCAGATCCTTCGTCAGCGCGCTGATGTAGATGCCCACGCCTGCCGCCGCGACAAGCGCCAGCATCACGCCCACGCCGAAGAAGTACCCGATGAGACGTATCATTCCCGCTCCAGTCCCAGCCTTCGTCCGCCTCGCCCGGCGGATGCTGCAGCCGACGCGCGCCGTAGCGGCGACAGCCTGACTCCGTCAACTCTTGTCGTGCCGATGTGGGCAAAATACGGCAGGAGCGCGACCAAGGTCACTTCGCCAACCGCTGCCGGCCAGCCGTGTCGACGATGCAACCGTCGTGACACCGGCGAAGCTCTTTGGTGCATCTCACCCGCCCGCGCCGAGCTTGGCTTCGGCGAAAAGGCCGACGGCTGCGGAAATGCTGGCGATGGCCTTGCGCCGCCATTCGCCGTTGAGGAGTTGTTCTTCGTCCTTGGGATTCGACAGGTAGCCGAGTTCGACGAGCACGGACGGGACATCCGGCGCCTTGAGAACGCGGAAACCGGCCGAACGGTGCGGATTGTTGATCATCTCAATACTGCCGGACAACTCGCCGACGAGCGAACGGGCGAAGCGTATCGAAAACGAATGCGTCTCGCGTCGGATCAGGTCGACGAGAATGTCGGCGACCTGTTGATTCTCCTCGACGATCTCTATGCCGGCGAGCTGGTCGGAGAGGTTCTCCCGGTCCGCGGTGGCTTCCGCCTCGGCGTCCGACGCCTTGTCCGACACAGTATAGACTGTCGCGCCGCGGATGTTCTTCAGGCGGATCGTGTCGGCGTGGATGGAGATCAGCAGGTCGGCCTCGTGCGAACGCGCGATGCGCACCCTCTCGTCGAGGCGGAGGAAGACGTCCTTCTCGCGTGTCATGTGAACGTCATAGGCGCCCGATTCCTGCAGGGCCGCCTTGAGTTCGAGGGCAAATGACAGCGTGATCGCCTTCTCGACGGATCCGTTGACGCCTTCCGCCCCGCCGTCGATGCCCCCGTGACCCGGGTCGAGCACCACGGTAAAGCGCTCGCCTTCGCGAGGCGCTGGTTTGCCGACGCGGTCGCCCTTGGCGGTGCTGGTCGAACCGGTCGTTTCCGCCTGGAGCGCCAGTGCCGCGTCAAACGCCGCCTCGGAAGACGACACGATGTCGGCCACCATGCGATATCCGGGGCTGGCCTCGTTGGCGATCACGTCGACGCGTTCCAGCTCGAACGGCCCTTTGGCCGTGAGAATCAGCCGCGATACGCCCGCCGCGATGTTTCCGTAGCGCACGCCGGAAATCAGGCCGCGCGGCCTGAGATCCTCCGCATCCAGGGCGAGACCTGTATCCGGCAAATCGATCACCAATCTGTGAGGTCCGCGCAGCAGGAGCCACTTCGGGTCCGGCTCGGCGTCGAATTGGAGGACAAGGCGCATGCGCGTTGCGTCGCCCGCGAGCTTGAACGCTTCAGCAGTAACGGAGTGCGTTCCAGCCTGAGCCTGTCCCGTCGCGAACAGCGCTGCCAAGGGCAGGACAACGAAAAACGCCCGCATAAAGCGGCAAAACGCGCGGAATCCTGCAATCTCGTGACAATCCACGACCCGCTCCGCCTGTCCACCGAACCCGTAAAGACGCACTACGCCCGCTCCGATCACCGCTCGGCCGATTAACGATTCGTAGCGTCACATGGTTAAGCAAGCCTTTCCGCCCCGGCGGACCTCGAATCCCTGTCCCGAGCGAAGGAAGCGAGGGGTTGCCTTGGCTCCCGGCAGATCATAAAAGCGACATTGGAGCACTGCAATGCCCGGTAACGACCGGCCGCCTCACCTGAAACTTTTCAAGGTCGTTGAGGTCCTGGCGTATCCGGGACAAGAGTGGTTCCGACAGGATTCTTCAGAGCTTCCGGTGACGCGGACGCACTGATGTTCGAAAACGGCCGAGACACGGTGTCTCGTGCCGGCTCATTGCGAGCAAATCAGCGGGTCCGGTTTCCGGATCTTGGTTCAAATGGTTCCGCAGGAACTGCGATGGCGTTAGCTGCAGCGAAGGAACGAGACGGGAAAACCCGCGCCATGACGGCGCCGGCCGGCTCCTCCGTTGCGTCACGCCCGCTAACGGCGGACTTCAATTTATCCGGCAAGGCCGAACGGGCGGATTCAGGAAAGGGCAATCTTGCTCTCGAATCCCGACGCGCGGCTGCCGGGGAGACAGATAATGCCCAACAAAATGCTCATAGACGCCTCCCACCCGGAGGAAACACGCGTCGTCGTCGTCCGCGGTAACCGCATCGAAGAATTCGACTTCGAATCCCAGGACAAGAAACAGCTCAAGGGAAACATCTACCTGGCCCGTGTGACGCGGGTCGAACCGTCGCTCCAGGCGGCCTTCGTCGAATATGGCGGCAACCGTCACGGTTTCCTCGCCTTCAGCGAAATCCATCCCGACTATTACCAGATCCCGGTGGCCGACCGTCAGGCCCTGCTCAAGGCCGACGCCGAAGCAGCCAATTCCGAAGATGACGAGGACGAGGACGACGAGCGCCGCGACCGCGGACGCGGACGTCGCCGCCGGCGCGGACGCAATCGCGACCAGGAAAAGCGGGGCGGCGACCAACCGCAATCGGCGGCGGGCGACACGGCGTCCCTCGGCGAGGAGGAGCCCTCCGATGCCGGCGAGGCGGAGGACCTGATTGCCACCGATCCCCTGGCCGAAACGGTCGAAACCGAAGGCGCCTTCCTCGAAAGCGCCGACGATCAGGAAGCGGGTGTCGAGAACGTCGCCGACGCGCAGACGGACGATGACGACGACAGCCGCGGACCGTCTTCCATCGCCGCTGCAATCGATGCGGATACGATCTCGGAAACGGCACCGGCCGGCGGGAGCGAAGCCGTCGAGGATCGCGGCACCGTCGAGGAGATCAGCGGTTCTGGCGACGAGGACAGCGGCGTCGAATCGGTCGGCGCGGAAGACGCGCTCGAGGAAGCGCGCGAGCGGCGGCGCCCGATGCGGCGCAACTACAAGATTCAGGAAGTCATCAAGCGCCGGCAGATCCTGCTCGTCCAGGTCGTCAAGGAGGAGCGCGGCAACAAGGGCGCTGCGCTGACCACCTACCTGTCGCTTGCCGGACGCTATTCGGTGCTGATGCCCAACACCGCCCGCGGCGGCGGCATCTCGCGCAAGATCACCAACGCCCAGGACCGCAAGCGGCTGAAGGAAGTGGTCCAGGATCTCGACGTTCCGGACGGGATGGGCGTCATCCTGCGCACGGCCGGCGAAAGCCGCACCAAGGCCGAGATCAAGCGCGACTACGAGTACCTGATGCGAATGTGGGAGACGGTGCGCACGCTGACGCTGCAGTCGACCGCCCCTGCCCTCGTCTACGAGGAAGGCTCGCTGATCAAGCGTTCCGTGCGCGACCTTTACAACAAGGACATCGACGAAATCCTGGTCGCCGGCGAGGACGGCTATCGCGAGGCCAAGGACTTCATGCGCATGCTCATGCCGAGCCATGCCAAGGTCGTGCAGCCCTATCGCGACACCGTTCCGATCTTCGCAAGAAACGGCATTGAAGGTCAGCTCGACCGTATGCTGCAGCCGCAGGTGACGCTGAAGTCCGGCGGCTACATCATCATCAACCAGACCGAGGCGCTGGTCTCGATCGACGTCAACTCCGGCCGCTCGACCAAGGAGCATTCGATCGAGGACACTGCGCTGCAGACCAATCTGGAGGCGGCCGAGGAGGTCGCCCGCCAGTTGCGTCTGCGCGACCTCGCCGGCCTGATCGTCATCGATTTCATCGACATGGAGGAGAACCGCAACAACCGGTCGGTCGAAAAGCGGCTCAAGGACCATCTCAAGAACGACCGCGCCCGCATACAGGTCGGACGCATCTCTCATTTCGGCCTTCTCGAGATGTCGCGCCAGCGCATCCGCGCGAGCGTGCTCGAATCGACGATGAAGCCCTGCCCGCACTGCGGCGGCACGGGCCATGTGCGCTCCGATTCCTCCGTGGCCCTGATGGTGATCCGTGCCATCGAGGAGTTCCTGCTCAAGGATTCGCGCCACCACATTACCGTGCGCACCCCGACGGCGACGGCGCTCTATGTGCTCAACCACAAGCGTTCGAACCTGGTCGACCTCGAACGGCGCTTCGGACTGACCATCGCGCTCGAGTCCGACGAGACGCTCGGCGCGCAGCATTTCGCCATTTTCCGCGGCGCCGTCGCCGAGAAGCCGGTGGGCATGCCTGAAACACGGCCGATGCCTGTCGGCTATGTCGAGGCAGAGAGCATCGAGGAGGATATCGTCGAGGAGGAGGAGGCCGAGGAAGCCGAAGCTCCCGCCGCGCCGGCCGAATCCGCACGCACCGGCGAAGCCGAAGGCGGACGAGACCAGCGCAAGCGCCGGCGCCGCAGGCGTCGCGGCGGCCGTGACCGGGATCGCGACCGCGATCAGATCGCAGCCGCGCCCGCGACCGGATCGGCCGAAGAGGCAGTCTCGGACGCAGAGGACGAGGGTGATGATGAGACCGCGCAGCCGGAAGCAACAACCGCAGCGGCGGACGCCGCTGCCGAAGGCGAGCGCAAGAAGCGCCGCCGCGGCAAGCGCGGCGGACGCCGCAACCGCGACGACGAAGGCAGCGAGGCCGGGGTCGAGGGTGAAGCCGTAGCCGAAGAGGCCGTCACCGAATCCGTGACCGAAGCTCCCGCCGAGGCGACGGTGGTTGCGGTTGAACCGGCGCCCGAGCCGGTCGAAGAAGCTGCACCCGCCAAGCCAAAACGCGCCCGCCGCAGCACCAAGGCGAAGAAGGAAGAGGCCGCGGCTGCGGAAACGGCCCCCGCCGAGGCGGTGACCAACGAATTCGCCGCCGAGCCGGCTGCCGTAGTCGCCGAAGCGCCCGCCGCGGCGGAGGAACCGGTCGCGGAGGCTCCCGCGGTGGAAGCCCCTGCCCGTCCGTCTCGTCGGCGACCTGCGGAAGAGGCCCCGGCGGAGCCCGTCTTGATCTCCTCCGCCCCGGGCGCGGAGCAGAAGCCGAAGAAGGCCGGCTGGTGGCAGAAGAAGGGGTTCTTCTGAGCCGAAACGGCGATTTTTTTGAAGAAACCGGGGCAAGTCCCCGGTTTTTTTGTTGGTTCTATCGGCTCGTCAGTTTCGTCCGCCCAACCAGCGGCCGATCCGCTCGACGGCCATGGCGATCTCATCCGGATGCCCGGCATAGGACAGGCGCAGGTGGCGGTGGCCTTCGACGGGATCGAAATCCCGCCCCGGCGTGACGGCGACATACGCCTCAGCGAGGATGCGGCGGGCGAAATCCATGCTGTCGTTGGTCAGCGCCGAGACATCGCAATAGGCGTAGAACGCTCCGTCCATCGGCGCCGCGAGGCGAAAGCCGAGGCCGGGAAGGCGGTCGAGCAGGAGTTCGCGATTGGCCGCGTAGCGGGATTTCACCGCCTCCAGTTCCGCCGTCGCCGAAAACGCCTCGACCGCGGCGATCTGCGACAGTCCGGGCGCGGAGATGTAGAGACTCTGCTGGATCCGCTCGATCGGCCTGACCAGCGCCTCCGGCGCCACCATCCAGCCGATGCGCCAACCGGTCATGCAGTAATACTTCGAGAACGAGTTGATGATGGTGCTATCGGCATCGAAGGCGAGCGCCGTCACATCCGGCGCCGCGTAGGCGAGCCGGTGGTAGATCTCGTCCGAGATCGCGGCGATGCCGAGGTCGCGGGCGGCGCCGAGGAGGTCCTCGAGGTCGGCGCGCGGGATGACGGCGCCGGTCGGATTGGCCGGGCTGGCGAACAGCACGCCCTTCAGCGGACCGGCGCGGTGCGCCTCGAGAAGATGGGTCGCAGTCAGGTGCCCTGCCCCGTGCAACTCGATCTCGACGACCTTGATGCCGAGCGCCGAGAGGACGTTGCGATAGGCAGGATAGCCCGGGGCGGCGATGGCGACGCGGTCGCCTGGGTCGAACATTGCCAGGAAGGCAAGGTTGAAGGCGGCCGACGAACCGGTCGCGACCACGATCCGCGACGCCGGAACATCGATGCCGTAGTGGTCTCCGTAATGCGCCGCGATCGCCTCGCGCAGGCGCGCCATTCCAAGCGAATCGGTGTAGCCGATGCGCCCATCCTCGAGGGCCCGCACCGCGGCGGCGCGCACGGCAGCCGGCGCCGGATCGGACGGCTGGCCCACCGCCATGGAGATGACCGGGTAGCCGATGGATTTCAGGCGGTTCGCCTCGGCCAGTACGTCCATGGCATGAAACGGCTCGATGGCCCCGCGCCGAGAAATCGAGACTGCCATATGCCGGATCGCCTTTTGTCGTGAACCACTTGCCCGCCTGGTCGCACAAATGCCGGAATGCTGTGGAGATCACAAGTTCATGATGTTCGGAGCCCCGTCTTTCCAACGAATGAGCGCTGGTCTACCTGTGCCTCCAGCCATGCGGAAACCGTCGCCCAATATTCCGGCCCGGAGCCGGCTGGCACGCGCGCTCGTCGCCGCCGCGGTCCTCCTGCACGGCGTCACTTTCACGGCGCCCGCGCGAGCCCAGCAGAATAGCGTGCCCGTGGTCCGCGACGCCGAGATCGAGGCCCTAGTGCGTGATTATGCGCGGCCGATCTTCAAGGCGGCCGGGCTGGCCAACAGCGGCATCAACATCATCCTGGTCAACGACCAGCGCTTCAACGCTTTCGTCGCCGGGCGGCGCATGTTCATCAACACCGGCGCGTTGCTGGAGTCGGAAACGCCGAACGAGATCATCGGCGTGATCGCCCATGAAGCAGGCCACATCGCCGGCGGCCACCAGGAGCGCCTGCGCGAGCAGATCGCCCGCGCCCAGACCATGGCGGTGGTGGCGGGCCTGCTCGGCGTTGGCGCGGCAATCGCCGGCGCCACCAGCAACAACAGCGACCTCGCCCAGGCCGGAAGCGGCATAGCCCTCGGCGGTGCCGAGGCGGCGCGCCGCGGCCTGCTCGGCTACCAGCGCACCGAAGAGGCGACGGCGGATCGCTCGGCGCTCGACTACCTCGAGGCGACCGGCCAGTCGGCCAAGGGCATGCTCACCACCTTTTCCCGCTTCGCCAGCGCGCTGTCGCTGTCGGGCGCCAAGGTCGACCCCTACCAGGTCAGCCATCCGATGCCCCGCGATCGCATCGCCAACCTGCAGACGCTTGCCCAGAAGAGCCGCTACTTCGACAAGAAGGATCCCGAAGGGCTGCAACTTCGCCATGACATGATGCGCGCCAAGATCGCGGTCTATACGCAAGGCCAGGCGGCTGCGAGCAGGCTGTTCAGGAAGGACCCGCGTGGACTGGCGATGATGTACGGCGACGCCATGGCCACCTATCTCTACGGCAATCCGAAGAGCGCCCTGCAGAAGGTCGACGCCCTGATCAAGTCGCATCCGAAGAACCCGTATTTCCACGAACTGCGCGGCGACATCCTGATCAAGGCGAACAAGCCTGCGGAAGCCGCGCAGGCCTATGCCAGCGCCGTCAGGCTCGATCCGGCGAAGTCGGGTATCCTGCAGGTTGCCCGCGGCCAGGCCCTGCTCGCCACCGGCAAACCGGACGCGGTAAAAGAGGCCGTCGCCGAAATCCGCAAGGGACTGGACCGCGACCGCGAGAACATCAGCGCCTACCGCTATCTCGCCCAGGCCTATGGCCAATTGGGTGAGGTCGGAGAGGCCGAGCTCGCCTCCGCGGAAGGATATTTCTACAGCGGCGTCTATCACGACGCCAAGGTCTTCGCCGCTCGGGCGCAGCAGAAACTCAAGCGCGGCTCGCCAGCCTGGGTCCGCGCGCAGGACATCATCAACTACAAGGCACCCGGCAAGAAGAAGTGAGAGCCGCTTCCTGCCGCAACCGCAGAATGGGACAGACATGACACGGGCAATCCTCCTCGGCACGACGGGAATCGCGACCGCCTTCGCGATGCTTGCTTTCGGCTATATCTCGGGCAAGCCGCAGCCGGCGATCGCCGGCGATACGCCGCAGGTCATGGCCCAGGCGCAGAGCATCGACCGCAAGGAGGTCGAGGAGATCGTCCGCGACTACCTGCTGAAGAATCCGGAAATCCTGCTCGAAATGCAGTCGGTCCTCGAGGCGAAGCAGAAGGAAGAGGAACGCATCGCGCAACTCGATACCATCAAGGGCGCCAAGGATGCGATCTTCAACGCCGCCCATGACGGCATCGTCGGCAATCCCGCGGGCAAGGTTACGATCGTCGAGTTCTACGACTACAATTGCGGCTACTGCAAAAGGGCGCTGGAGGACATGCAGTCGCTGGTCGCCGCCGATCCTGACCTGCGCTTCGTGCTCAAGGAATTCCCGATCCTCGGGCCGGATTCGCAGAAGGCCCATGTCGTCTCGCAGGCGTTCCTGAAGCTCATGCCCGAAAAGTACGGCGAGTTCCACACGCGCCTGATCGGCGGCCAGGGCCGGGCCGGCGAGGCGACCGCGATCAAGATCGCCGTCGAACTCGGCGCCGACGAGGCGAAGCTGCGTGAGGCGATGAAGGATCCTGCAATCACCGATGTGTTCTCGCAGACCTACGATCTCGCCAACAAGCTGCACATCACGGGCACGCCGTCCTACGTGGTCGGCAACGAGGTGGTCTTCGGTGCGCTCGGCCGGGACGTGCTCACGGAGAAGATCGCCGCCGCCCGCGCCTGCATCATCGACGCGAGCTGCTGATTTCCGTGGAGTAAAGGCGGCAAACGTCCCGCCACAGTGGAAAACGGGACTCCGGCGCTCTTTCCGCGGCTAAACTTGACGACTATAGCGGGTTCGCGCGGCCGCGCGCCGCGCGCGGAGAGGCTTGCGATTTGAAGACGGTCTTCGTTCTCAACGGACCCAACCTGAACATGCTCGGCAAGCGCGAGCCGGGCATCTATGGCGGGACGAACCTGGCCGGGATCGAATCGGACTGCCGCACCCTCGCCGCGGAACTTGGCGTCGGGATCGAATTCCGCCAGTCGAACCACGAGGGCGATCTGGTCGACTGGATACAGGAAGCCGGCGAGAAAGCCGCCGGCCTGGTTCTCAACGCCGGCGCCTACACCCACACCTCGATCGCCCTCCACGACGCCATCCGCGCCGTGGCGCCGCTGCCGGTGGTCGAAGTCCACTTGTCGAACATCCACGCCCGCGAGCCGTTCCGCCACAAGTCGATGATCGCGCCCGTCGCGCTGGGGATGATCTGCGGCCTCGGACCGGCGGGCTACACGCTGGCGCTCAGGGCGCTCGCCGCGCGCATCTGACCGGGCGGCACGAAGAAGAGGAAAGCGACACGCAATGTCGATCAAGAAATCCGGTGTTGACCAGCAATTGATCCGCGACCTCGCGGGCATCCTGAACGACACCAATCTCACCGAGATCGAGGTCGAGTTGGGCGATCTCAAGGTGCGCGTGTCGCGCCAGGCGCAGGCCGTGCACGCCGTCGCGCATCCGATGCAGGTCGCAGCCTCTGCGCCGGCTCCCGCGGAAGCGGCCGCGCCGGCGGTCGCGGACACGTCGAAGAACGCCGTGACGTCGCCTATGGTCGGCACCGCCTATGCCTCCCCCTCGCCCGGCGCCACACCCTTCATCGAACTGGGACAGCGGGTCCGCGAGGGCCAGACGCTGCTCATCATCGAAGCCATGAAGACGATGAACCAGATCCCCTCGCCCCGCGCCGGCATCGTAACCGCGATCCTCTTCGAGGACTCGCAGCCGGTCGAGTATGGCGAGCCCTTGGTCGTCGTCGAATAGGATCGGAGAGAACAGGCCGGTGTTCCAGAAGATCCTGATCGCCAACCGCGGCGAGATCGCGCTGAGGGTGCTGCGCGCCGCCAAGGAGCTCGGCATCCGCACCGTCGTGGTCCATTCGACCGCCGACGTCGATGCCATGCATGTCAGGCTTGCGGACGAGAGCGTCTGCATCGGCCCGCCGCCGTCGCGCGACAGCTACCTCAACATCCACCAGATCGTCGCCGCGTGCGAGATCACCGGCGCCGACGCCGTCCACCCCGGTTACGGCTTCCTCTCCGAGAACGCTCGCTTCGCCGACATCCTGGCGGCGCACAAGATCACCTTCATCGGCCCCAGCGGCGACCATATCCGCATCATGGGCGACAAGATCGAGGCCAAACGCACGGCGAAGAGGCTCGGCATCCCGGTCGTGCCCGGTTCCGACGGCGCCGTCACGGAAGATCGCGAGGCGGCGCGCATCGCCGCCGAGATCGGCTTCCCGGTGATCATCAAGGCTTCTGCTGGCGGCGGCGGACGCGGCATGAAGGTCGCGCGCACCGCCGAGGACCTGCCCATCGCGCTGGCGACGGCGCGTTCCGAAGCGGGCGCGGCCTTCGGCGACGACGCTGTCTACATCGAGAAGTACCTCGAGAAGCCGCGCCACATCGAGGTCCAGATCGTCGGCGACGGCGCCGGCAAGGCGGTCCATCTGGGCGAACGCGACTGCTCGCTGCAGCGCCGCCACCAGAAGGTCTGGGAAGAGGCGAACTCGCCCGCGCTGAACACCGAGGAGCGGGCGCGCATCGGCTCGATCTGCTCGCAGGCGGTGGCCGATCTCGGCTATTCGGGCGCCGGCACCATCGAATTCCTCTACGAGAACGGCGAGTTCTTCTTCATCGAGATGAACACCCGCCTCCAGGTCGAGCATCCGGTGACCGAGGCGATCACCGGCATCGACCTCGTCCACGAGCAGATCCGCGTCGCCTCGGGCGGCGGCCTGTCGGTCAGGCAGGACGAGATCAAGTTCTCCGGCCACGCCATCGAATGCCGTATCAACGCCGAGGACCCGCGCACCTTCACGCCGTCGCCGGGCACGATCACACATTTCCACACGCCCGGCGGACTGGGCATCCGCGTCGATTCCGGCGCCTATTCCGGCTACCGCATCCCGCCCTACTACGACAGCCTGATCGGCAAGCTGATCGTGCACGGACGCAACCGCGTCGAATGCATGATGCGCCTGCGCCGGGCGCTGGACGAGTTCGTCGTCGACGGGGTCAAGACGACGCTGCCGCTGTTCCGCGACCTCGTCGGCAATCCCGACATCGCCAACGGCGACTACGACATCCACTGGCTGGAAAAATACCTGGCCGAAACGGCGTAGCCGCGGATGAGCCGGCCTTTCGCGCCCGGATACCGGATCCCGCCCGACCTGCTGCTCAGAGCCTATGCCTCGGGCGTGTTCCCGATGGCCGAGCACGCCGACGATCCGGAAGTGTTCTGGGTTCGGCCGGAAACCAGGGGCGTCATCCCGCTCGACGCCTTCCACGTGCCGAAGAGCCTAGCCAAGACCATCCGCCAGGGCCGCTTCGATATCCGCTTCGACAACGACTTCGCCGGCGTCATGGAGGGATGCGCCGAGACTGGCGAAGGCCGCCCCTCGACCTGGATCAACGCGCCGATCCGCGAGGCCTACCAGGAACTCCACCGTCGCGGCCATTGCCACTCGGTCGAAGCGTGGCGCGAGGGCCGGCTGGTCGGAGGACTTTACGGCGTCAGCCTCGGCCGCGCCTTCTTCGGCGAGAGCATGTTCTCGCGCGAGCGCGACACATCCAAGGTCTGCCTCGTGCATCTGGTGGAGCGGTTGCGCCGGCGAGGATTCGTCCTGCTCGACACCCAGTTCACCACCGAGCACCTGAAGCGCTTCGGCGCCGTCGACGTGCCGCGCGGCCGCTACGAGAAGATGCTGGAGCAGGCGCTCGAGGGCGAGGCGACCTTCCAACCCTGACGGCGGCGCTCAGTTGCGCTGTAGGGCGACATGCACGCCGAGCCCCACCAGCACGGTCCCGCCCGTCCACTGCATGAGCCGCTGCATGCGGCTCGAACGCTGCAACCGGTCGACGAGGCGGCCCGCCAGCAGCACGCAGATCAAATCCGCCAGCGAGAACATCATGTTGACCACCGTGCCCAGGATCACGAACTGAAGCCAGACGGGAAAGGCCGCGCCCGGGTCGACGAATTGCGGCAGCAGTGCCATGAAGAAGATGGCGGTCTTTGGGTTGAGCACCTCGACGCTGACGCTCTCGGCGAAGGCGCGGCGCGGCGATTTCCGCCGCACCCGCGGCAGATCGCCTTCGCCCGCCGGGCGTGATCGCAGCAGCGCCAGACCGAGCCAGACCAGGTAAGCGGCGCCCGCGAGTTTGACCGCGAGGTATAGCATCGGAACTGCGACGAACAGCATCGACAGGCCGGCCGCCGCGGCGATCACATGGACGTAGCAGCCCAGATGAATGCCGAGGCTGGCCATCAACCCCGCAGCGCGACCGCCGGCGAAAGTCTGCGCCGCCGCATAGAGCATGGCCGGGCCGGGAATGAACGCGAAGATCGCAGCTGTGGCGAGGAAGGCAAGGAGGATTTCGATACTGGGCATGCCGGGCTCCGTCGCGCCGAGGCTGGCGCCGCGGTATTCCTAGCGGAAGACCGGGTGAACCGCTATCGGGCGCGCCGGACGGAGTCCGCCCGTCTTTCTCAGTTCGCCTTGGCCGTCTCCGGTGGCGGCACGTCGGACTGCTGCTTGCAGCTCTTCAGCCAGACGTCATAGACGGCGTGCTCGACCGCGTTGAGCCCCGGGCTCTCGGCGAACATCCAGCCGGTGAAGATGCGGCGGATCTTGCGGTCCAGCGTGATCTCGTCGACCTCGACGAAAGAGTCCGTCTTCGGCTCCTCCTCCTTCGGCCGGGAATAGCAGACGCGCGGGGTTACCTGGAGCGCGCCGAATTGGACCGTCTCGTCGATGTAGACATCGAAGGTGATGATTCGTCCGGTGATCTTGTCGACCCCGGTGAACTCGGCGACCGGATTGGCGATGCGCTCGGCGTGGGCGGCGGTCGACGCCAGTACGGCAAGGACGGCGGCCGCCAGCACAGCGCCACGGCGTCTCGTCGTCGCGAAAAGGGTTTCGGCCATCGGCATCATGCAACCGTCGCGCTTCGCGGCCACGACAGTGGCCGGCATGGATGTTCGCCGGCGAGGCTTACGCGGGAATTGTGGCGACAAAAGACCGCCGCGCCCGTCAGCTGCCCGGCGTCCAGGCGTCGTAGTCGCCGGTGACCTGCGGGCGATGGCCGGCACCGAGCACGGAGCCCTTCGGCCGGTAGGCGGCGGCGGTGCCGGTCAGGTTCGGCTGGTGCGGCTTCTGCCAGTCGCGCGGCTTGTAGTTCTCTTTCGTGGGCGGCGTGTCGACGCGGTAGTGCATCCAGCCGTGCCAGCCCGGCGGGATCGCCGTCGCCTCGGAAGTGCCCGGAAAGATCACCCAGCGCCGCGTGCGGCCTTCCGAATCCTTGCCACCCTCGTAGTAGACGTTGCCGAACTCGTCCTCGCCGACGCGCACACCCTTGCGCCACGTGTGGAAGCGCGTGCCCAGCGTCTGGCCGCTCCACCAGGTGAAAAACTGCAGCAGGAATTTCTTCATCGAAGGTCCTCGTCGCCGACCGCGCTGCGGTCATCGCCTTATGGCTTCCGCCGAACGCGCTGGCAAGGGGCAGCACGCCGCACTATCGTCTTGTCCAGGCAAGGTGGCGCCCCATGGACTTGATGACGATCCTCGAGATGTTGAGTTATGCGGTTACCGTCGTCGGCCTGCCGCTCGCCATCTTCGTCTTCCTCTTTGAGCAGCGCAAGGAACGCGAGAACGAGGAGGAGGAAATCTACCAACGCCTGTCGGACGGCTACACCGACTTCCTGCGCCTGGCGCTCGACAATCCGGACCTCAAACTCCAGTCCCGCGAGGCCACCAAGGGCCTTTCGGAAGAGCAGACCGAGCGCATGCTCGCCATGTTCGGCATCCTCATCTCGCTGTTCGAACGCGCCTACATGGTGGGCTACGAACACGAGATGTCCGAGCGCAAACTGCGGCGGTGGCGTTCCTGGGACGACTTCATGCGCGAATGGTGCCGGCGCGAGGACTTCCGCAACGCCTTGCCGCAACTCTTGCAAGGCGAGGACCCGGAATTCGTCGCCTACATTTCCGACCTCGCCGCTGGCGAAGCGGCGTCGGTCGGCGCGACGGTCAGCGGAGCTTCAACTTGAAGCCTGCGTGGCTTCTGTCGAAGCCGAGACGTTCGTAGAAACGGTGGGCGGCGACACGGCTGTTGTTCGACATCAACTGCACCTGCCGCGCGCCGGCTTCTTTCGCCCGTTCGATGGCGAATCGCATCATCGCCTCGCCGATGCCCCTGCCGCGCAGGTCGCCGCGCGTCTGTACGGCCTCGACGCTCATGTTCGCCGATCCACGCGCCGACATCGACGTGATCAGCGTGGTCTGGAACGTCCCCGCGATCGTTCCGTCGAGTTCGGCGACCCACAATGCGTCGTTCCGGCTGGCGGCGATCCGCTCGAACGCCGCCTCGTAGTCGGGCAGCGCCGCCGGGTCGTCGCTATCGCCATGGCCGCCGAGCGCATCGGCGGCAAACAGCGCCGCCAGCGCCGCGCCGTCCTGCCGCCGCGCCGGGCGGATCACCAGCTTCTCCGCGCTGCCGTCGCCCATCGAATTCTCCTTGCCATTCCGTGTCTTGCGGCGGACCATCTAGACGAGTCTCGCCCCGCCGTCACACCCCCACCCGGAGACCCGGTCATGCTCATTCGCCGCTCCGCCGCCCTGCTCCTTGCCATCCTGCTTTCGACCGCTCCTGCCGCCGCCCAGGACGGACCGACCGGGATAGCCTTCGCCGAAGCGCCGGAGCAGTCGAGCGGCGTCTGCACCGGCGGTAATCCCGAAAGGACCCTCGCCTGCGCGCGGGAGAAGTGCGTCGCCGGAGGCGCCGAGGCGCGCGACTGCTCCCGCGTCGCATGGTGCTTCCCCGCCGGATGGAGCGCGGACGTCTTCCTCCAGCACAAGGAGGGTCCGCACTGGCACGAGTATCTGTGCGGCTGGGACTCGAAGGAGTCCGTCATGAAGGCTGCTGCGGTCAAATGCGACCGCTCGCTGCGCGACTACCTCATCGAATGCACGACCGTCCGGTTCTGGGACCCGGATGGCAAGGAACTGCAAGCGAACTGAAACCATCTGGCGAACGCCGCGGTTGAACGCCTGCTGGCGCTGCGTTACTCTTTTTCGTGGAGGGCTGCGCCGGCCGGTGCCGGCGCCTGCGAGGCGTGATGCCGATGAACGCGCTGGCCGGCCAACGGATGCTGCCCGAAATCGTCGAGGCGGTTTACGATTCCGTGACCGACGGGGCGCTGTGGCCACGCACGCTCGGGAGCATCTGCGAGCTTTGCGAGGGGTGCCTCGCCATGCTGGCGGTGGTCGATACGGGCGGCGGTACGCTACGCATGTCGGAAACCTGCGGCGATCCGGCACTGCTGAAGCCGCTGATGCACGAGTACGGGTCGAAGGTCCCCTTCTACGCGGCGTTGCCGAGGATGGAGATCGACGTTCCTTTTACCGTCGATTCGGTCTACGCGCTGCAGGGTCCCGGCACCCGGCAGGCGTGGCTCGACAGTCGCATTGCTCGCGAATGGGTCATTCCAAACCGGCTCGACGATTTTTTCTGGGTCGCCTTGATGAAGCGCCCATCGCGCGTCGGTTCGCTGATGGTGGTGACCGACAAGGATCGCCGGCCGATCACGACCGACGACGTCGATCTGGTCGGACTGCTCGCTCCCCACGTGCGCCGCGCCGTGATGATTTCCGACCTTTTCGAGACCGAGCGGCGGGCGACCGCGCTGTTCCGTGCCATCGTCGAGCATCTCGGCATTCCGGTGCTCATCGTCGCCGAGGATTTCCATGTCCTCTATGCCAACGCCGCCGCCGAGGCGGTTCTCGCCGAAGGCGGGATCGCCGCAGCGCCGCGCGGCCAGTTGCAGTTCCGCTACACCCACGCCAACGCCGCGATCGGCCGTGCAGTGGCGCTCGGCGTCCGCGATGAGTTCGCCCTCGGTCCGGCCGGAATCGACGTGCCGCTGGCCGGCGCGCCGGTCGCGGCCGTGGCCCATGTGCTTCCGCTGGCGCGTCGCGATCCCTCGTCGCGGATGTCGTCGCGCGCCGCCGCAGCGATCTTCATCGCCGCACAGGGAGCTTCTCCCCAGCCCGCGATCGAGGCAATCGGCGCATTGTTCGGACTGACCGCCGCCGAAAAGCGCGTCGCCGCAATGGTCGCGGCCGGCATGACACGTGGCGAGATCGCACTTTCGACGGGCGTCTCCGACGGAACGGTGAAGTCGCAGCTCGCCGCGGTTTTCGACAAGACCGGCACCGGCGACCAGCGCCAGCTCGAACTCCTGCTGCGCGAACTGTCGCCGCCGGTGATGACAAAGGCCGACCGTCGCCGCAGCCACTGAATGCAGCGTACTGCCGGCAACCGGGCAGGCAGGTCGCTCGGTACGCTCAAGAGCCGCCAAGGTGTCGTTGAACGCACCGGCGGCGCTGGTATCGCTTGCGCCGGTCTGACCCGCAGGAAAGCTGCCGGTCCTCACCCGCGCGGGGGATGAAATCGGTGATGAAGAGGCGCTTCGTGAGGCGGTGCGGGAAAGCCGGCGGCATTCGACCTTTGGGCCAGGCGGCCGATCGTCGGCGATCAACTCCGAGGAGATGCGCCATGAAAACGTTCCTGTGTTGGACATCCGCCATACTGCTGACGACCGCGATGGCGACACCGCTCTACGCCGTCGACAAAACCACGATCGCCGGCCAGGCGACGGCCAAGACGCTCCAGGCCGGCAAGCTGAAGGGCGGTCTCAAGGCGACGGGAGGAACGACCGGCGGCACAGTTGGCGGTGGAACGACCGTTGCCGAACTGTCGGCCTACGAGTGCCGGACGCTCGGCGGTACGGTGGTGGTCGTCGCCGACGACCGCTGCGGCGCCTCGCGGAAGTACTGCCGGATGCCCGATACGCTCGCTGCCTGCATCGACGAAATCGGCGAGTGACCGCCGTCACGCGCCTCCGCGAATCGTGCGCCGGTCAGGCGAGCGCGCGCTCGAAGACGAGCGCCGGAATGCCGGACTGGTCGCGCCCGCAATTCGCCGTCCGCCCGGCCTGGACGAAGCCGGCCGCGCGGTAGAAAGCGATCGCCCGAAGGTTCGCTTCCTCGACCTCGAGCCGGATGCACTCCGCTTCCGGAAAGCTGTCGACGATCTCGTCGAGCAGCATGCCGCCGATGCCGCGACCCTGCATGGACGGACGAACGTAGAGTTGGTGGAGCATCACCGTCTTGCCCTCGTCGACGGCGTTGGCGAAGGCCATGCCGCCGATGGCATTGCCGTCGTCGGCGACGAGGAATTCGGAGTGCGGCCGCTCGAGCTGGGCGCGGAGCGATGCGAGGGAGTGCCAGTCGGCGGTGATCGCAGCGACGCGCTCGGCCCCGTAGATGGCGTCATAGGTGGCGTGCCAGGTTTCGCCGAGCAGAGCGCGGACGGCATCGAGGTCACGTTTCGATGCCGTGCGCACGAACATGGCTTAGTCCTCGATGCCGAGCTTGGCCTTCACCAGCGCGTTCACCGCCTGCGGATTGGCCTTGCCGCCGGTCGCCTTCATCACCTGGCCGACGAACCAGCCGGCCATGGTCGGCTTGGCGCGCGCCTGTTCGGCCTTGTCCGGATTGGCGGCGATGACATCGTCGACGGCCTTCTCGATGGCGCCGGTATCGGTGACCTGCTTCAAGCCGCGGCTCTCGACCAGGGCCCTGGGATCGCCGCCCTCGTTCCAGACGATCTCGAACAGGTCCTTTGCGATCTTGCCCGAAATCGTGCCGTCGCGGATCAGGTCGATGATCGCGCCGATCTGCTGAGGCGAGACCGGCGCCTCGTCGATCGACCTGCCGGCCTTGTTGAGCGCGCCGAGCAGGTCGTTGATCACCCAGTTGGCGGCCGTCTTGCCGTCGCGGCCGGCCGCGACCTTCTCGAAATAGTCGGCGATCGCCTTTTCCGAGACGAGCACCGAAGCATCATACGCCGAAAGACCCAGGCTCGAGACGAGGCGCGCCTTCTTGTCGTCGGGCAGTTCGGGGAGGCCGGCGGCGAGCGCGTCGACATAGGCCTGGTCGAACTCGAGCGGCAGAAGGTCCGGATCGGGGAAGTAGCGGTAGTCATGCGCCTCTTCCTTCGAGCGCATCGAACGCGTCTCGCCCTTGACGGGGTCGAACAGCCGCGTCTCCTGGTCGATCTTGCCGCCGTCCTCGAGGATGGCGATCTGCCGGCGCGCCTCGTATTCGATGGACTGGCCGACGAAGCGGATCGAATTGACGTTCTTGATCTCGCAGCGCGTGCCGAACGGCGCGCCGGGCCGCCGCACCGAGACGTTGACGTCGGCGCGCATCGATCCTTCGTCCATGTTGCCGTCGCAGGTGCCGAGATAACGGACGATGGTCCGGAGCTTGGTGAGGTAGGCCTTCGCCTCGTCGGACGAGCGCAGGTCGGGCTTCGACACGATTTCCATCAGCGCCACGCCCGACCGGTTCGGGTCGACATAGGACATGGTCGGATGCTGGTCGTGCATCGACTTGCCGGCGTCCTGCTCGAGATGCAGTCGCTCGATGCCGACGTCGATGTCTTCGAAATTGCCCTTGTTGTCGGGGCCGACCGAGACGGTCACCGTGCCCTCGCCGACGATCGGCTGCTTGAACTGCGAGATCTGGTAGCCCTGTGGCAGGTCCGGATAGAAGTAGTTCTTGCGGTCGAAGACCGACTTCAGGTTGATCTGCGCCTTGAGGCCGAGGCCGGTGCGGATCGCCTGGCGCACGCATTCCTCGTTGATCACCGGCAGCATTCCCGGCATCGCCGCGTCGACGAGGCTGACATTGGCGTTGGGCGCCGCGCCGAAGGCGGTGGAGGCGCCCGAGAACAGCTTCGACTGCGAGGTCACCTGGGCATGGACCTCCATGCCGATGATCACTTCCCAGTCGCCGGTGGCGCCCGGGATCAGTCGCTTCGGGTCGGGCGTGCGTGTGTCGATGAGGGTCATTGGGATAGGCCGCAGCGGTTTCGTGTCGCTCGTTGGCTAGAGGAATCCGGCGGTACTGGCAAGCGCCGGCGAGCGCTGGCGCGACTTGATCTATGTCAAGTGGACCCGGTGATTCGGGCTGTAGATTCTGCTTCGCAAGGTTGCGGAGGAAGACATGGGCATCTCTGCCATGATGACGCGGATTGCCGCAAAGAGCGATCTGATCGAGCAGATGATGACGACGCTCGAAGTACGCGAGCGCTTCGCCGAGCTTCCGGCCGGTGGAGAGGCGCTGCGGAACGCGATGCTGCGCTGCATGTCCTGCGGCAAGCCGGACGCCTGCAGCGCTTGGCTCGCCGAGCACGGCAGCGCCGAGGAGGCTCCCTCCTTCTGCCGCAACCACGACCTATTCGCGCGGCTGCGCGAGCACTCCGAAGGACGTGCCGACTAAGCCGCGCAACGATCTCCCTCTAACTGGCCCGGCCGATAAAGCCGGGCATTTTTTTGACCTGAGTTCCCTCGGCGCGGGCAAGAACCACCACCCGCCGCGCAATTCGGGCGACGATCGGCTGGAGACGATCTCTCAGGCCGTCGCGATATAGGTCCGGATTTCCTCGGCCTCGCGCTCGACGTCCTCGATGCGCCGCTTGACGACGTCGCCGATGGAAATGATGCCGTCGAGTTTTCCGTCCCTCTCGACGGGAAGATGACGGAAACGACCGCGCGTCATGATTTCCATCACCTCGTGGACGGTGTGGTGTTCGTTGCAGATCTTGACCTTGGCCGTCATGCCTGTGCGCACCGCTTCTTCCAGGGCCTCCGGGCCTTGCTTGGCGATGATCCGCACGATGTCCCGCTCGGACAGGATGCCGACGATCTTGCCGTCGCCATTGGTGATGACGAGCGCACCGACGCGATGCTCGGCCAGCATCCGCACGGCTTCCGAGAGCTTGTCGTTAGGCCCCAGCGTGAAGACGTCGTGGCCCTTCTGTTGCAGTATCGCTTTGACGGTCATGGCTTCCTCCGATGCGCATCCGGCCGCGCAGTCGTTCGCGGCCGGCCCTTCCGCCGGAGGCATCGTGCGCCTCGATTCACCTCATTTCAAGTCCGCGGTCGTCACGAGGCCGCGGCGCGACGACGGGGGACGAAGCTGCCGATGCCGAAGAAGCCGACGACGAAGCCGCCGACATGCGCCTCCCAAGCGATCCGGTCGGCTCCGGCACCGAACCCGACGATGCCGGTCACCAGGTTGATCGCCATCCAGACGGCGAGGAAGGTGACGACCGGCCGCATCCTGAGGGCCGTAGAAGCCGGCAGCAGCGGCCCGTCGAAGGCCGATCGCCCCGCGCTCCGGCTGGCACGGAAACCGAACCGCGCCGCAGCTCCCATCATGCCGGAAATCGCCCCCGACGCCCCGATCAGCGGGGACTGGTCCACCATGTGGAGCGCGTAGTGGGTCGCCGCGGCGGCGACCCCGGTCGCCGCCCAGAAGAGGAGGAAGCGGCCGACGCCGAGCCGGTTGGCCAGCGGCGAGCCGAATGCGGCGAGCCAGACCATGTTGATCGCCAGGTGCACCACCGATCCGTGAAGGAGCGTGTAGGTGAATGGCGACGTGAACGCGTAGATGTCGAGATCGAACTGGCCGCTGTAGCGGATCGGGATGAAGGCTGCGCGCAGCAGCAGGCCGATGTCCTGTTCGACCGACAGGACGTAGAGCCTGACGAGGTGGATGATGACGCAGGCCACCGTCAGCGCCACCACGACCGCCGGGATGTTGAAGACCGGCTGCCGTTCGTCTTCCTGCTGCGGGACGTCATCTTCCTGGTTGTCTGTCATTTTGCGGGGTCCGTCGCTGGGCGTCGTATTGCTCTAACGATCCCGCGGCAAAAGAAAAGCCGTCCAGGGTTTCCCCTGGACGGCCGGTCGAGCCCCCTGCTCACCCCGTATGTCCGTTTCCGGAGCCTGCTTTCGGCCGTGCTGTACAGCCGCCCCCGAACGCCGAGACATTGGCATTCCGAGCCAGCGCCCGCAACGTAAACCATTCGTTAACCTTAACAGCCATGCGCCGTGCATAAGGTTAACGAATACTGGCACGCGACGTGCTGCGAACGGCATGTAGAGCGCCATGAGAAGCGAATCTGTTCGCCAATGGCACAGGATGAAGCAGCCGGTGCGGGGATGCAGGGCATGAAGCAGAACGGATCAATTCAGCTGTTCCACTACTGGAATCGCCTGCGCGACGGCCGTCCGGCACCGAAGCGTGCCGAAATCGAGCCTTCGGACATCAAGACGCTTCTTGCCGATACCTTCATCCTCGAGAAGGACGCGCGCGGCGAGGCCGTGTTCCGGCTCGCCGGCACGCGCCTGTGCGCCATCTACGGCCGCGAACTGAAGGGTTTCTCGTTCACCTCGTTGTGGAAGGAGAAGGACCAGCGGCTGATGGCGCGCCTCGCCTGGAGTGCGTTCGAGAACAAGTCGGTCGTCGTGGCGAGCTTCGAAGGCTTCACCCGAACCCGTCGGTCGACGACCTTCGAACTCCTGATCCTTCCGCTCGACTTCGGCGCCGACCAGGCGCGATCAATGGGCATCCTGACCGCGGCGGAACGTCCCTTCTGGCTCGGTGTCGACCCGGTCGTCGAGGCGCGGATCGATTCGGTGCGGGTCGTCGACGCCGATCGCGAACCCATGTTCCTCAAGAACCGCCCCTCGATCCCCGTTCCGAACCTCGTGCCCGGCGACGGCAACATCACCGATAGTGCCATCGTCACCGGACCGGGACGGAGAATCCGCCATCTCGTCGTGCTCGACGGCGGCCGCAGCTAGCAGGTTGCTGAAGAAGCAGCCTGCTAGAATATCTCCGGAGAATACTCAGTCGCGCTGCCGGAGTGACTTTGGCTCGCTCGCGATCGATCTCTCTTTTCGAGATCCGGACTGTGCAAAGGCGGATTCCACTTTACGGTCCGATGGTCTCGCGCGCCGCAACCGGCCCGGTAGTCTCTTCTGAAGCACAAATTACCGGTTGTTAACGCTTCCGGGTGTATTCTTGGCGTGAGGATTCTCGCCGTCGAGCGAGCAGACAATGAACAGGTCGAGGCAGGCGATGAGGTCAGCGGCGGTCGAGGTTGCGCCGTCCAGGGCAGAGCGCCGGTCTTTCCAGCGCGTGCGGGTCAAGATCTATGGCCGGTTCATGCTTGAGGACCGTTCGGAATATCCCTGCCAGGTGATCGACATGTCCCCCGGAAACGTGGCGTTCCGCACCGACGCCCATGGCGAGCCGGGAGAAAAGGTCATCGCATATCTCGATCATATCGGGCGCATCGAAGGGATCGTCACCCGCACGCTGGACGACGGTTTCGCCATGACGCTCGTCGCGTCCGAGCGCAAGAAGGACAAGCTCGCCGCGCAGCTGACCTGGCTCGCGAACAAGCACGAGCTCGACCTCCCCGAGGACCGCCGCCACGATCGAGTCGCGCCGCGTAATCCGATGAGCGTCCTGCAACTGCCCGACGGGCGCCAATACCAGTGCCGCATCATCGACCTTTCGTTGTCGGGCGCCGCCGTGGAGATCGACGTCAAGCCGGCGCTCGGCTCCCAGGTCATCCTCGGCACGATGCGCGGCCAGGTCGTCCGCCATTTCGAGGACGGCATCGCCATCGAGTTCGCCGTCGTCCAGCGCCCCGAATCTCTCGACAGCGAACTCAGCGGCCGCAGCAACTGACGGTCCCTCCCCATTCCTGAGAACTGAAAAGACCGGCCGCGCGCCGGTCTTTTCGTTTTCGCCCCCCGCGCCCTGCATCGCGTACGGGCATTGCGGACGATCGCTAGGATTTTAAACGAATTCGATGTAATTCCGATTCAAGTTTTAATACAGATTGTCCTCTATTGTATTCAATATTCGCAAGAGTTGAACCTAAGTTCTACTCAAACTGTACTTCGATATTTTGCGTCGAATAAATCCGGGCCTGTCATTGTCCCCTCAAACGGGGAGACAAGAAGATGTCGGGCAAGGGGAAGGGCTTTCTGCTTGCGGCTATCGTGCCGCTGACGATCTGGGCGAGCGCGGCAACCGCCGCGCCCAGCTTCATGCCGACGGGAGGACGTACCACACAGCCGGTCGGTCACTACGAGTTCTGCCAGCGCGAGCCGCGCGAATGCATGCAGAAGTCGGCCCGTACGGCGCCGGTCACGCTGTCGCGAAAACTGTGGGCGGCGATGGTCGACATCAACAACGCGGTGAACGCCATGGTCGAGCCGCGCACCGACATGGAGATGTGGGGCCGGGAGGAATTGTGGTCGTATCCGACGTCGGTCGGCGACTGCGAGGACTACGTGCTGGAGAAGCGGCGCATGCTGATGTCGCTCGGCGTACCGGCCGGCAATCTGCTGATCACCGTCGTGCGCCAGCCCAACGGCGACGGCCACGCGGTGCTCACCGTCAACACCAGTCTCGGCGACTTCGTCCTCGACAATCTGGAGCCGCGCGTGCTCGCCTGGACGGACACCGAATACACCTTCCTGAAGCGCCAGTCCGTGCAGAACTCCGGCGCGTGGGTGTCGATCAACGACGGTCGCTCCACCGCGGTCGGCAGCGTCAAGTAACGAGGTTTACCGACAACCCGGTCGAGTCCCCCCCCCCCCCCGCCCCCCCGCCCCCGGTGACGCGCCCGCCCAGGCCCCCCGCCGGCC
>CAYJMY010000020.1:0-2446 GCA_964371125.1 uncultured Mesorhizobium sp. | reverse complement strand
ATTACTGTGTTTTACCTACACCCGGGTGGTGCCCCCCCCCCCCCCGTCCCCACCCCGGGGGTTCTGGCGCCGCCCCAGGCCCCGGGCGGGCTCCGCTCTTTCCGACAGGCGGATTCGTACGCCGGACGCGCCACGTCAGACCTTCCTGAGGTTCTTCCGGAAGCGGGTTCCGTTCGCAACGTAGTGGGCGGACGACCCGCGCAGCCCGGCGACCGCGTTGTCGTCTAGCGTGCGCACGGCCTTCGCCGGCGTTCCGACGATCAGCGAATTGTCGGGGAACTCCTTGCCCTCGGTTACCAGCGCACCCGCCCCGACGAGCGAGTTCTTGCCGATCCGTGCGCCGTTGAGCACGATCGCGCCCATGCCGACCAGGCTGCCGTCGCCGATCGTGCAGCCGTGCAGCATGGCGCGGTGGCCGATCGTGCAGCCCTTGCCGATCGTCAGGGGGGAGCCCGGATCGGTGTGCATCACCGTGTGTTCCTGAACGTTGGTGTCTTCGCCGATGACGATCGGCTCGTTGTCGCCGCGGATCACGACGCCGAACCAAAGGCTGGCGTTGCGGCCAATGGTGACGTCGCCGATCACAGTCGCGTCGGGAGCCACCCAGTTCGTCTCCTCGGCCTCGAAGACGGGGCGTTTTCCGTCCAGTTCATAGAGCGGCATGTGGGATTCCTCATTGGCATCGCTGGAGGGCGCACCCTAAGGTCACATCCGCGCGAGTGACAAGGCCGGAGGCGGACCATGCCGCGCGAGGCGCGTTTTTACGCGCCGTTTACCATGATTGCCGCATTGTCTGCCCGAAGAGCCACCGATGCGCCGCCCGTGCCGCGGTCAGGGAACCATGAGACAAGCGCAAGCCATCGGCAACGGACAGATCAGGTCGATCGATTCGACATTCATGCTGCGCGTCTTCTACGCGTTCGCCATCCTGGCGCTGCTCTCGGTCGCCATCAGCGTGGCAGGGAAATGGTTCGGGCGCTCGATCGCCATGGCCGGGCACACGGACGACACGACCGTCTTCGAGGTCGTGCTCGGCAACGACGTGCTGGCCGTGCCTGCCAATGCCATCCGCTTCGGGACGGCGCGCCGCGACGGCGTCGCCGAGCGGCTCGATCTCTATCTGCACTGGCCGGACATGGCAGGGTATTCGGCTGCGACCGCCGCCGACTTCAACCGGCCCGGCGACGAAGGGCGCATCCTGTTCCTGCGCTTCGAGCCGAGCACGATGTCGCGCGACATGAGCGGCCGGTACGAGCCGATCTACAGCAAGCTCGTCGATCCTGCCGGAACGCCGGGGCCGGCGGGCGTGACGTTCCACCGGTTCAAGGACAAGGCCGGCTACCTCGACGAGGTCCTCGCCGTGGCGCAAACCTCCGGTGCGCCGTTCGTCGCCCGCTGCCTCACCGGGCCGGCTGCGCAAACGTCGTTCGCGCCTTGCGAGCGCGACCTCCACGTCGGGGATTTACTGAGCCTGACCTACCGCTTCCCGCTTGGCCTGCTTTCCGACTGGCAGGCGCTGGACGCAGCCGTCCGCGACAAGGCGGCGGAATTCATACGCACCAGCCGCTGACTACTTAGGCGAGATCGACGTCGAGGATCGCCATCGAGAAGTTGTAGTCGCCCTCGTCCTCGTCCTTGAACACGATCCCGAGGAATTCGTCGCCGATGTAGACCTCGGCCGAATCATCCTTGCGCGGACGGGCCTTCACCTTCAGCTGCGGATTCTGGAAGGTGCGCTTGAAGTAGGCGTCGAGCTTCTTGATCTCGTCTGGCTTCACAATCTTCTCCCATCGGGGGTCGCTTCGCGGTGCAGGCTTCTGACACGCGAAATAGGCCGCTGTAAAGCCGCGGCAACCCGACGGCTGCACGGGAGCGGCCGCACTCCGGCCGCCCGCCGTTCAGATATCGAAGGTGACGACGTGGTCCATGGTCTGCGACGGCAGCAGCTGGTCCATCTGCCGTGCCGGCTGTTCGCAGCCGGTTTCGCCGACCACCCGCGCCGGCACGCCGGCGACCGTCTTGTTGTTGGGCACGGGCGACAGCACCACGGAACCGGCTGCGATTTTGGCACAATGGCCGACCTCGATGTTGCCGAGGATTTTGGCCCCGGCGCCGATCAGGACGCCGTAGCGGATCTTCGGATGGCGGTCGCCGCCGGCCTTGCCGGTGCCGCCGAGCGTGACGCCGTGCAGGATCGACACGTTGTCCTCGATCACCGCCGGCTCGCCGACGACGAGGCCGGTGGCGTGGTCGATGAAGATGCCCTTGCCCATCTTCGACGCCGGATTGATGTCGGTCTGGAACACCGCCGACGAGCGGCTCTGCAGGTAGAGCGCAAAATCCTTGCGGCCCTGGTTCCACAGCCAATGCGCCAGCCGGTGCGTCTGGATGGCGTGGAAGCCCTTGAAATAGAGCACCGGCATGATGAAGCGGTCGCAGGCCGGGT
>CAYJMY010000019.1:18254-42530 GCA_964371125.1 uncultured Mesorhizobium sp. | reverse complement strand
TGTAGCGGTAGGGCATCATCACGGCGCGCAGCCGCTCCTCGCCGAGCGCATCGACCGCGAGTGCCGCGCAGATCGCCGAATCGATGCCGCCGGACAGGCCGAGCACGACATTCTTGAAGCCGTTCTTGTTGACGTAGTCGCGCAGGCCCAGCATGCAGGCGCGGTAGTCGGCCTCCTCCTTCTCGGGGATCTTCGACATCGGCCCGTCGACACAGGTCCAGACCTCGTCGGAGCCGTATTCGGCTGCGGTCGCCCGGTGGCCGCGCTTCCACGTGGTGACGACCACCGCTTCCTCGAACTGGCTCATCTGGAAGGCCAGCGTCCTGTCGGCGCCGATGGCGAAGGAGGCGCCGTCGAACACCAGCTCGTCCTGCCCGCCGAGCTGGTTGGCGTAGAGGATCGGCAGGCCGCTCTCGATCGCCTGGCGGATCACCACCTGCTGGCGCACGTCGACCTTGCCGCGATAGTAAGGCGACCCGTTGGGCACGAGCAGGATCTCCGCGCCGCTTTCGGCCAGCGTCTCGCAGACGCCGAGCTCGCCCCAGATGTCCTCGCAGATCGGGATGCCGAGCCGCACGCCACGGAAGGCGACCGGCCCGGGCATGTCCGGTCCGGCCTGGAAGACGCGTTTCTCGTCGAACTCGCCGTAGTTGGGCAGGTCGACCTTGTAGCGTTCGGCGATGACCTTGCCGGCATCGGCGACGACGATCGAATTGTGGACGCCGCTCTTGCGCTTAAGCGGCACACCGACGATCACGCCCGGACCGCCATCCGCCGTGTCGGCGGCCAATTCCAGTACCGCGCGCTCGCAGGAGGCGAGAAAGGCCGGCTTCAGCACGAGATCCTCCGGCGGGTAGCCGGCGAGGAACAGCTCGGTGTAGAGCACGAGGTCGGCGCCGTGCCGCGCTGCATCGGCGCGCGCCTCGCGCGCCTTGGAGAGATTGCCGGCGATGTCGCCCACCACCGGATTCAGCTGGGCGACGGCGATGCGAAGGATGTCGGGAGCGGCGGGACTGGTCATGCTGCCGATGTAGCGCGCGCCCGATCGGCGGGCAATCGGCTTCGCTTGTGCCAAATGGGCGAGCTCCCCGCTTCACTCCTCCGTATACTGTCGTATCTCCTCCGGCGTCCGGTTCACCCCGATCGACATCGCCAGGATGCGCGAGATATGCGCCCTCGGTAGGCCGGTTTCGGCCGCCCAGGCGTTGATCCGGGCCTGCACTCTCTCAAGGTCCTTCTTCGACGACGGCTGCTCGGCGATATCCAGGCCGGCGTCGCGCAGGGCCGCCGTCATGTCGGCGGAGAGGATGAAGGTGTCCCAGCCGATCCAGCGCAGGAAATACTGGCCGGTGTTGCCGCCGAGCCGCGAGCCGTTCTTGCCGAGCCAGGCCATCAGCCCGACCTGGTCGTCCGCCGGCCAGGCGGCAAGAAATCGGCCGAAACCGCCGTGCTCCCGGGAGATGCGCTCGACGAAGGCCGCGTTCTCCTTGACGGAGCGGATCTTCTGCGGATTGCGTACGATGCGCGGATCGGACGCCAGTTCGTGCCAGAAGTCGTCCGGCTGGAAGAGCAGCGCCTTCGGCTGGAAGCCGAGGAACGCAGCCTCGAAGCCCGGCCATTTCTGCTCGATGACGCGCCAGACGAAGCCGGCGGAGAACACGCGCTCCGCGATCGTCGACAGGATGCGGTCGTCCGGTACGTCGGCCACGGCGCGATTGTCGGGTACCGGCCCGAGCAGCGTCGCCAGCACCTCGTCACCGCCCTTGCGCTTCGCGGCGCGTTCCCTGATCTCCCCGAAACCGCGCATGAGCCACTCCTCCGACGCGTCCGAATTTCGGCCTTCCCGGTCGTTGGCGCAAGCCCACGGCCTCTGCCGCTGCCAACTCCTGACAAGCCGCCATGCCGTAGGGGCTTCGTCTGGACGAAGCGGGCGTCTAAACAGGAAGCCACCGGCCGGACACGGCGGAGAATCACCGCAAGGAGGAAGAGATGTCGTCGAGACCGTCAATCGAACAGATCCGCAAGTGGTTCGAGCGTGGCGGCAACAGGCTCACCGAAGCCGAGCAGGCGGTGTTTGAGCATGCCGTTGCACGTCAGCCGATCGCGCGCGACAGCTACTCCACCTACATCGAGGGTGCGAGTTGGAGCGCCCGCCTTGCCGACGCGATCGCACGCGTCGGCGGCTCCTGGTCCTTCATCCTTGCCTTCATCGGTTTCCTCGCCGTGTGGACCGTAGCCAATGCCTGGATGCCGCCCGCCAGCCGGTTCGATCCCTACCCCTTCATCTTCCTCAACCTGATCCTGTCGATGATTGCGGCCCTGCAGGCGCCGATCATCATGATGTCGCAGAACCGCCAGGCCGAGCGCGACCGCATCGATGCGGCGCACGACTACCAGGTCAACCTCAAGGCGGAGATCGAGATCATGGCGCTGCACGAGAAGTTCGACGAATTGCGCCACAGCGACATCATCGCCATGCGCGACGAGATCGCCCGGATGGCCGAGGTCCTGCGAAAGGTTGAGGAACGCACGGCGACCGGTAAGGTACGCCCATGAGCGCCGCGACCTGAGCGCAGCGTTCAGTCGAACCCGTGTTCGCCGCGATCGAGGACCAGCGGGACGATGAGGTCCTCCTCGTCGGCGAGGTGCCGCGCCAGCATCGCAACCAGCCGCTGGTTCTCCGCGGTGTAGCCGTCGGCGGCAAAGCGCAGGCGGTCCTCGTCCGCGGAAAGAGCGCGCAGAAAGGCGTTTGCCGTCTCTGCGTTGCGCTCCAGCGCGTCGTGGATCAGGTGATGGTCCTTGTCGAGGATGTCGAAGCCGCGCTTCAACCTGCTCTCGGCGCGGGCGAAGGCCGGGAAGTAGTGCATGTCCTCGACCTGGTGGTGGCCATCGAGCTGCCCGAGGAAGAATTGCAGGCGAGGCGCGAAGAAACCGGCGAAGGCGCGCGCATCCGTGCGACCCTCGCGGTAGTCGCCGATGGCGCCGGTGAGCAAACCGCCCAGGTCGCGGAACATGTCGTGGCGTTGCAGCCACATCGACGCCAGCCCGTGGACGTTGTCGTGCCCCGCCCAGCTCTCGCGCGGATACTTCGCCAGCAGATGGAGCAGGTCGGCGGGAAGGCCGGCTCGGCGTTCGAGATCCAGGGAACCGTCGTCGGTCATGCGCCCGACCTCGCGCCGGCAGGCCGTGCCGGGCGGCTCACAGCGGTATCCCCGCGATCCGCTCGGCGATCGCCAGAAGCCAGACGATCCCGGCGAGCAGGCTTGCCATCAGCACGGCCAGCGATCCGCAATCCTTGGCGAGTTGGATATCGATGTTGAATTCGTGGCTGATCGCGTCGCAGGTCGCCTCGATGCCGGTATTCAGCACTTCGACGATGAGCAACAGCATCAGCGCGCCGACCAGCAGCGCGTAACCGCGCCAGCTGGTCGCCAGGAACCAGCCCACCGGCAGCGACAGCGCGAGCAGCGCCATCTCCTGCTGGAACGCCGCTTCCGACCGGATCAGACACCGGAACGCGCGAACGGAGTTGTGAAAAGCCTTGATCAGTCGATCCATGCCGGGATTGCCCTTTGCGACGGCGACGCAGAGGGCGTGTAGCCGATTTTTCGCTCAATGGAAGAGGTAGGAATCGAAGGCGAAGAAACCGAGCTCCTTCGACGCGTGGACCCGCTCGGCCTTCGCACCGTCGCCGGCCGCCCCGTAGGCGAAGAAGATCGGCATGAGGTGCTCGTCGGTCGGATGGTTCTCGCCCGGATAGGGCGCGAGCCGGGTCCAGTCGAGAATGGCGGGCCTGTCGTCAGCCGCGAGTCTCTCGGCGAACCACCCGGTGAAAGCCTCGACCTTGCGGGCGATTTCGGGATCGGCGGGCGCCATGCCGCGGAACACGGGGAAGAACGCCCTTAGATTGTGCGTGATGTGCCCGGAGCCGATAAGCAGAACCCCCTTCTCGCGCAGGCCGGAGAGCGCCTGGCCCAGCCGGAAATGCCACGACGCATCGCGGCTTGGATCGATCGAAACCTGGACCACGGGTATGTCGGCCTCGGGGAAGGCGAGCATCAGCGCCGTCCAGGTGCCGTGGTCGTAGCCGCGCCTGGCGATTCGCTTCGGCGCCATGCCGACGTCGTCGAGCAAGGCGAAAATCTCTTCGGCGAGAGCCGGATCGCCCTTGGCCGGATAGACCATCTTGTAGAGCTCAGGGGCGAAGCCGCCGAAATCGTAGATCATGCCCGGCGCCGGATCGGTAACCACGGCGACGCCGTCGGTCTCGAAATGGGCGGACACCACGACGATCGCGGCGGGCCGCTCCGGCAGCAGCGCCGAAAGGGTCTGAAGATACCGGTGGGCGGGCGTGTCGTCGGTGACGATATTGGGTCCGCCGTGGGAAATGAAAAGGCTCGGCATGGTGGCCATGGGCGTGTCTCCTTGGCGACTGATATAGTCTTGGCCACCTGCGGCCGCGAGCCGCCGGGAATTCGACGCAGCGTTCACCGAATCCGCATTGAATCGCGGTTTCCGTTCAATCTCCAGCCACGACGATCGCGTCCGTCGACCGCGCATGCTGCGGCAGGCCGTCGTCGATCGTGTAGTAGTCGCCCTTGTCGGCGACGAAGATGTGGCACTCCGCGCGGAGACCGGTCGGCTTGTCGAACGCGCCCGCCATCACCGAAACGCTGTCCAGTCCGTTGTGCTTCCAGAACAGAAGGGACCCGCAGGCGCCGCAGAACCCGCGCCGGGCCGAGGCGGAAGCGGCGAACCAGGTTATCGAGTCGCCGCCCTCGATCACGATCCGGTCATCGCCGACATTTGTTGCTGCGACAAAATGGCCGCTCTGCCTGCGGCACTGTCGGCAATGGCAATAGATCACCCCGCGCAACAGACCGCGTGTCCGGAACCTGACCGCACCGCAAAGGCAGGCGCCGGTGTGAATTTCCTCGTTGATTTGCATGTTTCTTCCCATCCGGCTCCCAGAAGATCGAACTTCGTCGGCCGGTGGCGTCGAAAATGCGACCTGGCCCGGCGACGACGGGCATAAACCTCGGCGGATCCGCCGGATTCCGGCCGTCGTCGCGACTTGGAAAACGCCGCGAACCGGCGCCGTCCGGCGGTATCGGCGCGACCTGCCGTTTACGGAAACTTTAGCGGCCGGTGCTACTTCTTTCGCCATAAGAGGCCTGTCGAGACGGCGCGGGGCAACGCCGGGCGGCGGTCGATACATACCCTATTCCTGCTTCGCGGCCGTCCGAAACGGATATAACGCCAAGCCGGTCCGGGCTCGAGAGGCAAGTCGGGGATATGCAGCCGGTCGCGGTACAAAGTGAGCAGCGGACCACCAGCGATATCGCGACAACGATTGCCTCGACCATGCGCCAGATGGGTGTGGTCGGCCTCCCGCGGAACTACGAGCTGTTCTACGAAGCGCTGACCGGCGCCAATCACGAGCTCAGCCTTGAAGTCATCTCGCTGAGCAAGCGGCCCTCGCAGGAGGATCTCGACCGCATCGGCCGCAAGTTCTTCGCCAATCACCATGGTCAGGGCATTGTCGAGAACGCCCGCGAAGTTATCGCCCGCGAACTGGAAGACGTGGCGCGCCTCTTGCGCAACGAGCAGACCCAGATCGCGAAATACGGCAAGATCCTCGACCAGACGTCGAGCGGGCTGACCGGGCGTGCGGGCCTGACCCAGGATCTCCTGCAGAAGATCGTCGGCGCCGTGTCGTCCGCGACGTCGTCGACCATCGAGCACGGCAGGCAGGTTGCCGCCAGTCTCGGCGAGAAGACGGCGGAACTCGAGAACGTCAAGTCGAAGCTCGAGGAATATAAGAAGCTCGCCGACACCGATCCCCTCACCCACATCTGGAACCGCCGGGCTTTCGACAAGAAGATCGCCGCGATCTACAACGACAGGAAAGATGTCGCCTTCAGCGCGCTGATCCTCGCCGACATAGACCGCTTCAAGCAGATCAACGACCGCTTCGGCCATCCCGTCGGCGACAAGATCATCCAGGCGATCGCCAATATCTTCAAGGCTAGCAGCCGCGACGACATGTTCGTCGCCCGCACCGGCGGCGAGGAATTCGCCATGATCGTCGAGGGCAGCGGCGAGGAGACGACGGCGCAGATCGCCGACGCCGTACGCGCAGCGATCGAGCAGACCGCCTTCGTCAACACCAACGGCAACGTCAACTACGGTCCGATCACGATCTCGATGGGCGTATGCCTCGCCTCGCAGGCCGATGGGCCAGAGGACCTCTACGCCAAGGCCGATCGCGCCCTCTACGCTTCCAAGGTCGCCGGACGCAACCGCGTCACCCGGTTCTCGACCATACAGGAAGTGCGCACCGGCAAGAACTGGTACATCTACAAGAAGGACTGAGGCGGACCGCTTTCGCGGCCCGCCCCTTTATCTTGCCGACGGTGCTGACGCCGGTCAGCCGTTGACGACCTTCTGCTGCGGCATGCCGGCCTGCACCTTCTTCAGGAGGTCCGAGATCAGGAACGACAGTTCGATCGCCTGGTCGGCGTTGAGCCGCGGGTCGCAGTGCGTGTGGTAGCGGTCGTGCAGTTCCTCGGCAGTGATCGCCCGTGCGCCGCCGGTGCACTCGGTGACGTTCTTGCCGGTCATCTCGACATGGATGCCGCCCGGATGTGTTCCTTCGGCGCGGTGCACGTCGAAGAAGGACTGCACTTCCTTGAGCACGCGCTCGAACGGCCGGGTCTTGTAGCCGGCCGCCGTGATCGTGTTGCCGTGCATCGGGTCGCATGACCAGACCACCTTGCGGCCCTCGCGCTCGACGGCGCGGATGAGCTTCGGCAGGTGATCCTCGACCTTGTCGAATCCGAACCGGGCGATCAGCGTCAGCCGGCCGGCCTCGTTCTCCGGATTGAGCAGGTCGATCAGCCGGATCAGGCCGTCGGCGGTCAGCGAAGGACCGCATTTCAGGCCGAGCGGGTTCTTGATGCCGCGGCAGTACTCGACATGGGCATGGTCGGGCTGGCGGGTTCGATCGCCGATCCAGATCATGTGGCCCGACGTCGCGTACCAGTCTCCGCTCGTGGAATCGACGCGGGTCAGCGCCTCCTCGTAGCCGAGCAGGAGCGCTTCGTGGCTGGTGTAGAAGTCGGTCTCGCGCAGCGCGTAGTTGGTCTCGGAGGTGATGCCGACCGCGCGCATGAAATCCATCGTCTCGGTGATGCGGTTGGCCAGCGCCGCGTAGCGCTCCCCCTGCGGGCTGTCGGCGACGAAGCCGAGCATCCACTTATGCACGTTCTCCAGGCTGGCATAGCCGCCCTGGGCGAAGGCGCGCAGCAGGTTCAGTGTCGCGGCGGACTGGCGGTAGGCCATTTCCTGGCGCGCCGGATCGGGCAGGCGCGAGCGCTCGTCGAAATCTATGCCGTTGATGATGTCGCCGCGATAGCTGGGCAGGGTCACGCCGTCCTTCGTCTCGAAGTCGGACGACCGCGGCTTGGCGAACTGGCCGGCGATGCGGCCGATCTTCACCACAGGCTGCGAACCGGCGAAGGTGAGCACCACGGACATCTGCAGGAAGACGCGGAAGAAGTCGCGGATGTTGTCGGCGCCGTGTTCGGCAAAGCTCTCCGCGCAGTCGCCGCCCTGGAGCAGGAACGCCTCGCCATTGGCTACAGCCGCGAGCTGCTTCTTCAGCTTGCGCGCCTCACCTGCAAAAACGAGCGGCGGGAAGCTCGCCAGGCGGGCCTCGGTCTCGCGCAGTGCGGCGTCGTTCGGAAATGCCGGGACCTGCTGGATCGGCATTGCTCTCCACGAATTCGGCGACCATTTCGTCATCGTACTACCCAACGCTTTCCCGCGGCCCTCTTCGGCCGCCTTGCCCCGCACCTGGACCGGGATATGGTCGACGGGTCGCGGGCTCCATACACGAAGCCATAAATCTATTCTACCTCGATCTGCCACGCGGCGCGACCCGCATCCGCAGGCCTGCGCCGCCGGCCCCAGATGCCGGCGCGCGAGCCTCCACCGGTCAGTCAGGCCTGCGCAGCGAGGAACGCGCGGTGGAACCGGCCGATGTCGGCGCGGCGAAGGCGGTCGATCATCCATGTCGCAGCCGGCCCGGGAACCAGGTCGGCGCGATGCACGGCGGTGAGCGGCACGATCTCGCCCGGATAACGGACCGCTTCCAGCCTGAGCAGCCTGAGCTTGCCGGCGGCAATGTCCGATGCCGCCATGTGGTAAGGCAGATTGCCCCAGCCGAGACCCTTGCGGATGAGTTGGTGCCGCGCGCCGAGGTCGGAGACCCGCCAGACCCGCCGCGACAGGACGCCGAAGTCGCGGCCGCGGGTCAGGTCGCTGCGGTCGCTGAGCACGATCTGGACCTGGTCGCGAAGGTCGGCCGTGGCGATGGGCCCTTCGATCTGCGCCAGCGGGTGGCCCGAGGCGGCGACCGGAACCCGCAATGCGCCCTCGATCGGATACCCGGCCAGCGATGGGGGGATGGTGACGAGCGTCGAAAGAACGCCTATCGCGCAGACGCCGCCGGTCACGAGTTCCGCCACGCCCCCGAGCACGTCGATGTGGGCGCGTACCGCAACGGTCGGGAACCCATTCTGGAACTCGGTGAGAATGTCCCCCAGTTCGTCGATCGGAAAGAGCACGTCGCAGGCCAGCGCCAGTTCCGGCTCCAGGCCGCGCGCGATCGCGCCGGCCTGCGTCTTGAGCCGGTCGGCGCGAGCGACGATCTCGGCGATCTCGCCGAGCAAGGTCTGTCCCGCCGGCGTGAGCTGCGGCCTGTAACCGCTGCGGTCGAAGAGGGCCACGCCGAGCTGCTGCTCGAGGGTCGAGACTGAATAGCTGATCGCCGACTGCGCTCGGCTGAAGCGGCGCGCCGCACCGCTGAAGCTGCCCGCTTCGGCCACGGCAATGAAGACGCGCAACTGGTCGAGCGAGAGGCTTTCGATGTTCATTGCGGACCTTCCTGGCGACAGGGGTCCATTCTATATCAATTTTTTCGATAAAGAAAAACCGAACTTAGCCAGATTTCAGGATGAAAGCGTCGCCCTATTTTCCGACCATCAGGCAGCGACCGGACAAGACCGGCACCGCGGAGCCGAAGATGCAGAATGTGAAAAGGACCCCGTCATGACCCGTATTCTGATTGCCACGATCGCCCTCGCCAGCGTCGCCGGCCTCGCCGCGGCCAAGGAAGCACCCGTCCTCCAGGGCAACTACTCCGCAAACGTCCGTGAACAGGCCGCCGATGTGAAGGCGCGCTATGCCGACTTCACCGGAAGCCGCAGCATGGGCGGCTCGGTCGAAGCGCCGCAGGCTTCGGTCCACGACCAGAACTACTCCGGCAAGTAAGCCTCCCATCCGCCTCCCCCCAAGGCGGAAAGTCGATCGGCGGCGAAGGGACGCCCCTTCGCCGCCGATCGCGTATCGTTCCTTTACCCGGCGTCGGTCGCCCGACCGCCGGAGTGTGTGCGATGGCTACAACTCCTGCCAGGCGTCGGCGTCGGCTTCCGGCGCGGGCTTGCGCAAGGCCGCCGAGCGCTGCGCGGCAAAGGCGGCCGGCCTCTGCTGCGGCGCGCGGGGCGCCAGTGTGGCGACGGGCTCCGGACGCCGGTTCTGTGGACGTGACGCAGCCTCGCCGACGTTGAACTTCGACACCAGCGCCGCCATTCCGTCGGCCTCCTTGGCCAGCGAGTAGCTCGCCGCGGTCGCCTGCTCGACCATGGCGGCGTTCTGCTGCGTCGACTGGTCCATCTGGTTGATCGCAACGTTGATCTGCGCGATGCCGGTCGCCTGGGCCTGCGCCGAGGCCGCCATTTCGCCGACCAGGTTGCTGATGCCGGAGAAGGCGGCGACGATGCGGATGAGCGCCTCACCGGTGCTGCCGACGAGCTTGACGCCATTGTCGACGTGCTCGGAACTGGTCGAGATCAGTGTCTTGATTTCCTTCGCCGCCTCTGCCGAGCGCTGAGCGAGCGCGCGCACTTCCGAGGCAACGACCGCAAAACCCCTGCCCGCCTCGCCGGCGCGCGCCGCCTCGACGCCGGCATTCAGTGCGAGCAGATTGGTCTGGAAGGCAATCTCGTCGATCACGCCGATGATCTGGCTGATCTGCCGCGAGGAGGTCTCGATCTGCTGCATGGCTGCCACCGCCTGCTTGACGATCTCGCCGCTCTTTTCGGCGTCGCTGCGCGTGCTGGCGACGGTCGTGTCTGCCTTCTTGGCGCCGTCGGCGGTCCTGCGGACGGTTCCGGTCAGTTCCTCGAGTGCGGCCGCGGTCTCCTCGAGGCTGGCGGCCTGCTGCTCCGTTCGCTTGGAAAGGTCGTCCGACGCGCGGTTGATCTCCCCGGTTCCGCTGCGCACCGCATCGGCTCCCTCCGCGATCGCACGCATGGCGCCGCGCAGTGCCTCTATCGTGGCATTGAAGTCGAGGCGAAGCGCTTCGTACTCGCGCGGGAACTCCTGCGGGATGATGTGCGTCAGATCGCCTGATGCAAGTTGCCCGAGCCCCTGGGCGAGCGCCTTGACGATCTTCTCTTGTTCGGCCGCCTTGGCGGCGCGCTCGTCTTCGCCGCGCTTGCGTTCATGCTCGATCTCGGTGACGTCGGCTGCGAACTTGACGACCTTGAAAGGCTTCCCGTCTGGTCCGATCAGGGGATTGTACGAAGCCTGGATCCAGACCTCCTTGCCGCCCTTGCCGATGCGCCGGAATTTCTCGGCGATGAACTCGCCGCGATTCAATCGGTCCCAGAATCCCCGGTACTCCGCGCTGTTGCGGTATTCCGGATCGACGAACATGCCGTGATGCTTGCCGACGATCTCGCTCTCCGCGTAGCCCAACGTGGAGAGGAAATTCTGGTTGGCCGTGATGATGGTGCCGTCCAGCTTGAATTCGATTACGGCTTGCGACCGCGAAATTGCAGCCACCTTCGCTTCGAGTTCGACTATGTCGACCTTGTCGGCCTTTGTGCGCCCAAGGCCGCCGAACAGTCCCGCCATGTGTATTGCCCCGTTTCACCCGTTGACCCCGGGGAAGGTCACCTAAGTACGTTAACGTACTGTGAAGATTACCGATCTCTGACCAGCTTTGTTCGCTTGTTGCTAAAATATGTCGCAGATTGCCACAACCGGGCGGGAACGCGCAGCGCGAAAGACCTTGACTTTGACGTAAACGTCAATGCTAAAAATCGGCGTGGGAGGTACCCATGTCCATTCGTCCTTCGCTGGCCCAGGGCAATCAGTCGGCAACCGGTGTCGTCGGGCAACCGGTCGCCTTTGCCGCGAATGACGGCTTCCCGCTTGCCGGGACGCTGTTTCGCGGACCTGACGATGGTCCGGCCGTACTCGTATCCTCCGCAACCGCCGTGCCGCAGGGCTTCTATTCCGCGTTCGCCGGCGCGGCTGTCGCCGCAGGCGCCGGCGCTGTGCTCACCTACGACTACCGGGGCGTCGGTCGCTCGTCCCGTCCTTCTTCCTGGCGCAGGCGGATCGCCAAGAAGGAATGGGCACTGCACGATTTTCCGGCGGCGGTCGCTACACTGCGGGAACTGGCGCCGGGACGCGCCCTGGTCGGCGTCGGCCAGTCCTTCGGCGGACAGGCATTCGGCATCTCGGGCGTTGCCGGCCACTTCGACCGGTACGGCATGGTGGCGACGATGTCGGGTTACTGGCGCGGTTTGGACGACCGCATGGCAGGGCCGCGCATGTTCGCGGTGGGCGTGCCGGTATCCCTGCTCTTCGCCGACACGCCGCGCTGGCTTGGCCTCGGCGAGCCGATCCCTGGCTCGGTATTCCGCGACTGGGCGCGCTGGTGCCGCATGCCGGACTATTTTTTCGACGATCCGACGTTTCCTGAGACGGCGCGCTACGAGGAGGTGACCACGCCCATCCTCGCCATCGGTCTCACCGACGATGTCTGGGGCACGAAACGCGCAGTCGAATCGCTGATGCGGCATTACTCGAAGGCGCCGGTCGAGAAGCGCTGGCTGTCACCCGCCGATGCGGGCGGACACGCCATCGGCCATCTCGGCTTCTTCCGTTCGCGCTTTGCCGGAACGCTCTGGCCGGAATTCATCGGCTGGCTTCTGCGCGGCGAAACCATGCGCCTCGGCATGCCGGAAACTGCCTGATCTGCGCGCCGATCGGGCCGCCTTTCAGCGCCCGATCACCCGTTCGCCATTGCGAATGGTGTAGCTCGGCGCGTACATCGTCACCAGTTCTTCGGCGGCCGTCGGATGGACCGCCATGGTCCGGTCGAAATCCTCCTTGGTCAGCCCCGCCTTCAGCGCAATGCCGAGAAGCTGGGCCATTTCGCCCGCATCCGGCCCGAGGACGTGGGCCCCGAGCACCAGCCCCGTGGAGTGGTCGACGACCAGCTTCATGATCATCTTCTCGTCGCGGCCGGCGAGGATGTTGCGCATCGGCCGGAAGGCCGCGCGATAGACGTCGATCGCCTCGAAGCGTCGGCAGGCCTCGTCTTCGGACAGGCCGACCGTGCCGATCTCCGGCTGCGAGAAAACGGCTGTGGCGACGACGTCGTGATCGGGTTCGGTCGGGTTTTTCTTGAACGCTGTCTCGACGAAACACATCGCCTCGTGGATCGCGACGGGTGTCAGCTGCACGCGGTTGGTGACGTCGCCGATCGCCCAGATGTTGTCGACATTGGTGCGCGAGAACGGATCGACGACGATCTCGCCCGTCTTGCCGAGTTCCACGCCGGCGTTCTCCAGCCCGAGATGCGCAGTATTGGGGACGCGCCCGAGCGCTAGCAGGGTCTGGTCGACCTGCAGCGTCTCTCCGTTCGACAGGCTGACATCCAGCCGCCCGTCGGCGCGCCGCTCCACCTTCTCGGCGATCGTTTGGCAGCGGATCGCGATCCCCTTCTTCTCCATCGCCTCGTGGAGGCCGCGCCGCATGTCCATGTCGAAGCGGCCGAGGATCTCCTGGCCGCGGTAGACCAGGGTCGTCTCCACGCCGAGGCCGTGGAAGACGTTGGCGAACTCGACGGCGATGTAGCCGCCGCCCTCGATCATGATCGCCTTCGGAAGTTGCGGCAGGTCGAATGCGTCGTCGGAAACGATGCACTGCTCGTGGCCAGGCAGCGCCACATGCCGATTCGGCCGGCCGCCCGTCGCGATCAGGATCTGTTCGGCCGTGACGGTTCTTCCCTCCGCCTCGATCAGGATCGTGTGCCGGTCGACCAGCCTGGCGCGGGAGCGGAACGTCTCGCCGCCGGCGTTCTCGACACCCTTCTGGTAAAGCCCTTCCAGCCGGGCGATCTCGCGGTTCTTGTTGGCGACCAGCGTCGGCCAGTCGAAAGTCGCAGCCGGCACGGTCCAGCCATAGCCGGCGGCATCGGCGAAATGCTCGGGAAACTGCGAGGCATAGACGTAGAGCTTCTTCGGCACGCAGCCGCGGATGACGCAGGTGCCGCCGAACCGGTACGACTCCGCCAGCGCCACGCGCTTGCCCAGCGCTGCCGAGACCCGCGCAGCCCGCACGCCGCCCGAACCGCCCCCGATGACGAACAGATCGTAGTCGTATTTCGCCATTGCGCCGTCTCCGCCGGTTCCGGTGATCGGAGAGTTAGTGGTCATCGGCGAAAAAGAAAAGCCCGGCGCGAGGCCGGGCTCCGATTGGCGGCCGTGGCCAGCCGTCAGTTCGACGAACCTTGCGTCTCGCCCTCGGGCGCCGGCGACACCGGCTTCGCCTGGGCCCCGATCGCCTTGCCGAGTTCCTCGCCGACCGACTGCGCCAGGTCGCGGGCAACGCCGCGCTGCCAGATCTCGGCGGCCTTGATCAGTTCGCGCGTCACGATCGGCCCCTCGGCCAGCAGCTTCTTGCCCGGCCCGGAATTGTAGAAAGCCGCAACCGCGGTGAGTTCTTCCTCGGTGAAGACCCGCGCATAGACGGTCGCTGCTTCCTTTTCGAGATCGGCTCGCCGCGACACCAGCGCCAGCGTCTTTTCGTCGACGATTTGCGAGATGCTCTGCTGGAGGTCGGGATTCTTCTGGATCAGCTCGGCCTTCAGCGCCGCCGCGGCCTGCGGCAGGATCGCATCGAACTGGTCGGTCGCATTGAGCGAGTCGATGGCCGAGCGCGCCGCCTTGAGATGCGAATCGGAGATGTCCTGCGCGCTTGCCGGAAGGGCGAGCGCAAGCACGGCTGCCGCGGCGAAGGTGAGGTGGCGGACGCGAACGACCAGGCTCATGATCTATTGAACTCCCTAGTTAGCGGGCGACATGCAGGACTTCGACGCCATCGGCGCCGGCGATCATCGCCGCGTCTGCCATCCCCAGAAACAGTCCGTGCTCGACCACGCCCGGAACGGCGTGCAGCGCGTTTGACAGGGCTCTTGTATCCGGAATGCGGCCAAAAGATGCATCCAGGATGAAATGGCCGCCATCGGTGACGAACGGCGTCTCGCCGGCCATGCGTAGGGTCAGCCCGCCCGTCAGGCCGAGCCGGTTGGCCGCCTTCGCCACTGCGAGCGCCGTCGCCTTGAGGCCGAACGGATTGACCTCTATCGGCAGCGGGAAGGCGCCCAGCGTATCGACCAGTTTCGACCGGTCGGCGATCACGATCATCCGCGCCGACGCGGCGGCGACGATCTTTTCGCGCAACAGTGCCCCGCCCCCGCCCTTGACAAGGTTGAGCGCCGCGTCGAGCTCGTCGGCGCCGTCGACGGTCAGGTCGAGCTCCGGCGTCTCTTCCAGCGTCGACAGCGGCACGCCGAGTTCCGCGCACAGCGCCGCGGTGCGCTCCGAGGTCGGCACGCCGATGATCGACAGGCCCGCGTCGACGCTTTCGGCGAGCAGGCGGACGAACTCCTCGGCGGTCGAACCCGTGCCGATGCCGAGCCTCATGCCGTCCTCGACATGGCCGAGCGCGGCGCGCGCGGCGTCTATCTTCAGCGCTCTCGCATTCATCGTCGGTAAGGCGCGGCCCCCTGTTGCCGACGCGGCTCCTACCATTTTTGGCGCGGGCGGCAAAGGCTTTCTCCCGCAAGGAGGCTTGCCGCGCCCCGCCGGGTCAAGCTATCGCCTGCAGCGCAAGAGGAACGACAAGCATGACCCCGCCTACCATCGTCTTCGATCTCGACGGCACGCTGATCGACAGCGCGCCCGACCTGCTCGACAGCCTCAACCACAGCCTCGCCGACGCCGGGCTCGCCGCGGCCGCCGCGAACGAGCTGCGGGGCTTCGTCGGCTACGGCGCCAAGGTCATGATCGAAAAGGCCTTCGCCGCGCAGCGCAGGCAGCTCGCCACCCTCGAGCACGACCGCCTCTACGCGCTCTTCGTCGAGCACTACGAGGCCGGCATGCCGGGCCGCTCCCTGCCCTATCCCGGCGTCCCCGAGGCACTCGACCGCTTCGAACAAGCCGGCTTCGTCATGGCCGTGTGCACCAACAAATTCGAGGGCATGGCCATCCGCCTGCTCACCGCACTCGGCATGGCGCACCGGTTCGCCGTCATTACCGGCCAGGACACCTTCGCCTTCCGCAAACCCGACCCGCGCCACCTGCTCGAAACCATCGCGCGCGCCGGCGGCGACCCGCACCGCTCGCTGATGGTCGGCGATTCGCGCACCGACATCGACACCGCCAAGGCCGCCGGCATCCCCGTCGTCGCCGTCGACTTCGGCTACACCGAGCGCCACGTGCGCGAGTTCGAACCGTCGCGCATCATCTCTCATTTCGACGAGCTGACGCCGGAACTGGCGCAGGGACTGATCGCCGCGGCGGCCTGAGCGGCGCGCCCTGCGCCTTCACCACGTCCGGACATTCTGCGTTGACTTGCGCCACGGCCATCCCTTATATCCGCGGCGCGTCAGGCCTCCGGGCCGCGGCGGGCGATTAGCTCAGCGGGAGAGCACACCCTTCACACGGGTGGGGTCGTAGGTTCAATCCCTACATCGCCCACCATTCCACCCCTCCTGTCAACCCGTTGTCCGCGACGCGCTCTAGGTCAATGAACCCGCCGTAAGGGCTTGTCGGGCGCCCCGTCCATGACCACCCTGTTTCTGCCGCGTCGTTTGGCAGCATAGAGGCGTTCGTCCGCGATGCGAAAAATCTCGCTCACGAAGGCGCTGTTGTCGAACGTGACGCCTCCCACGCTCACCGAAACGTGCCGCGGCTGCCCGTCCAGCATCATTTCCGTATCGGACACCTCCCGCCGGATTCGCTCCGCGATAGTGGTGGCCTTTTCCAGCGGTGCCCCCGGAAGCAGAACGCTGAACTCCTCGCCACCGATGCGCCCGACGACATCGTGCTCGCGAACGGCGCCCTTGATCGCACTTGCCACGGACGTCAATGTCTCGTCTCCGCGGGCGTGTCCGAATGTGTCGTTGATCCGTTTGAAATGATCTACATCGATGATCAGAAGAGACCCTTCGCGACCCCTTTCCAAGGTCGAGATGCGGTCGAGATACCGCTCCACCAGGGTCATGAAGGCATGGCGGTTGAGGCAGTTGGTCAACGCATCCGTCGAGGCGACAATCATCAGTTCGCGATGTGCAAGGGCGAGTTGGCGTAGCTTGCTCAGCAGGAAGAAGAAGAACGGCGGAGCGACGACGAGCGGTATCAGAATGTTGTTGCGGTATCTTTCGGCCAGTTCCCAGGCGCCGGTCTCCCAGGAATAGGTGTCGATCGCAAGGGCGGCGGCAATACAGACGAACGTGCCCAAAAGAGTGCCGGCCCAGACCCGGCCCCACCCGTATGGGGAAAAATCGAAGAATGAGCTAATCATCGGCAGGTCCGTGACCGCGTTACCCGGGACCCTGCCCGCGAACGATTAATTATCCCCTGTGGTAGTTTCCGGCATTCTCACGATCCGGCCGTTGGCGGGGCTTCAGGCCGACCCTGTGTCCCGGAACATCGGGAACGGCGTCGCCGGCGGCGCCGTCGAGGTCTGCCGCCGGGCCATGGACCGGGAGTGCGCGGCGCCCACGCCTACGCGTGACAAGGCGCCGCCGTTGCGCGATTGTCCGGCAACTCGACTGAACCGGACGACCCCGCATGCCCCTCCCTGCCAGCCACCTCTACACGCCCGCCGGAAAACCGCGGGCGCGCCGCTTCGCCATCCCCTTCGACGGCATTCCGGGTTCCAACAACGCCATCACCGACGTGCCGGGCCTTTCGGTCGGCTACGCGACGCTGATTTCCGGCGACGGCCCGCTCGACGTCGGCAAGGGGCCGGTGCGCACCGGCGTCACCGCGATCCTGCCGCGCCCGCGCGCAGAGCTGCCGGCGCCGGTCTTCGCCGGCATGTTCAGCCAGAACGGCAATGGCGAGATGACCGGCTGGCACATCGTAGAGGAGATGGGCGCCTTCAACCTGCCGATCACCATCACCAACACCCATTCCTGCGGCATGAGCCGTGACGCCACCATCCGCTGGGTGGCGCGCCATTTCCCCGAAGCGCTGGAAAGCGCTTGGGGCCTGCCGGTGGCGGCCGAGACCTGGGACGGCTTTTTGAACGACATCAACGGGCAGCATCCCACCGCGGACGACGTCGACCGGGCGCTGGAGAGTGCGGCGTCCGGCCCGATCGAGGAAGGCAGCGTCGGTGGCGGCACCGGCATGATCGCCTTCGGCTTCAAGGGCGGCAGCGGCACCGCCTCGCGCGCGGTCAGCTATCTCGGCAAGGACTATGTGGTCGGCTGCTTCGTCCAGGCGAACTACGGCCGGCGCCACAACTTCCTCCTGCGCGGCCTGCGCGCTGGTCCGGAGCTTACCGAGCCGGCGATCCGCGAGGGCACCAAGCGCGAGGAAAAAGGCTCGATCATCGCCATCGTCGCCACGAACGCACCGTTCCTGCCGCACCAGCTGAAGCGCCTGGCGCGCCGCGTGCCGCTCGGCATCGCCTGGACCGGCGGTCTCGGCTACAATTCCTCGGGCGACATCTTTCTCGCCTTGTCGACCGCCAACGGCAGCGCGGCGCGGGCGCCGTCGGGCGCACTCGCCGAGGCCCGCTTCGTCCCCGATCTCGACATTGATCCGTTCTTTGACGCAGTCGTGCAGTCGACCGAGGAGGCGATCCTCAACGCCATGGTCGCGAATGCCGGCATGACTGGGCGGGACGGCAACTTCGTTCCTGCCCTTCCCCATCATTGGCTTGAGGAAAAGTTCGGCCTATCAATGGCTTGAAGCAATTTCTTCAAGCGTGGCGGGCTTATCAGCCGGCCGGCAGGCGCGCCGCGTCCGTCTTCTCGATCGCCTTCAGCACCCGCGCATCGCGGTCGTAGACGTCGGCGAAGTACTCGACCCTGCCACTCTCACCCGGCCAGGCGGTGAAGTACGAGACGTAGACGGGGATCTTTTGCGCCAGCTTCTCCGAAGAGTGGCCCTGCTTGAGCTTCTGGGCGATGTAGTCGACCGACGTGCCGAGCACCGCCGCCGCCATCCCGCGTGGATTCTGCAGGCGGATGCAACCATGGCTGAACGCCCTGGAATCCCGCTCGAACAGGCTCTTCGACGGCGTATCGTGCATGTAGATGGCGTGCTTGTTGGGGAACAGGATCTTCAGTTCGCCGAGCGCGTTTGCCTCGCTCGGCGTCTGGCGAACGTTGAACGGCACCTTCGACCCGTAGGCGCCCCAGTTGATCGACGAGGACGGCACGCGCCGGCCGGACGCATCGGTGACCTCGTAGCCCGCCCGGTCGAGATAGCCCGGATCGCCGCGCAGGCGCGGCAGCATCTCGTTGACGATGATCGACTGCGGCACGCCCCAGTAAGGATTGTAGTCGACCTGCTCGATCTCGTCGAAAAAGAAGCTCGTCTGGTTGGACGGCTTGCCGACGACGACGCGCATCGTCAGCTTGGCAGTGCCGCCTTCGAAGTAGCTCGCCGTGAAAGCGGGCTGGTTGACGAAGACGCGCCGACTGCCGAGATCCGAGGGCAGCCAGCGCAGCTGCTCGAGCGCGATTAGCACCTTGTCGAGCCGGTCGGCCTTCGACGTTCCGGCGAGTGCGGCGACGGTGCGCGGGCCGATCACGCCGTCGGCCTTCAGCCCGGCGCGCTCCTGCGCCGCCTTGACCACCGGCACCAGTTCCTCGGCATAGAGTTCGCTCGACCCCAGCCGCGCCAGCGTCTCGCCATGCTGGCCGCCCATTTCGTCATCGAGGTCGCGGGCGATGATCGACAGGACCTTCGGCAGTTCGGGGCTCGACTGCCCCGGCTTGAGCAGCAGCTTGGCGTCGACGACGATCTCGTTCTCGGCGCTCGCCCTCAGCGCCTCGAGTTCGACGCGCAGGGCCTGGAACTCCGGGTTCTGCGGATGGCGCGATTCGAGATAGGTGCGGACTTCCTGCGTGTGGGCGAGCGCCTTCAGCGTGGCGACGAGGTCGACGGGCTTGGCGGGAAAGTCATGGTAGCCGGACAGCCGGTTGGGATCGAGCCGGCCACCCTGGGCGTCGCGCGCATAGCGAAGCACTTTGGCCGAAAGCGCCATCTCGAAGCGGATCAGCTCGCGCAGCCTTTCGGCGGTGTCGTCGAGCGAATAGCCGACCTGCGGAACCGTGACCCCGTATTCCGCCGCGATCAGGCCAAAACTGTCGGCGTCGCCAAGCGCACGTATGGCCTCGCGCGCCCGTCCGTTCGGATCGAACCCGGAGACCCAGATGAAATCCGGATTGGCCGCATAGTAGTCGGCAAGGGCCTTGGCGACGTCCTTTTCCGCCCTCAGGTCGAAGTCGTCGAGGCCCGCCGCCGCCTCTCGGAAGGTGCTGCCGGTGAGCATGGGCTCGAAAGTCGCGGTGCGCGAAAGCGCGAGGATCGCGGAAAAATCGGCGCGCACGAGCGGATCGACCTTGTAGTCGTAATAGGACGGCGCGCTGATCTTCTGGACCGGCGCAGCCTTTTTCGGCTCCGGGGGCGGCGGGAAGTCGCCGCGCTGCTTCTTGATACCGCCTCCGAAAAGCATGTCGAAGAGGTTCTGGGCATTCGCCTGCGGCGCGGTCGCCGCAGCGAGAGCGACGATGGACGCTACGATGGTTGCCCGGCCGAAAAATCTCATCGATCACCCGTCAGGCCGGATTGATGTTCCGGCTCCCCTATTCCGACCGGGCGCAGCCCGGACACGAATTCCGCCGCCGCGCGATTGTGACGCGCGGCATGGCGGATATGTGGCGCGACCATATCGATTCACGCGCACGTCGTTAAGATTGTATGAAAGGTAACCGGCAGCGCCAGATGCACGTTCGTGTGATTTCGGTTTTTTTGCCGAAGAGGCTGGCATCGAAACGACGACGCCGGCGGTCCGCCGGCGCCGACTGCGTCTTCCGCGAGCCTCGCGATGCGGCTCAGTGCGTCAGCGCAGGCTCCGGCACCTCGGCGACGAAGCGCACGGCCTCGCCGGCCACCACGGGATCGGCGAGAATCCGCCGGTGCCCGAGCGCGCGCGCCCAGCTCAGCCGGACGTGATCCCCCGCGGAGGCGAATGCCTTGGCGTTGTCGGGCGAGACCTCGCGGTCGTCGGGCGCGTGGATGACGAGCGTCGGGATCGGCAACCGGGCAAGCTGTTCGGCCCCGACATAGGTTTCGAGTGGATAGCCGGCGACGCGTTCGACCTGGGCGGCGATCGCCGTCTGCGAGCGCGGTCCGAGATTGAGGAAGCGGCCGAAATCCTCGAAGATCGCCGGCATCGAACTCGGCGCGGCGATCAGCACCAGGCGGTCGGTCGCCAGCGGTCTTACGCCCTTGACCGAACCGACTGCCGCATTCACCGCGACCGCGCCGCCGAATGAATGGCCGAGAACGGCGGCGAACGGGCCGAACCACTCCCCGGCGCTGCGCACGGCGTCGACCGCGAGCGCCATGTTGAGGCGCCTGCCGGACGACTGGCCGTGGCCGGGAAGATCGACGGCGACGACCCGATAGCCGGCTTCAAGGTAGGCCTCGATCAGCGTCTTCATGTGTTCGGTGCGCGACCGCCAGCCGTGGATGACGAGCACGGTCCCCATGCGCAGCGTGCCCGGTTCGGGGCGGAACTCGAACGCCATGACCTTGCCGGAGCGGGCGGTGAGGCAGTGCCGCCGGGCGCCCGCCATGAAGCGCACCGCCTGGTCGATGGCGCGCTGCTCGCCGGCGCTGGGCGCGTTGGGATTGGCGGTCCGGCAGAACAGTTCGAACGCAACGCGGCCGGAAAGCCGCGGCGCGACATGCTCGGCGACGCCGAAGGCGCCGCGGATGACCTTCACGGGAAATGATGGCATAGTGCGAATCCGACAAATGGTTCAAACATGAACATGTTAGTTCAAGCATGAACAATAAACAAGACCTTCCGTGGGACAATCCGCGATTCCGCAACTGGATCGCGCTGGTGCGCGCCGAAAAGGCCGTCGTCCGCGAGCTGACGCGCTCACTGGCGCCGCTCGACCTGAAGATCGCCCAACTCGACGTGCTGATGAACCTCTACCGCCACCCCGGCATGTCGCAGCACGATCTGGCGCGCCGCCTCCTCGTCGGCCGATCGAACATCACCATGCTCTTGCCGCAACTGGAGAAGCAGGGCGTTCTCCGCCGCGAGGGCGACACCAAGGACAAGAGGGTGATGCGCCTGTTCCTCACCGAGGACGGCGAAGCGCTGCTGATGAAGGCGCTGAAGATCTATTCGGCCCTGATCGAAAAGGTCATGGCGCAGTCCTCGCCGAACGAATGCGACATGCTCGGCACTCAGATGCGCCGGATCGAGGAGATGCTGAAGGGCGACTAGAGCCTCAGGCGGCGACGCGAACGCCCTTGCGGCCTTTCTCCTCCGCCCGGCCGGTCCGCCGGCCCTTGCCTTCGCCGGCGCGCGAACGCACCCATCCTAGGATCGCGGCGGCGAGCCCGACCGCCAGCACCCACCACATCGGCCTGATCTGCAGCGCGACATGCCAGTTGGCGGCGAACACCCTCGCCGGAGGGATGCCGGTCGCCAGCCCGTACCAGGCAAGCTCGGCGGCGGCCGTCGCGACCGCGCCTGTCACCGCCAGGCCGGCGAGCACCGGCGGCGAGGTGAGCGGCAGGCCGAAACGGTGCGCCAGACGGTAGATCATGAGCAGGGTGATCAGCCCCGCGACGATGGTCGCCTCGAAGACGTCGGCCTTGGTCTGCATGAAGAAATGCACGGCCGCCAGCGCCGCGATGACATAGACGATCTTGTGCAGGCGGCTCCAGTTCCTTCCCAGCCGCCGGATCATCGCGTCGGTCGACGTCGATCCCAGCGCGACCAGCCCGAGCAGCGCGGCGAAGCCGATCGTCAGGTAGAGCCTGAGCACGATCTCGCTGGCGACCTTGGCGATGTCCCATTTCTGGTCCGTGACGTAGAGGACCAGGTGCAGCAGCGCGTAGGAAAGCGCGGTGAGCCCGAGCATCCGGCGCACGTTGATGAGCTTCGGCCATTGGGCAATGCGCCGGAGCGGCGTCACCGCCAGCGACATGGCGAGGAAGCGGATCGCCCAGTCGCCGGTCTCGTGGATCGCTTCGGTCAGCGGGCGCGGGCCGAGCGCGCCGCGCGCCCACCACCACGCCAGCAGCAGCGCGGGCACGAGCGCGCCGGCGAACGTCGCTGCCTTCAGCGGCGAGAACCTGCCCGCGCGATCCGTCCATGGCGTCATCTTCGGCTCCTGTCGCTGTCCCCGGATATACGTGTGGCGCGCGGCCGAAGTTACAGCCGGTCGATCACGGTCCGGTGAGAACGGGCCGGTGAGGTCGGGCCGGTGAGGTCGGGCCGGTGAGGATCGGCGCCGAGGACGTTACCACATGGTCTGCCGCGCGCGGGACGGCCATTCCTTGTCGTAGGCGTCGCCGTCGATCCCGCTGCGGCTGGTCACGGCGAGGATCTTGCCCGGCGTCGGCAGCGACGCCGGATCGACGTGTCTTTGCGCATTCCACAATTCCGAGCGGTGGATGGCGCGGGCGCACTGGAAGTAGACCGCTTCCACCGCGACCACCAGCACCGACCGCGCCGCCTTCCCTTCCATGGCGAAGGACTCGCACAGCTCCGAGTCGATCGAGATCGTCGCGCGGCCGTTGACCCTGAGCGTCGTGCCCGAGCCCGGCACCAGGAAGAGCAGGCCGACGCGCGGGTCGCGGATGACGTTCTTGAGCGAGTCGGCGCGGTTGTTGCCGCGCCGGTCCGGTATCATAAGCCTGCGCGGATCGGCGATGCGGACGAAGCCGGCGACGTCGCCGCGTGGCGAGCAGTCGAGCCCTTCCGGACCCGCCGTCGCCAGGGCCACGAAAGGCGATGCCTCGATGAAGGCGGCATATTCGGGGATGATGTGGTCGAGTTCCTTGACCAGCGAGGTCTCGCCCGGCTGCCCGTAGAGCGCCTCCAGCGCCTCCACCGTGTCGATCGTGTTCATGCCCGCCTCCGTCCTCCGATGCTCGCTTCCCCCGGGGGAAGCTCACCCCGAAAACGGCGCGCCTCTCGCCGGCCAGGGGAAGTCCGGCACCATCCCGGCAAATGATGACATCGCGACGACGCGGCCGCAGCCGTCATCCCCGCGAAAGGCCCTTCTCGGCGAGCTCGTCGAGATAGGCCTGCCAGCGCGCCTCCTTGTCGTGGCCGAGCTGGTGGAGATACGTCCAGGTGAAGATGCCGGTGTCGTGGAAGTCGTCGAAGGTGATGCGCACCGCGTAGTTGCCGACCGGTTCGATCTTCAGGATGGCGACGTTGCGCTTACCCGGCACGGTGACGCGCTGCTCCGGCGAATGGCCCTGCACCTCGGCCGACGGCGACAGCACCCTGAGCATCTCCGCCGGCAGTTCGAACGGCCGGTGATTGGCAAACGTCACCGTCAGCAGCCTGCGGTCCTTGGAGACGCGGAGTTCGGTCGGCGCGGTCATCGTCGTTCCCTGCTGGTTGCGTCCGTCTGGTACGACGCTTTGCGCCGCCGCGGAAGATGGCGCTTGCCTCCCGGGGCGTTGTATATATCTAAATATCACGCGATCGCCGCCGGCCGGCCGGAACCGCCGGAAGCTTGATCGCGAGCAAGGAAGACCGGCCGGCAACGGCGATAAGAAAGGCCGGAAATGAGGGAAAGGCAGTCCATGGGCACCTTAGACGGCACGATGATCGACCCGTTCGGCCGCGCCATCAGCTACCTGCGCGTCTCCGTCACCGATCGCTGCGACTTCCGCTGCACCTACTGCATGGCCGAGGACATGGCCTTCCTGCCGAAGAAGGACCTGCTGTCGCTGGAAGAACTCGACCGGCTGTGTACGGTGTTCATCGAGAAGGGCGTCAGAAAGCTCCGGCTCACCGGCGGCGAGCCGCTGGTGCGCAAGAACATCATGCATCTGGTGC
>CAYJMY010000019.1:0-18244 GCA_964371125.1 uncultured Mesorhizobium sp. | reverse complement strand
GACGCTTACCACCAACGGCTCGCAGCTGGCGAAATACGCCGCCGAACTCGCCGACTGCGGCGTCCGCCGCATCAACGTCTCGCTCGACACGCTCGACGCCGAAAAATTCCGCACGATTACCCGCTGGGGCAGCCTCGACAAGGTTCTGGAAGGCATCGACGCGGCGCAGCGCGCCGGGCTGAAGATCAAGATCAACGCCGTCGCGCTGAAGGGCTTCAATGATGCCGAGATGCCCGACCTCATGCGCTGGGCGCACGGCCGCGGCATGGACCTGACCGTCATCGAGACCATGCCGATGGGCGAGATCGACGCCGACCGCACCGACCAGTACCTGCCGCTCTCGCAACTGCGCGCCGATCTCGAGCGGCAGTTCACCCTGACCGATATCCCGTACCGCACCGGCGGCCCGGCGCGCTACGTCACCGTCGTCGAGACCGGCGGCCGGCTCGGCTTCATCACCCCGATGACGCATAATTTCTGCGAGAGCTGCAACCGCGTCCGCCTCACCTGCACCGGCACGCTCTACATGTGCCTGGGCCAGGACGACGCCGCCGACCTGCGCGCCCCGCTGCGCGCTTCGGAGGGCAACGAGCTCCTGTCGCGCGCCATCGACGAAGCGATCGGCCGCAAGCCCAAGGGCCACGACTTCGTCATCGACCGCCGCACGCGCAAGCCGGCCGTCGCCCGCCACATGAGCGTCACCGGCGGCTGATCAATGCGCATCACGAGACGCATCGCCGCCGGCTTCATGCTCGCCGGCGTCATCGGTCTGGCGATCGTCCAGGCCGCTTCCGCCGAGCCCGTCCGCTACGCCAACCCCCGCTATGGCACGACCGTGACCTTCCCCGGCGAGGTCTTTACCGAGCCCCAGCCGCCCTCGGAGAACGGCGACGGCATGAGCTGGCAGGCCCCCGACGGCGGCTTCCTCGCCGTCTACGGCATGTTCAACGCCCTCGGCCAGACGCCGGAGGAGTTCGCCGATTGGGAGAGCGAGGATCAGGGACCCGGCTACGAGGTCACCTACCGGCGGGTCGCCAAGGATTGGGTGGTGCTCTCCGGCTACGACGGCGGCAAGGTCTTCTACAAGCGCTTCGAATTCGGCTCCGAAGACGTCATCCACGCCCTGCTGCTCACCTACCCCAAGGCGCGCAAGGACGTCTACGACGAGCTCGTCGGCGGCATCGCCGGCAGCTTCGGCGGCCCCTGAGAACCTTACGGTCGCCGATTTACCGCTGTGTCGTGATGCAATAGCATCCTTCACCGCGCTCGTCCGCGCGTGATCTCCAGGGGGACCCTTCATGAAAAGACTTATCGCGTCCGCGCTCCTCTGCGCGCTCTCCGCCATGCCCGCCGCGGCCCAGTCCATCGGCGGCGGCTACGATGTCGCCGGAACCAATTTCGACGGATCGCCATACTCGGGCACCGCCGAGATCACGCTCACCAGCGAAACCACCTGCGTCATCGAGTGGACGACCGGCTCCACCACGTCGCAGGGCATCTGCATGCGCAACGACGACGCCTTCGCGGCCGGCTACATCCTCGGCGACGAGATCGGCCTCGTCGTCTACAAGGTCATGTCCGACGGCTCGCTCCACGGCCTGTGGACGCTCGCCGGCAAGGAAGGCAATGGCACCGAGGTCCTGACCCCGCAGTAGCGGCACTCGCCTTCGGCAAGCGGGTTCGCGCAGGGCCACACATCTGGCCCAGTGGATGGGGCATTGCGGTTTGTCGGTCCGGTGCTACATGCAACCGGCAGTACCAACCGCCCGGTGAGCTCTTGTCCCTCTCCCCAAACATGCGCGGCGCGCTTTTTATGGCGGTGTCGATGGCCGGCTTCACCATCAACGACGCCATTACCAAGACCGCGTCGGAAGCGATGAACATGGGTCAGGTCATGTTCGTGCGCGGCGCCTTCGCCACGCTGCTGATCGGCGCCTTCGCCTGGTACAAAGGGGCGCTCGCCCTACCTCGCGTCGCGCTGCAGCAGCACGTCGTCCTCCGCGTCGTCGGGGAGGTCGGTGCCACGGTCGGCTTTCTCGTCGCCCTGGCGCACCTGCCGCTCGCCAACGTGTCGGCCGTCCTCCAGGCTCTGCCGCTCGCCGTCACCATGGGCGCCGCCCTTGTCTTCGACGAGCCGGTGGGCTGGCGGCGCTGGCTGGCGATCTCCGTCGGCTTTCTCGGCGTCCTCGTCATCGTCCGGCCGGGCTTCGAGGGCTTCAACGTCTACGCGATTTCGGCCCTCGTCTGCGTCGCCTTCTGCACCGTCCGCGATCTCGCCACCAAGCGCATCCCGGCCGAAGTCCCGACCATGCTCGTCTCGACCGCGACCGCCGGCGCCGTGGCGATCGTCGGGCTGTTCCTGATCCAGCCGATGGGCGGATGGTCGCCCTTGCGGCCGGCCGAGACCGGTCTCCTCGCCGGCGCGGCGCTGCTGCTCGTCTTCGGCTATCAGTTCATCATCCTGGCGATGCGCATCGGCGACATCTCCTTCATCGCCCCGTTCCGCTATACCGCGCTCGTCTGGGCGATCGCCCTCGGCTTCCTCGTCTTCGGCGACGTGCCGGACACGGCGATGATCGTCGGCGCCTCGCTGGTCGTAGGCTCCGGCCTCTATGCCCTCTATCGCGAGCGGATCGTCGGCAGGCAGAGGCCGGCGGCCGAGAGCACCAGCCCGGCCATGGCGCCTGACGGCATGTAACCGGGACCGGCGGACTGGACATGGCGCCGACTTACCTCGACCGCGGCTCGCCGCCCCACATCACGACGCTGGTGCTGGCGACGTCGCTCGGCTCGCTGACCATGAACGTCTTCCTGCCGTCGCTGCCGGGCATGGCGCGCTACTTCCAGACCGACTATGCCTTCGTCCAGCTCGCGGTCTCGCTCTATCTTGCCGCGACCGCCGTGTTGCAGCTCTTCATCGGCCCGGCCTCGGACCGTTTCGGACGGCGTCCCGTCATGCTCGTCAGCTTTTCGATCTTCCTGTTCGGCACGGTAGCGGCCGTCTTCGCGCCGACCATCGAGGTTCTGCTCGGCTGTCGGCTGCTGCAGGCGTTTTCCGCCGCGGGCATGGTCCTGTCGCGCGCCATCGTGCGCGACACGGTCGATGCCAGCGAAGCAGCCAGCCGCATGGGCTACATCACCATGGGCATGGCTCTGGTGCCGATGATCGGCCCGATGATCGGCGGCTTCCTCGACGAGATCTACGGCTGGAAGGCCGCCTTCTTGCTCACCCTTGCGTTCGGCGCGGTCACGATGGTGGTCGTCTATTCCGACCTCGGCGAGACGAACAAGCGGCGGTCTTCGGGCTTGGCCGCGCAGTTCGCCACCTATCCAGCGCTGCTGCGTTCGCCTCTCTTCTGGGGCTGTTCCTTGACCGCCGCCTTTACCTCCGGCGCCTTCTTCGCCTTCATCGGCGGCGGTCCCTTGGTCGCCACCGACATGCTCGGCCTCGCTCCGTCCGGCTACGGCGTCTATTTCGGCATCATCTCGGCCGGATATCTCGTCGGCAACTTCCTCTCGGGACGTTTTTCCGGCCGGGTCGGCATCAACAGGATGATGCTAGCCGGAGGCGCCATAGCGTCGACGGGCGTGGTCCTCTCACTCTCCCTTTTCGCCATGGGCCTGCACCATCCGTTGTCGCTGTTCGGGCCCGCCCTCTTTCTCGGGATAGGCAACGGCATAACGCTGCCCAACGCCAATGCCGGGATCGTCAGCGTTCGCCCCGATCTCGCCGGGTCGGCCTCGGGTCTCGGCGGCGCCCTGCAGATCGGTGGCGGAGCGCTGCTTTCCGTCCTGGCTGGTGCGCTACTCGCGCCCGACAGCGGTCCCTATCCCCTGCTTTGGGTCATGCTCTTCTCCTCATCCGCGGCGATCCTCACGGCGCTCTTCGTCACGCGGCTGGGGAACCGCGGCAGGAACGATCGATGAATGGCGCGGGCGGCTTCGCCGGACTGGTGCTCGCGGGCGGACGCTCGACGCGCATGGGCGGCGGCGACAAGTCGCTGCTGTCCCTCGGCGGCCGCCGACTGATCGACCATGTCCTGTCGCGCCTCGAACCTCAGGTTCGCCGGTTGGCGATCAGCGCCAATGGCGACCCGGCGCGTTTCGGTCTGCCCGGCGTCCCGATCCTGCCGGACACGATCGCCGGCAGTCTCGGTCCGCTCGCCGGCGTCCTCGCCGGTCTCGAATGGGCTGGAACGCTGCCGGGCGTCCGCGGTCTCGTCTCTGTCGCGACCGATACGCCGTTCCTGCCCGTCGACCTCGTCGAGCGCCTGGCCGCCGCGCGGTCAAGCGAAACGCCCACGGTTGTCGCCGCCTCCGGCGGCCGCCCCCATCCCGTGGTCGCCTTATGGCCGTTGTCGCTCGCGGCCGACCTCCGGCGCTTCCTGGAGGCCGGCGAGACGTTCAAGGCCATGCGTTTCCTAGAGAAGACCGGATATGCGACCGCATCCTTTGGCGCGACCGACCTGCCCGGCGGCTCGGTCGATCCGTTCTTCAACGTCAACACGCGGGAAGAACTTGCCATCGCTTCCCGTTTGCTCGGGGAGAGCGCGACATGATCCAAAGGGTTTTCGGCGTCGCCGGTTGGAAGAACTCCGGAAAGACCACGATGACCGAGCGTCTCGTCGCCGAACTGGCCGGCCGCGGATGGACGATTGCGACGGTCAAGCACGCCCACCACGACGCCGACGTCGACCATGAGGGCACCGACAGTTTTCGCCACCGCCAGTCAGGGGCGCGCGAGGTGGCGCTCGTCACCGGGCGCCGGTGGGCGCTGATGCATGAATTGGGCGACGAGTCCGAGCCTTCTCTCGACGAGATCCTCGCCCGTCTTTCGCCTTGCGACCTCGTTCTGGTCGAAGGCTACAAGCGCGAAGCCCATGCGAAGCTCGAGTTGCGCCGCCATGGCGCGAAGCAGGAGACGCCGCTCGCCCCGGGAGACCCGAGCATCGTCGCCATCGCCGCGGACCGGCCGGTCGTCGACGCCGGTGTCCCCGTCTTCCACCTCGACGACATATCGGCAATCGCCGACTTCATCGAGCGCGTCACGGGGCTCGTTTCGGCGCCCGCCACGCCGGGCCGCTGACCGGAAACCTCGGTTCTGAGCGCACTCCGGCGGCTCTGTCGCGCCCCTCGTCGGACGATTGCCCGAATTGCACATCTCGTTGCCCGCATCCGAGGAATGCGGTTGCTTTTTGTTTGAAAACAGTGGGAATATCGATCCCACTGGGCGCTGGGGCCGCAGCGCGAAACGCGCGCGGGCAAGCAGTATGGAGCCGGCGTCCACAACAGAGAGGAACAACATGCGTATCTACAAGCGTCTCGCACTTGCCGTGTCGGCAGCCGCGATCACACTGTCAGTCGGCGCGAGCCAGGCTCAGGAACTGAACCTGAAGATCGGCACGGAAGGTGCCTATCCGCCCTTCAACAACCTCACCTCCGACGGCAAGCTCGTCGGCTTCGACATCGACATCGCCAATGCGCTCTGCGAGGAGATGAAGGCGAAGTGCGAGTTCGTCACCCAGGACTGGGACGGCATCATCCCGGCGCTGATTTCCGGCAAGTTCGACGCCATCATCGCGTCGATGTCCATCACCGACGAGCGCAAGCAGAAGGTCGACTTCACGCAGAAGTACTACAACACCCCGTCGGCGGTCGCCGGCCCCAAGGACAGCGACATCAAGGAAATCAGCAAGGCGGGCCTCGCTGGTAAGACGATCGGTGCCGCGACCTCGACCACCCACTTCAACTTCGCGACGCAGACCTACACGGACTCCGAGGTCAAGGGCTATCCGACGAGCCAGGAGTTCCTGCTCGATCTCGCCAACGGCCGCCTCGATGCCGTCGAGGACGACATCAGCGTTCTGGAGGGCTGGCTCGCGACCCCGGACGGCGCCTGCTGCAAGATTCTCGGCCAGCCCTCGCCGCAGCCGGTCGAGGTCTTCGGCGAAGGCGCCGGCATCGCCGTTCGCAAGGGCGAGACGGCACTTGTCGAGAAGTTCAACGCGGCCATCCAGGCCATCCGTGCGAACGGAAAATACAAGGAAATCAACGACAAGTACTTCACCTACGACGTCTACGGCGACTGATGCATGTCTGGCGGCGGGCCTGGTCCCGCCGCCTTCGCCTTCTTTCGACACAGGTAGCTGCCCGGGCCGATGCAGAGCATGTTGACGCTGATAAGCTGGGGGCCCGACGGTTGGCTCGACGACATCGCCTATGGCGTCTTCATAACGATATCGCTGGCGGTGGCGACGCTGCCCATCGGCATGGCGATCGGCTTTTTCGTCGCGCTCGCCAAGCAGTCCGACGAGCCGTCGCTCCGTCTGGCCGGCAACATCTACACGACGATCTTCCGCGGCCTGCCCGAACTGCTGACGCTGTTCCTCGTCTACTACGGCGTTCAGATCGGGCTACAGACCCTCATCCAGCTGGCAGACCCGTCGGCTACCGTCGAGGTCAACAGTTTCGTCTCGGGCATGGTGGCGCTCGGCGTCGTCTTCTCCTCCTATGCGAGCGAGGTCTTCCTTTCCGCCTTTCGCGCCATCCCCCGCGGCCAGTATGAGGGCGGCTATGCCATCGGCCTCACGAGCTTCCAGACGATGCGGATGGTCGTCCTGCCGCAACTCGTCCGCATTGCGCTTCCCGGCCTCGCCAACCTCTGGCTGATCCTGCTCAAGGACACGGCGTTGGTCTCGGCGATCGGGCTGTCCGACATCCTGCGCCAGACCGGCATCGCGGCGCGCGTGACCCGCGAGCCCTTCCTGTTCTTCGGCCTTGCCTGCCTGATCTACCTCGTCCTCGCCATCATATCCTCTTTCGGCATCCACGCCGTCGAGCGCTCGGTCAGCCGCTCGGAGGTCAAGCGATGACGGTCGTGGCCTCGCAAGCGGCGGTCGTCGAGCCGCCGCCGCCCGTTTCACGCAGCTGGACGCGCACGCGCATCGCCGGCCACGCCCTCGTCGGCTTGTGGATCCTGCTGGGCCTGCTGCTCGTGGCCTATCTGGTCACGGCATGGAATCCCGACCTCTTCCGGCGCTATGCGCCGACCTACGCCTCGGGTCTCGGCGTCACCATGACGCTCGTCGTGGTCTCCACCGTGCTCGGCGCGCTGCTCTCGATCCCGGTCGCCGCTGGCCGCATGTCGCGCAACCCGGTGATCGGCGGCATCGCCTACGGCTATGTCTATTTCTTCCGCGGCACCCCGCTGCTCGCACAGACGTTCCTGATCTACTACGGCCTCGGCAGCTTCCGGCCCCAGCTCGACGCGATCGGTCTCTGGACGTTCTTCCGTGAAGCCTGGTACTGCGCCGTGCTCGCCTTCACCCTCAACACCGCGGCCTACCAGGCTGAGATCCTCCGCGGCGCCATCGACAGCGTCGGCAAGGGGCAGTGGGAGGGCGCCGCGTCGCTCGGCCTGACGAAATGGCAGACGCTGCGCAAGATCATCCTCCCGCAGGCGCTGATCGTCGCGCTCCGCCCCTACGGAAACGAGCTCATCCTGATGATCAAGGGCTCGGCCATCGTCGCCATCATCACCGTCTATGACCTGATGGGCGTCACGCGGCTGGCCTTCTCGCGCAGCTTCGACTTCCAGACCTACATATGGGCCGCGCTGGTCTATCTGGCGCTGGTCGAGACGCTCCGCCACGCCACCGAGTGGATCGAACGGCGTATCACCCGGCACCTCAAGCGCTGACGGCGCTCGCGCAGTGCGGTATGAACCGCGTCCAAACGACTGAAAGGATTCGAAGATGGCGACAGTTGCATTCCTCGGCCTCGGGGTCATGGGTTATCCGATGGCCGCGCACCTGAAGAACAAAGGCGGCCACGACGTCACCGTCTACAACCGCACCGCGGCGCGCGCCGAAAAGTGGGTCGCCGAGCATGGCGGCCAGAGCGCGCCGACGCCGGCCGACGCCGCCCACGGCAAGGACTTCGTCTTTGCCTGCGTGGGCAACGACGACGACCTGCGCGAAATCGCCATCGGCCCCTCCTCCGGCGCCTTCAGCGCCATGAAGAAAGGGGCGATTTTCATCGACAATACGACCGCTTCCGCCGAAGTGGCGCGCGAACTGGCCGAAAAGGCAGACGCGCGCGGCTTCGCCTTCCTCGACGCGCCGGTGTCGGGAGGCCAGGCGGGCGCCGAGAACGGCGTGCTCACCGTGATGGTCGGCGGTGCGGAGGAACATTTCGCCCGGGCGAAGCCGGTCATCGAATCCTTTGCGCGCATGGTCGGCCTGATGGGACCGGCCGGCGCCGGCCAACTCACCAAGATGATCAACCAGATCTGCATCGCAGGCCTCGTCCAGGGGCTGGCCGAAGGAATCCATTTCGGCAAGCGCGCCGGGCTCGACATCGAGAAGGTCATCGAGGTCATCTCCAAGGGCGCTGCCGGCTCCTGGCAGATGGAGAACCGCCACAAGACGATGAATGCCGGGAAATACGATTTCGGCTTCGCCGTCGACTGGATGCGCAAGGACCTCGGCATCTGCCTCGCCGAGGCCGACCGCAACGGCGCCAAGCTGCCGGTGACGGCGCTGATCGACCAGTTCTACAAGGACGTCCAGGCCATGGGCGGACGGCGCTGGGACACTTCCTCGCTGCTCGCCCGCCTGGAGAAGTAGGTACCACCATGGACGGCCTCGGGCGCGACGCGACGGTCGAGGATATCCTCGCGCATCTCGCTTCGCTCGCCTCCGACAAGAACCGCGCCGGCATGGCGCGCTACGGCATTCGCGCCGACCGTGCCTTCGGCGTGTCCAACGCCGTCCTTCGCCCGCTGGCGAAGGCGATCGGCCGGGACCATGCCCGCGCGCAGGCGCTCTGGGCGAGCGGCTGGCGCGAGGCGCGCCTTTTGGCGAGCTTCACCGACGAGCCGCGCCAAGTCACCGCGGCGCAGGCGCACGCCTGGGCCGAGGATTTCGATTCCTGGGAGATCGTCGACCACGCCGCGGACCTGTTTGCCGAATTGCCCGAGGCCGCGGGACTGATCGAGGCGTTCGCCGCCAGCGATCGTGAATTCGTCCGCCGCGCCGCCTTCGCCATGATCGCCTGGGCGGCGGTCCACCAGAAGAAGGCGCCGGACGAGCGTTTTCTCGCCTTTCTGCCGCTCATCGAGCGGCACGCCGAAGACAGCCGCAACTACGTGCGCAAGGCCGTCAACTGGGCGCTGCGCCAGATCGGCAAGCGCTCGCCATCGCTGCACGGGCCGGCGCTGGCGCTTGCCCGCAAGTTGGCGGCGTCCGAGGACCGCACCGCGCGCTGGATCGGCAGCGACGCCGTGCGCGAACTGACGGCGGAGAAGACGCTCGAACGCCTTGCCCGGCGGAGTGGATCGTAACAAGGCGGTTGACGCACCGGTCGAGGCGGCATTCAATAATCCCCATGTCGTACTACAGCGCCCTTCGCCTTCTCCCGGCGCTCGCGGCCGGTCTCGCGACGCTCGTATCCGGTGCGGAAACGACCGCGTCGGCCGAGTTGCGGCCGATCGGTTGGCCGGCCCTGCGCGGCCAGGACGCCGATCGGTCGGCTGCCGGCACGCAGGCCGGCGTCGCCGGGCTCGCCTGGACGCTTGACGGGACGACCGTCGAGATCGAGGGATACGCCCTGCCCGTCGACCGGGACGGCGACCTCGTCTACGAATTCATGCTCGTGCCCTGGGCCGGCGCCTGCAGCCATGCGGCGCAGCCGCCGCCCGACCAGGTCATCCACGTCACGACCGCCACGCCGTTCCGCATGGGAGGCAGCAACGAGTTCGTCTCGATCAGCGGCCGGATCCGCCCAGGGCTGGAGAAGACCCAGTTGTTCATCATGGACGGGGTCGCGGTGATCGAGTCGGGCTACAGCATCGGCCGGGCCGAGGTGGCGCACGCCGCATCGGAGAGCAGCCGCGCGCCGGCACCGAGGTCGTCGCCCTGGAGCTTCCTCAAATAGTCGCGGACGCGATGCCGGCTCAGGCGGCGTGCGACCCGCTTTCCTTCTCAACGATCATGTAGTCGAGCGGCATCTCGGTCGTGTACTTGATCTGCTCCATGGCGAAGGACGAGGAGACGTCGCGGATCTCGATCTTCGCGATCAGGCGCTTGTAGAACGCGTCGTAGGCGGCGATGTCGGGAACGACCACGCGCAGCAGATAGTCGACGTCGCCGCTCATCCGGTAGAACTCGACGACCTCCGGGAACTCCTGGATCACCTCCGAGAAGCGGCGCAGCCATTCCAGGCTGTGCGCGTTGGTGCGGATGGAGACGAAGACGTTCACCCTGACGTTGATCTTCTGCGGGTCGAGGACAGCCACCCGCCGCTTGATGACCCCCTCCTCCTCGAGCTTCTGGATCCGCCGCCAGCAGGGCGTGGTGGACAGGCCGACCTTCTTGGCGATGTCGGCGACGGCAAGCGTCGCGTCCTCCTGCAGAAGGCGCAGGATCTTTCGGTCGAGGCGGTCCATTTTTGGCTCCGGTTGGAAAAGAGTTTCGATTGTGATGGCCACGGCACCTCACCGCAAGAAAAAATTTCTCCCCAAGTCGCTGAATGTCGGCTTTCACTTCTAAGAATTGCGGCCGATGCGATGCGCGATTTGCTCCTTGAGGAAAGGCAGCAAATCCGTTCCGAACCACAGATTGCGCTTCAGCCAGCCGCTGTTGCGCCAGGAAGGATGCGGCAGCGGCAGGATGGCGGGCGCCGCCGCCGCGAACACACGGCGCCAGTCGCGCACCGTATCGGTCAGCGAGGCCGATCGTGCCGCACCGAGATGCCAGGATTGGGCGTAGATGCCGATCGCCAGCACGAGGTCGATCTGCGGCATCGCCGCCATCAGCCGCGCCCGCCACAGCGGCGCGCATTCGCGGCGCGGCGGCAGGTCGCCGCCGGCCGAATCGAGGCCGGGGAAGCAGAAGCCCATCGGCAGGATGGCGAAATTGTCGGGATCGTAGAACTGGGCGCGGTCAACGCCCAGCCAGTCGCGCAGCCGGTCGCCGGACGGATCGTTGAAGGCAATCCCGGTCGCATGGACCCGCGTTCCCGGCGCCTGCCCGGCGATGAGGATCCTGGCCTTGGCCGAAGTGACGAGGACCGGCTGCGGCTCGTGCGGCAGCACTCGGCCGGTCGGTGCGTCGCGACAGACCCGACAGGCTCGTACCTCCGCCGCGAGCGCCCCCAGTCCTTCGGCCAACAGGCCAGCCTCAGGCCGAAGCGCTGGGCCGCGCCGACACCGCGCGGTGCCAGCGGACGACGTTGGTCATGTCTTCCGGCACGGCGATGCGCGCCGGCTTCATGAAGTCGACGGCGATCATGCCGGTGATGTCGGCGATCGAATAGTCGTCTCCGGCGATGAACTCGCGGCCGGCGAGTTCGCGGTCGAGAATGCGCAGGAACTCGACCGCCTTCGGCTTGTTCGCCTCGCCCCATTCGGCAATCTGCGGAACCTCCCATTCCTTCATCGCCGGATGGATGTGCCGGAATGCCTGCGCCACCGCCGCCATGAGGTTGAGTTCCATGCGCCGCTGCCACATCTCGACCAGCGCCTTGCCGAGCGCGCCGCGGCCGAACAGCGCCGGCTCCGGGTGAAGCTCCTCGAAATAGCGGCAGATCGCCACGGATTCGGTGAGGATCGTGCCGTCGTCGAGTTCGAGGATCGGCAGGCGCTGCAGCGGATTGCGCGAGGTGACCGGCTCCTTCTTGTGCTCCATCGCGCCCATGTCGACCGGCACGAGCGGCACCTCGATCCCCTTTTCCGCGAGGAACACGCGCACGCGCCTCGGATTGGGCGCCTTGCCGCCGTCGTAGAGCTTCATCGGATACCTCCCATTCTGAATACTGGCTTCACCGCATATCAAGGAAAACCGAGGATTGCACGGAGCCAGGCGAGGATCGAGGAAGGCCTGGCGTGTTCGGCCTCCGCTGCTGCACCGTGGCTCTCGCGCCAGTCGCGCGGACGCTCGAACGTGCCGGCCCAGAGACCTCTTCCGTCCTCGCGCGCGGCCGCTTCTTCCTTTTCGAAGTCGCCGTAGGCGACGGCCCAGCCGGCCGCGACCTGCGCCCGCGCGAGGTCGGTCTGCTGGGCACTGCAGCCCGCGAGCAGCCGGTCGTACCGGTCCCTTTCCCGCCCCGTGCAGGCGACCGGAAACGATCCGACCAAATCGACGAGCGCGCGCTTCGCTTCGCGTCCGCAGGCGTAGTCGCGGCCGTCGCGCCGGCAGGTCTGCCCGAGCTCCGGCGCGTCGATTCCCCTCAGGCGAATGCGTTCGGTCTCGATGACCAGCGAATCGCCGTCGGTGACCTCCACCCTGCCCTCGATCCGGACGGCCGCGCCTTCATCGATCCGCGCCGCGACCAGCACCAGAAGCCCAAAGACGAAGGTCGCTAGGAAGACGTCGCCGGCGAGACGAAGCCGGTTTCGCGGCGGGCGCGTGCCGCCGCTCCGCAGTCGGAGCCCGAGAAAGCGACTCATATGGCAAAGAGAACCTTAATCATTCGCGTCTAGCGTTTGATCGGAACGCGATCGATCGAAAAAGCAGATATCTTTCATGCCGTTGCCGGACATGAACACGGCAGACAAATTCATTGTGGACCGCACCAAGGCCCATCGCAACAGCGATGTGGCACGTGCGGTGCGGCGCACGCGCGACCGTCTTTCGCAGCGCGCGGGAAACCCCGAATTCGACCGTGAGCTGCTGAAGCTGCACGCGCGGACCATCGTCACCAGCGCCGCGGCCATACCGCTCCTCGTCCTCGTCATCGCCGCCGGCGGCCTGCTGATCGGAATGAGCGGCACGATCCTCGTCTGGGCATTGATCGCGGCCGCCTGCTATACCGGCCTGGCCTTCTACGCCCGCCGCATCGACCGGACCGAGACGTCGCGGGTCGATGTCGTAACGACCCATCGCCTGTTCCTGGCGCTTCACCTGGTGACGGGACTGGCATGGGCCTACTTCACCGCCCTCGGCTGTTCGCCCTGCGGAGTCGATCAATTCGCCGTCGTCAAGGCCGTCGTCCTGCTCCTGGCGATGGCGGCGACCGCCATCATCGCCTCGGCACTGAGCGGCGCATTGCGCGTGACATTCGCCATCCCGGTCGTCGCCTACGCGCTGCTCGGCGGCAATCTGCGCGATCCGGTCGAGGCGATCATGGCCGGGCTTCTGGTCGTATCGCTGCCGTTCTTCGACTACGTCGCCGGGCACTTCAACAAGTCCGCGCTGATGTTTCTGTCCTTCCGCACCGAGAAGGATGCGCTCATCGCCGAACTGGAGACGGCCAAGTCCATGTCCGACGAGGGCCGCCGGCGCGCCGAGGACGCCAACCTGGCCAAGTCGCGTTTCCTCGCCTCGATGAGCCATGAACTGCGCACGCCGCTCAACGCCATCCTCGGTTTCTCCGAGGTCATGGCCAAGGAAGTCCTTGGCTCGATGGAGAACCCGACTTACCGCGAATATGCACAGGACATCCACGATTCCGGCAGGCATCTTCTCGACCTGATCAACGAGATCCTGGACCTGTCGCGCATCGAGGCGGGCCGCTATCAGCTGAACGAAGAGCCGATCTCCCTTGTCGCGGTGGTCGAGGACTGCTGCCATCTCACCGAACTGAAGGCCCGGCAGAAGAACATCCGCGTGGTCGAGCAGTTCGAACATTCCCTGCCGAAGCTGTTCGCCGACGAGCGCGCCGTGCGCCAGATCACGCTCAACCTTCTCTCCAACGCCGTGAAGTTCACGCCTTCCGGCGGCGAGATCCGCGTCAAGGTCGGCTGGACCGCCGGCGGCGGGCAGTATCTTGCCGTCGTCGACGACGGTCCGGGCATCCCGCCCGAGGAGATCTCGGTCGTCCTGTCGGCCTTCGGCCAGGGCTCCATCGCCATCAAGAGTGCCGAACAGGGCACCGGCCTTGGCCTGCCGATCGTCCAGGGCCTGCTCGCCATGCACGACGGCGAGTTCGTCTTGAATTCCAAGCTGCGCGAGGGCACCGAGGCGATTGCCATCTTCCCGCCGACGCGTGTCATGGAAGACATGCCGGCCCTGCCGACGCGAGCCGCGGCGGCGGGCGGCGGGCGTTAGTGAAGCGCTGCCGCCATTCCCGAATGAACGAGTGCGGCCGACTTGACCAGTCCGGCTGCCAGAGCGGCGGCAGTCCCCTCCCCGTGCGAAAGGCCGAGGTCGAGGACCGGACGCAATCCCATATGCCGCAACGCCTCGCGGTGGCCGGGTCTGGACGAGACATGCGCGGCGAGGCAGTGGTCGAGCACGCCGGGTTGCATGGCGTGGAGAACGGCGGCTGCGGCTGTCGCGGCGAATCCGTCGAGGATCACCGGCACCTGCTGGATACGGGCGGCGAGGATCGCGCCCGCGATCGCCGCGAACTCGCGGCCGCCGACCCTGCGCAGGACTTCGAACGGGTCCTTCAGCCGCCCGGCATGGACCGAGAGTGCGCGATCGACGACGTCTATCCGGCGCGCGGTCAGATCCTCGTCCACGGTGCCGCCGGGCTTGACCCAGTCTGCGCCGGAGCCGCCGAACAGGGCCGCAAGCATGGCGGCGGCAACCGTCGAGTTGCCGACGCCAAGGTCGCCGATGCACAGCAGGTCGGCGCCGCCGGCGACGGCCTCCATGCCGAACGCCATCGTCGCCGCGCAGGCGCGCTCGTCGAGCGCCGGCCCCTCGGTGAAGTCCGCGGTCGGCAGGTCGAGCGCGAGGTCGAAGACCTTCAGGCCGAGGTCGTGGGCGATGCAGATTTGGTTCACCGCCGCGCCACCGGCCGCGCAAAGCTCCACCATCGCGGCGGTCTCTTCCGGACGGCGCTTGGAGATGCCGTTTCGAGCCACCCCGTGGTTGCCAGCAAAGATTGCGACCAGCGGACGCGTCACGGCGGGTGGCCTGCCGGTCCACGCGGCAAGCCATTCGGCCATCTCCTCGAGGCGGCCGAGCGACGAATGGGGCTTGCGCATGCGCCGGAAGTCTCTGCGCACCGCAGCCGCCGCGTCGTCGTCCGGTCCGGGGAGTTGCGGAAACAGCGCGCGGAAGTCGTCGAATGGCAATCCGGTGATGGTCATCGCCGCGCAGGTCTCCATTAGTCCGGAAACGCTCATAGACTGATTGTAGCCGTCGCACAATTCGCGCAAAAGTCGAAGGCCCATCCGTCCGGGCTCCCTCCGGCCTTGCATTGGCGCGGGTCCTGCCCCATTTGGATCGCGCAACCGGAAGCGAGCCTTTGTCCATCGAATCGCCCTGCATCCTCGTCTGCCAGATCGATCCGAAGACGAACTATTGCTTCGGCTGCGGCCGCACGCGCGACGAGATCTCAGCGTGGATCGGCATGTCTCCGGAAACGCGGCGCGCCATCATGGCCGAACTCCCGGCCAGACTCGAAACGGTCGAACGCAAGCCGCGGCGCGAGACGCGCCGAACGCGCCTTCAACGCGAACGCGGCGCTGCGGGCTGACATGGCGGGTCGCGGTTTCTGGCTGGTTCTCGCCGCGATCGCCGTCGGCATCGTGTTCCTGGTCGCGACACAGGAACCGGGTTTCGGCGGCGAAGGCGACCGCTATGCCCGCGTCATCGCGCTTTCGATCCTGGGAACCGTCATCGCCGTCGGCATCCTCGGATCGCGACACCGTCTTGGCGCCGTCGCCAGGGGCCTCGCCGCCTGGGCGGCTATCGTTCTCGCCCTCATGGCCGGCTACCAGTATCGCTACGAACTGCAGGACATCGCCAGCCGCATCACGGCAGGGCTGGTCCCCGGCAGCCCGTTGTCCGTTTCCGCGGACGGCAACGCGGTCTTTCTGGAGAAGGCCGGAAACGGGCATTTCGAGGCGCGCATCACCATCGACGGCGTCGCCGTGCACGTCGTCGTCGACACCGGCGCCACCACGACGGTTCTTGCCGCAGCCGATGCCCGAGCCGTCGGCGTCGATCCGGCGACGCTGAAATACGTCATCCCCGTCCAGACGGCGAACGGTCTGGCGCGCGCGGCGCGCTTCACCGCGGCCGAACTCGCGGTCGGCACGATCGTTCGCCGCAACATGACCATCCTGGTGGCGGAAGCCGGAACGCTGGAACAGTCCCTGCTCGGCATGAGCTTTCTCGGTTCCCTCTCCGGCTTCGATGTGCGCGGCGACCGCATGATCCTCCGCGACTGACCGCCGGCCTCACATCAGGCTGGCGAAGAACCGTGCGGCGACGGAGAGGCAGAAGAGGCCGAAGCCGATCTCGAGATGGCGGCGCGACAGCCAGTGCGAGATGCGCACGCCGAAGGGAGTGACGACCAGCGCCACGGGGATGATCAGCGCGACGGCGATCCAGTTGACGTAGCCGGTCGACGCGATCGGCAGGAACGGATTGCCCCATCCGGCCCAGATCAGCCCGATGGCCCCCGGTATGGCGATCAGCACGCCTACCCCCGACGATGTCGCGACCGCCTGGTGGATCGGCCGGCCAAAGAGCGTCATGAACGTGTTGTTCATGACGCCGCCGCCGATTCCCATCAGCGTCGACAAAAGCCCGATGACGAAGCCGACGACTGCCCGCCACGGATTTCCGGGGATTTCGCGGCCGATGACCCAGCTTTCGCGATTGAAGACGAGCCGCAGGCCGACCAGCAGCGCGATGCAGGCGAAAATGGCGCGCAACTGGCCGCTGGAGACCGAAGCCGCGATCAGCGAGGCGGCGACGACGCCCGCCGGCACCGGGACGAGGAACGATTTCAGCAGATCCATGTCCACCGCGCCCCGCGCCTTGTGCGCCGAAAAGGACCGGATCGACGTCGGGATGATGATCGCCAGCGAGGTGCCGACCGACAGGTGCATGCGCACGCTCTCGTCCACGCCGAGCGCCGTGAGGAACTGGTAGAAGACCGGGACGAGGATCGCGCCGCCGCCGATGCCGAAGATGCCGGCGAGCAGGCCGGAGACCGCGCCCGACAGGGCGGCAGCCGCGGCGAAGACGGCGATCTCGCCGACGCTCATGTGAAGTTCAGGCATGGAAACGTCCCGGACGAGGCCACTCAGTGGCGCGCACCGCGACCGAAGTCAATTCGCACCGCAAGGGAGCGGCCCCAACGGTCGACCGTGGGTCGACCGTGTTTTGGGATGGAAGGGGTCCTCAGAATTCCTCCCAGCCGTCCGCGGCGGTGGCCGGCTGGAGTTCGCGCGCTACCCCGCTGCGCATCGTCACGCCGGCGACCTCGACCACCCGCGGTTGTGGCCGCGACGGTGTCGGCGCGACCCGATTCGGCGATGCCCCGCCTGCGTTCGCCGCGCCGACGCGGAAGCGGTTGACGCGCTGGCTCAGTTCGGCCGCCTCGTGCGCAAGCGAATGGCTGGCGGCCGTGGTCTCTTCGACCATCGCCGCGTTCTGTTGCGTGACCCGGTCCATCTGGTCGACCGCGGTATTCACTTCGATCAGCCCGTTGGCCTGGCTGCGCGCCGAACCGGCGATCTCGGAAACGATGGCGTTGATCCGCTCGACGTGGCCGGCGAGCCGCTCGAGAACGGTGCCGGTCTTGCCGACGAGATCGACGCCGACCGCCACCTGCGCCGTCGACGAGTTGATCAGCGACTTGATCTCCTTGGCGGCCTCGGCCGAGCGCTGGGCAAGCGCGCGGACTTCGGACGCGACCACGGCGAAACCTCTGCCGGAGTCGCCAGCCCTGGCCGCCTCGACGCCGGCATTGAGGGCGAGAAGGTTGGTCTGGAAGGCGATCTCGTCGATGACGCCGATGATCTGCCCGATAGCGCTGGACGACTTCTCGATCATGCTCATCGCTGCGATTGCTTCCGCTACGACCGAACCGCCCTGCTTGACCTCATTGTTGGCTGCGACCGCTGCCACATGGGCCTTGTCGGCGCCGTCGGATGTGCTGCGCACCGTCGAGGTGATCTCGTTCAGTGCCGCCGCCGTTTCCTCGAGGCTCGAAGCCTGCTGCTGCGTCCGCAGCGACAGGTCGTCGGCCGCCTTGGAGATCTCCCCCGAACCGCTCCTGATCGTCGCCGAAGCGTTGTAGATGCCCTGGATCGCATCCGACAGCACCGCCACCGAGCCGTTGAAGTCCTCACGCAGGGATTCGTAGTTCGGCGGGAACGGTTCGGTGATGCGGAACGTCAGGTCGCCGTTCGCCAGGTGCGACAGCCCGGTCGCGATGGAGGTGACGACGAAGCTCTGCACCTGGCGTTGCTCGGCCTGGATCTGTTCGTTGCGCCCGCGCTCGGCTTCGAGCGCTTCGCGCTGGTCGGCGGCTTCCATCTCCGCCTGGCGATGGT